>NZ_BAABDH010000041.1:0-253562 GCF_039539525.1 Hymenobacter algoricola | reverse complement strand
GCTGGAAGCCATTCACGCGGCCGTGCAATGGATTACCAGCACCGATGCCAAAGCTTGGTTCAACCACTGTGGCTATCATGTACAGCGGTCATGAATCTGCTCTAACTTCCATGATAATTTTTTGAGTAAAATATTGGTTTGTCAAAAATGCTTCTGTTTGTTCCGCCGATACTGCCCGCCCACCTCAAACAATGCATTCGTAATCTGCCTCAGGGAGCAGAACTTCACCGTTTCCATCAGCTCGGCGAAGAGGTTGCCGTTGGCAATGGCGACTTGCTGGAGCTGCTTGAGGCGGGTCAGGGCCTGGTCGGCGTGGCGGGTTTAGATGGTTTGCGGAGTGGGGTGCAGGCCGGAGGCTTGGAGCTTCTGCTTCAGGTAGTGCTGCAGTTCCTGGAAGCTCATGTGCCCGGTTTCGCGGGTGATGTTGGCCCGGATGGCGCGCATCATGTCTACGGCGTCGAAGGCTTTGGTTGGTTTAGTCGTTTTCATGCTTGTCCAGAAATTATCCTTGCCCCTTAGAGGCATCTACCACCGCTTGTAGGGCACCCAACAAAGCAGGTAGCTGAGCTAAATAATAGCGTTGCTCATCCAGAATGAACTCATTGCCTTCGTACTTCAGAAAGCGCCATTCGATGCCTGTGGTGGAGCAGCCATAAAGGGTGTGAATGGGATTCTTTTCCTGCTCGTTCAGTCGGCGGGCCGCGATAAGCTGCGCCGCGCACTGAATGGTGCCCAGTTCCAGGTCCTGCTTCTTGGCCTCGGCAATGCAGAAAACCGGAGCCGCGATGAAGTCCTGAATACGGCTGAAAGAAAAGATAAAGTCACATTCGCCCCGCAGTCCCGCGCCGATATCTACGTCCAGGTTCATGCCCGAATAAATCGAAAAGGAGCGATGATTCAGGTCGCTCAGCTCCATCAGCACTGGCGTTACCAGCCGTTCGGAACGGGACTTCTCACTATTAAAACCCAAATCCTGGCCTTTCCGCAAGGCTTCCCGGAGCCACGCAGTGGGTTCAATCGGTGTAAGCTGAGGAAAGAGCGTGTCGGCGCGAAACTGAACGTCGAACTGCTGCCGCAAATCGAAAACGGAAAAATCGCTGTAAGCCATGATGCAGTTGAAAAGTATCCGTTCAATCCGTTAAAATCCGTTCAATCTGCGGCCTTACATGTTCCGCCGATACTGCCCCCCGACCTCAAACAGCGCATTCGTAATCTGCCCGAGCGAGCAGAACTTCACGGTTTCCATCAGCTCGGCGAAGAGGTTGCCGTTGGCAATGGCGACTTGCTGGAGCTGTTTGAGGCGGGCCGGGGCCTGGTCGGCGTTGCGGGCGTGCAGGATGTTGAGCATCTCAATCTGGTACTGCTTTTCCTCGTCGGTGGCGCGGATCACCTCGGCGGGCACCACCGTGGGCGAGCCTTTGGAGGACAGGAAGGTGTTCACACCGATGATGGGGTACTCGCCGGTGTGCTTGAGCATCTCGTAGTGCATGCTTTCCTCCTGAATCTTGCCGCGCTGGTACATGGTTTCCATGGCGCCCAGCACGCCGCCGCGCTCGGTGATGCGGTCAAACTCCAGCAGTACCGCCTCTTCCACCAGGTCGGTGAGCTCCTCGATGATGAAGGAGCCTTGCAGCGGGTTTTCGTTTTTGGCTAAGCCCAGCTCGCGGTTGATGATGAGCTGGATGGCCATGGCCCGGCGCACCGATTCCTCGGTGGGCGTGGTAATGGCCTCATCGTAGGCGTTGGTGTGCAGGGAGTTGCAGTTGTCGTAGATGGCGTAGAGGGCCTGCAACGTCGTGCGGATGTCGTTGAAGTCTATTTCCTGGGCGTGCAGGCTCCGGCCGCTGGTCTGGATGTGGTACTTCAGCATCTGCGAGCGGGCGTCGGCGCCGTACTTCAGCTTCATGGCCTTGGCCCAGATGCGGCGGGCCACCCGGCCGATGACGGCGTACTCGGGGTCGATGCCGTTGGAGAAGAAGAACGAGAGGTTGGGGGCGAAGTCGTTCACGCTCATGCCCCGGCTCACGTAGTACTCCACGAAGGTGAAGCCGTTGCTCAGCGTCAGGGCCAGCTGGGTGAGCGGGTTGGCCCCGGCTTCAGCTATGTGGTAGCCGGAGATAGAGACGGAATAGAAATTCCGCACCTTCTCCTTAATAAAGTACTCCTGCACGTCGCCCATGAGACGCAGGGCAAATTCGGTGCTGAAGATGCAGGTGTTCTGGGCCTGGTCTTCCTTGAGGATGTCGGCCTGCACGGTGCCGCGCACCTGGCTCAGGGTGCGGGTTTTGATGGGGCCGTACACGTCGGCGGGCAGCACCTGGTCGCCCGTCACGCCGAGCAGCAGCAGGCCCAGGCCGTCGTTGCCGGCGGGCAGCTCGCCCTGGTAGCGGGGGCGGGTCTGGCCCTGGTAGAGGGCATCGATTTTTTGGTTCACCTCGTCTTCCAGGCCGTGCTCCTTAATATAGAGCTCGCACTGCTGGTCGATGGCGGCGTTCATGAAGAAGGCAGCCAGCGTGGCGGCGGGGCCGTTGATGGTCATGCTGACCGAGGTGCTGGGGTTGGCCAGGTTGAAGCCCGAGTAGAGCTTCTTGGCGTCGTCGAGGCAGGCGATGCTCACGCCGGCGTTGCCGATCTTGCCGTAGATGTCGGGCCGCACGTCGGGGTCTTCGCCGTAGAGCGTCACCGAGTCGAAGGCGGTGCTCAGGCGCTTGGCGGGCAGGCCCATGCTCACGTAGTGGAAGCGGCGGTTGGTCCGCTCGGGGCCGCCCTCACCGGCAAACATGCGGGTGGGGTCTTCGCCCTCGCGCTTGAAGGGGAACACGCCGGCGGTGTAGGGAAACTCGCCGGGCACGTTTTCCTGGAGCTGCCAACGCAAGAGGTCACCCCAGGCCGTGTAGCGCGGCAAACTGACTTTGGGAATCTGCTGGTTGCTGAGGCTGGTGGTGTGGGTCTGGATGCGGATTTCCTTGTCGCGCACCCTGAACACGAACTCCGGGGCCTTGTAGGCGGCTACTTTATTCGGCCAGGTTTCCAGGAGTTTCCAGTTCTGCCCGTCCAGCCGGAGTTTGACCTCCTCGAAGGTGCTCTCCAGGCCGGCCACGAGGCTTCCGGATTCGGGTCCACTGCCGCTGCCCCCGGTGCCAGGTCCGCCAGCGGCGTTTCCGAGACTTTGGACGGCTCCGATGGCTTGTCGGATGCCGTAGAGCTGCTGAGCGGCGTCAGCTTGTTTAAGAACCCACTGGTCATATTGGCGGTTGGTTTCGGCGATTTCGGAAAGGTAGCGGGTGCGGTGCGGCGGAATGATGTAGATCTTCTCCGAATCCGCCCCGCTGGTTTCGAGCTTGGAGGAAAACTGGGCCCCGGTTTTCTCCTCCACCATGCGCAGAATGGCGCGGTAGAGGCGGTTCATGCCCGGGTCGTTGAACTGGGAGGCGATGGTGCCGAAGACCGGCATGTCGTCGAGCGGCTGGTCCCAGTGGCCGTGGTTGCGCTGGTACTGCTTGCGTACGTCGCGCAGGGCATCGAGGGCGCCGCGCTTGTCGAACTTGTTGAGGGCAATGACGTCGGCGAAGTCGAGCATGTCGATTTTCTCCAGCTGGGTGGCCGCGCCGTACTCGGGCGTCATCACGTAGAGGCTGGCGTCGGAGTGCTCGATGATTTCGGTGTCGGACTGCCCGATGCCGGAGGTTTCGAGGATGATCAGGTCGAACTCGGCGGCCCGCACCACGTCCACGGCGTCCTGCACGTACTTGCTCAGGGCCAGGTTGCTCTGGCGCGTGGCCAGGCTGCGCATGTACACCCGCGGCGAGTTGATGGAGTTCATCCGGATCCGGTCGCCAAGCAGAGCCCCGCCGGTCTTGCGCTTGCTGGGGTCGACGGAGATAATAGCAATGGTCTTCTCGGGGAAGTCCATCAAAAAGCGCCGCACCAGCTCATCCACCAGGCTCGACTTACCCGAGCCGCCGGTGCCGGTGATGCCTAATATTGGGGTTTGGTTTTTGGGTAGTGGTTTTTGGCTCTCGGCACCGCCTTCGTTCTGCTGGAAGTCGGAAACCAGTTGCCCTCTTACCCGAGCGAACTCCTCGGGGAAGTTTTCGGCGGCCGAAATGAGGCGGCCGATGCTGCGGGCGTCTTTCTCCTTGACGTGGTTGACTTCGCCGTTCAGGTTCTGGCCGGTGGGGAAGTCGCAGCGCTCCAGCAAATCGTTGATCATGCCCTGCAGGCCCATGGCGCGGCCGTTGTCGGGGGAGTAGATGCGCTCGATGCCGTACTGTTCGAGGTCGGCAATTTCGGTGGGCAGAATCACGCCGCCGCCGCCGCCGAACAGGCGCACGTGGCCCGCGCCGCGCTCCTTGAGCAGGTCGAACATGTACTTGAAGTACTCGTTGTGGCCGCCCTGGTAGCTGGTAATGGCAATGGCCTGGGCATCTTCCTGGATGGCACAGTCCACGATTTCCTGCACCGAGCGGTTGTGGCCCAGGTGGATGACTTCGGCCCCGCTGCTCTGAATGATGCGGCGCATGATGTTGATGGCCGCGTCGTGCCCGTCAAACAGGGCGGCGGCGGTGACGATGCGGATGTGGTTTTTCGGCTTATAGGGAGCTGCGGGAGCTACTGACATAGCGCGGGGAAGTAGGGTGGAATTTGGGGTAGCGAAGGTACGAAAAAAGCCCCGGCGGTGGGAGCGGGGGGCGTTTGTTAGCAGCGGTTGTAAGCCGGGACTTACTCTTCGGAGTAGATGTGAAAGTCCTTGCCACCATTCTCATTGAAGTGGTTTAAGAGAACTTCCATGGCGGCAAAAGGGACTTCTATGTTACCAAAAGCCGTGAAGTCAATTTTTCTCAACTGGTCATCCCTAAAAATTTCGATCAGTAAATTCCAGTCACCACCTACATACTCCCACAACTCCCAGCCCATTCCATCACGGGTTGATACGGAGCTGGCCATCAGAAATTCGAAGCGTCGGTTGTCGATAGTGAAAAGCATAGTCTGGGTTCAAGGGTGCGACACGTAATAGTTTCCGCCAATAGGAGCGTCTATTCAATCGGTAGGGGCTTTACCCGAGTAGGGGAAGATGCTGGCAGGCCGGAGTGTCAACAAGCAGCTTTATAGATGTAACGAGTAACGCTGTCATTTATACGTCTGCACGGCCAGATACATACTCACATTAATGGGGAAGACGCGCCAGTGAGCCTCGCTTTTATCCCGGGCCAGGGCGCGGTGCCGGGGCGAAGGAAAGGCGCCGGGGCCGCCGAAGTGGTTTTTGTCAGGGCTGAGCTGCTGGCCCTGCAGCCACTGGATGCCGGCGGCCACGGTCTGCCCCTTGGGCAGGTGGAGGCGGTACTTTGCCAGCGCCACGTCGATCCAGCCGGTCTGCCCGGCCGGAATGGTAAACTGCACGTCGTCGGTGAGCAGCAGCTCGGTGGGCTGGCCGTGTTCCATCTTGTAGAGCACAAAGCGCAGGCGAATCGGCCCGAACTCGTTTTGCTCGATATAGAAGTGGAAGCTGTCGACGTAGCTGTTGCGGGTAATGGGCAGTACGGTACCGACTTCCCAGCCCCGGTTGCCGTCGACCTCGGAGATGTCGCGGCTGCTGGTGGTCCAGTGGGCGGTGCCGCCGGTGGCGGTGCGCCCCAGCGTGGCGGGCGTAACCCGGGCGTGGCGCACCTGCACTTCCCGAATGGGAGTAGGGGCGGGAGTGAGCTGCACGGCCGGCTGCTGGCGGAGCCGGCTCAGCAACAGCTGGCGGGGCTCGTAGCCGATGCAGGAGACGACTACCGTGTCGGTGCCAGCGGCCTGGGCCAGGGTGGAAAGCAGGAAAACGCCCTGCCCGTCGGCCACGGTGCCCACCGGCTTCCCCCTGACGCCCACGGAGGCAAAGGGTACGGGTACGCCGGTAGCCGTGATGACGGTGCCCGTAGCGGCTGGCTGGGCCCGGGCACTAAGCATAGATAGCAGCAGGACAAAGGCCAGCATAAGCCGGCGGAGCAAGGACTGAGGCATAGTGAACAGGAAAGGTTTCCTGTCAGATGCCGACCCGCGGGGTAAAAGTTGCCTGCCCGGGTCGTTTACTGGCTCGGCTGTCCCAAGCCCGGGGGCCAGCCGGGTAGAGGCGCTCAAAAAAAACAGCCGGCCCGCTCGAAAGGGGGCCGGCTGGCTAGCAACGAAAGCTCGCTCGGTTAGTGCACGTCGCGCACGGCGGCGGCGCCGGCTGTGGCCACCGTATGGTCGTCCTCCACCGAGCTGCCCGACACGCCGATGGCCCCGATAACGCGGCCGTTACTATCCTTGATGGGCAGGCCGCCGGGGAAGGTAATCAGGCCGCCGTTGGAGTGCTCAATGTGGTAGAGCGGGCCACCGGGCTGGGAAAGCTTGCCCAGCTCGCCGGTGGGCATGTCGAAGTAGCGGGCCGTGCGGGCCTTGCGCTGGGCAATGTCGGCCGAGCCGAGCCAGGCGCCATCCATGCGTACGAAGGCGGTGAGGTTGGCCCCGGCATCAACGACGGCAATATTCATCTTAACACCCAGCTCCAGGGCTTTCTGCTGGGCGGCGCGCACGGCATCCTGGGCTTGTTCGAGGAGAATACTCATAAGGGAGGGGTTGGGAAAGTAAGTGAGTTCCTACAACAAAGGCCGGCCGGCAAGGTTGGCGGGCGCTAGAAAGCCACGCCCGGACTGAGCGCCAGGCGCCAGGCGCCGGCAGCCAGCAAAGTCAGCGCCAGCAGGCCCCAGGCTACCTGAGTCCGTTTGGAGGCCGGAATGGTGAGCTCAAAAGGCTCGTTGGCGCTGTGCAGCGCCATGGGCAGCAGCAGCAGGCCCAGGGTCAGGAAGTGCAGCCCCTCGTTGCGGCTCAGCTCAGGCCATTTCAGGGCCACCACCAACAGGCTGCCCGCCAGCCAGGGCACCACAATGCCGGCCCGGATCAGCTGGGGCCGGTTGTCGTACTGCATCAGGGTAATGGAGTCGTGGCTTTGCAGGAAGCCGACGGCCGCGAAGTAGCCTACGGCCAGCTGCAGCAGCCCGGCTACCACGGCCACAGCAATGTTGATGCCGTTGCCGGCCATAAACAGCCAGCTGGGAATATACCACGCCCACGACTCGGTAAACGTATCGGCCACCAGGGCCCCCAGCACCAGGTTGCAGCAGTGCAGCGCCACCCACAGCAGAAACAGCTTCAGCAGCCCCCGCTACAGCCGGGCGCGCTTCCAGAACCAGAGCGCCGCCGCCAGCCCGACCAGCATGCAGGCCGCCGGCCCCACCCCGTACACGGCCAGTACCGCCGTGCGCCACCATTCGGGGTCCGCCATCTGAAACCGGATACTGCTCACCCGCCAGATACCGGGAATGCTCAGCCGGGCGGCCATGCGCACCGTGGCGGCCTGGTACACGCCCTGGGTGAGCAGGTAGGCCAGCACGTAGATAACCGTGCTGTTCAGGGCCGTAATCGTGGGCTTGGCAGAGGGGCTGGTAGAAAAAGCGGCGGATTCGACGGACATACTAAACGGGAGCAGCAGGATACGAGGCTAAAAATAGAGAGTCGGCCGCACATTCCCGCGGGGGCATTCTGCCGGAGCCCACGGGCCCGAAATAGCATTTGCGGGCGGTTTTGCCTACCTTTGAGTCTAGAAAACACGCCACTAGTGAAGAACATCCGCAATTTCTGCATCATCGCCCACATCGACCACGGCAAAAGCACGCTGGCCGACCGCCTGCTGGAATTTACCAGCACCGTCTCGAAGCGCGATATGCAAGCCCAGCTGCTCGACAACATGGATCTGGAGCGGGAGCGGGGCATCACCATCAAGAGCCACGCCATTCAGATGCAGTATCCCTATAAAGGGGAGATGTACACGCTGAACCTGATTGACACTCCCGGCCACGTCGACTTCAGCTACGAGGTCAGCCGCTCCATTGCCGCCTGCGAAGGCGCTTTGCTGATTGTGGATGCCTCCCAGGGTATTGAGGCCCAGACGATTTCCAACCTGTACCTGGCCATCGGCTCGGACCTGGAAATCATTCCGGTGCTCAACAAAATCGACCTGCCCCACGCCATGCCCGAAGAAGTGTCCGACGAAATCGTGGACCTGATCGGCTGCGACATCGACGACATCATCCACGCCTCGGGCAAGGCCGGCATCGGTATTGAGGCCATCCTGAACGCCATCTGTGACCGGATTCCGGCCCCCAAAGGCGACCCGGACGAGCCCTTGCAGGCCCTGATCTTCGACTCGGTCTACAACTCCTACCGCGGCATCGAGGTGCTGTTCCGCATTAAGAACGGTACCATGCGCAAGGGCGACAAGCTCCGCTTCATGGCCACGGGCAAGGAGTACGGCGCCGACGAAATCGGCATTCTGGGCCTCAACCAGGAGCCGCGCCAGGAAATGAGCGCCGGCAACGTGGGATACCTGATTTCGGGCATCAAAGAAGCCCGCGAGGTGAAGGTCGGCGACACGATTACCCACACCGCCCGGCCCACGGCCGAAGCCATTCAGGGCTTTGCCGACGTGAAGCCGATGGTATTTGCCGGCATCTACCCCGTCGATACCACCGAGTACGAAGAGCTGCGCTCCAGCATGGAAAAGCTGCAGCTCAACGATGCTTCCCTGGTCTGGGAGCCCGAGACGTCGGTAGCGCTGGGCTTTGGCTTCCGCTGCGGCTTTCTGGGCATGCTGCACATGGAAATCGTGCAGGAGCGCCTGGAGCGCGAGTTCAACATGACGGTCATTACCACCGTGCCCAGCGTGCAGTTTCACGCCACCGGCACCAAGGACCAGCTGCTGACCATCAACGCACCCTCCGAGATGCCGGAGCCCAACCTGATCAAGTACATCGAGGAGCCCTACATCAAAGCCCAGATCATCACGGCTTCGGACTACGTGGGCGCCATCATCACGCTGTGCATGGAAAAGCGCGGCATCATCAAGGGCCAGAGCTACCTCACGTCGGAGCGGGTGGAGATGAACTTTGAGCTGCCGCTGGGCGAAATCGTGTTCGACTTCTTCGACAAGCTCAAGACCATCAGCCGCGGCTACGCCTCGCTCGACTACGAGCTGATCGGCTTCCGCGAGTCGGATATGGTCAAGCTCGATATCATGCTCAACGGCGAGAAGGTGGATGCCTTGTCGGCCATCGTGCACCGCTCCAAGAGCTACGACTGGGGCAAGCGGATCTGCGAAAAGCTGCGCGAGCTGCTGCCGCGCCAGATGTTCGACATTGCCATTCAGGCCTCGATCGGCCAGAAGATCATTGCCCGCGAAACGGTGAAGGCCCTGCGTAAGAACGTAATTGCCAAGTGCTACGGCGGCGACATCAGCCGCAAGCGCAAGCTGCTCGAAAAGCAGAAGGAAGGCAAGAAGCGCATGCGCTCGGTCGGTTCCGTGGAGATACCTCAGGAGGCCTTTTTGGCCGTCCTCAAACTCGATTGATTATTAAGCGCGGCCCCCGAGCCGCGTTTTTTTTGCGCCAACATTTTTTCACTTCATGCAATCCTTGCAAAAGCTCTGTGTGACTAACTCCAGTAAGATGACCAACAAGCTCACCCAGGATTGTACCACCGAAATGCAGCTGGAAAAAATCCGCCGCGGCCAGGAACTGAAGTTCCGGTGGCGTGACGACTGGCCCGAGATGGAGAAGAACATTCTCCAGTCCGGCCGCGAAGCTATTGCCCAACACGAAGAAAGCCAGAAAGCCAATCAGGTAGAAAAAGACTAGCTATGACCACCGCTCCCGAAGCCCCCGCTACCTACCGCCTCATCGACGGCAAGCAGACTGCCGAAGACATCAAGGTGGAAATTGCCGCCGAAGTAGCCCAGCGTCGGGCCGACGGGCTGAAGACCCCGCACCTGGCGGCCATCCTCGTCGGCCACGACGGCGGCTCCGAAACCTACGTGCGTAACAAGGTGCTGGCCTGCGAGCGGGTCGGCTTCGAAAGCACGCTGCTGCGTTACGAAGACACCATCACCGAAGCCGAGCTGCTGGCCAAGGTAGCCGAGCTGAACGAGGACGAACGAATCGATGGCTTCATCGTGCAGCTGCCCCTGCCCAGGCACATCGACCCCAACAAGGTGATTGAGGCCATCCGGCCGGAGAAGGATGTGGATGGCTTTCACCCGATGAACATCGGGCGGATGGTGGCCGGGCTGCCGGCGCTGCTGCCCGCTACGCCCTCGGGCATCGTGGAGCTGCTGCGCCGCTACAACCTGGTGACGGACGGTAAGCACTGCGTGGTTATTGGGCGGAGCAACATCGTTGGTACGCCGGTTAGTATTCTGCTGGCCAAGAACTTGGAGCCTGGCAACTGCACCGTGACTTTATGTCATTCGCGCACCCAGAACCTGGCCCAGATAACCCGCACGGCCGACATTCTAGTGGCGGCGCTGGGCCGGCCCGGCTTCGTGACGGCCGATATGGTGAGCCCCGGCGCGGTGGTTATCGACGTGGGTACCACCCGCGTGGAAGACGCCACCAAGAAAGCCGGCTGGGCGCTGCGCGGGGACGTGAACTTTGCGGAAGTGGCTCCCAAAGCCAGCTTCATCACGCCCGTACCCGGGGGCGTGGGTCCCATGACCATTGCCATGCTGCTGCTCAACACGCTGCGGGCGGCCAAGGGCGAAGTCTATCCGCGCTAGCCCGACTTATTCCGCTGGCAACCTTTCAAAAATCAGCGGGTTGTCGTAATTTTGAGGTCCGGTTTTGCTACCTGTCCGGGGCGCTGCGGTGCCCCGGACAGGTAGCAAAACCGGACTTACCTTTTTCCTCTCGTTTTGCTGCACGTACTTCCCGTTACGTCGGTGCCCTCGGCCTCTGAGTCGGCGGTAGCCGCGCTGCCCCTGATGGAGCAGTTTTACACCATTCAGGGCGAAGGCTATAACACGGGCCGCGCCGCCTACTTCCTGCGCCTCGGCGGTTGCGACGTAGGCTGCGTGTGGTGCGACGTGAAGGAATCCTGGGACGCCGATGCCCACCCGCGCGTCGCCCTGGCCGACATGGTGGCCCAGGTGCTGCAGTATCCGGGGCGCAACGTGGTCATCACCGGCGGGGAGCCCCTGATGCACGATCTGACCCACCTGACGGCTGCCCTGCACCTGGCGGGCTGCCAGAACTGGATTGAAACGTCCGGCGCCTACCCGCTCAGCGGCGAGTGGGACTGGATCTGCGTGTCGCCCAAAAAATTTAAAGCCCCGCGGCCCGAGGTGCTGCGGCAGGCCCACGAGCTGAAGATTATTGTCTTCAACCAGAGTGACTTTAAGTGGGCCGAGGAGCACGCCGCCCAGGTCGGGCCGCACACCCGCCTGTACCTGCAGCCCGAATGGAGCCGCGCCGCCCAAATGACCCCGCAGATAGTGGATTATGTGAAAGAAAATCCGCGCTGGCAGGTGTCGCTGCAGACGCATAAATACCTTGATATTCCGTAGCTTCCGGCCCTATGCGCTGTTTGCTACTGCTCCCCCTGTTCTCCGTTGCGCTTAGCGTTCTGCCGACTTATACGGTAGTGGCTCAGAGCAAGCCTATTGCGAATGCCAAAGCCCGCAGCCTGTACGAAAAGGCGCAGGCGCTGGCCAAGGACCGCAACTTCGATAAGGCCATTGAGACGCTGACAGTTCTCAACCAGAAGTTTCCGTCGATGGGCGAACCCTATATTCTGAAGGGTTCGCTGCTGAAAGCCATGGGGGAAAACCGCGGGGCCTTTGAAGCCTACCGCGACGGCCTCGGCAAGCTGGCCCTCGACCCCGCCCGCTCCCTCGACTACTATACCCTGGCCGACCTGGCTATAAGCTTTGGGGAGTATACTACGGCCGGCGACAACTACAAGCGCTACATCAAAACGGCTCCCAAGGGCCAGCGCTTCGTCTTTCGGGCCCAGCGCCAGCTGCTGAACTGCGAGTTTGCGGCTAAAGCCATGGCCGCCCCGGTCGGGGTGGTGCCCGAGCGTCTCAGCGAGCCGCTGAACACTTTCCGCTTTCAGTACTTTCCTGCTCTTACGGCCGACAACCGCTTTCTGCTCTACACGGCCCGGCCCACTGCCCAGAGCGACGAGGACCTGTACATTGCCAAGCAGAACAAGGACGGGTCGCTGGGGCAGCCGGTGCCGATTTCAAAGGCCATCAATACGCCCTACAACGAAGGCGCCGGCACCATCTCCGGCGACGGCAAAACCCTGGTTTTCGCCTCCTGCGACCGGCCCAACGCCGTGGGCAACTGTGACCTGTACATCTCCCGCCGCACGGGCAACAACTGGAGCAAGCCCCAGAACCTGGGCCGCAACGTGAATTCGGTGGAGTGGGACTCTCAGCCGACGCTTTCGGCCGATGGGCGCACCCTGTACTTTACCTCTACGCGCCGCGGCGGCAAGGGCCAGGAAGACCTGTACGTGACCAACCTGCAGCCCGACGGCACCTGGAGCCTGGCGCGCAACCTGGGCGAGCCGGTCAACACGCCCGGTAAGGATATGGCTCCCTTCATTCACGCCAGCGGCACCACGCTCTACTACGTTACCGACGGGCTGGTGGGCATGGGTGGGCTGGATGTGTACCGCTGCGAGCTGCAGGGACCTAAGTGGAGCGACCCGCAGAACCTGGGCTATCCGCTCAATACGTTCGAAAACGAAGCCTCTCTGTTCATCTCTTCCGACAACCGGCGGGGCTTCTGCTCCCGGTCGCGCGCGGCTGAGCCGGGAATGAAGTCGGAGCGGGAGCGGCCGGTGGAGCTGTTCGGTTTTGAAGTACCCCAGCCCGTACGGGCCCGCGAAACCAGCACCTACACCCAGGGCCGGGTGTTCGATGCCATTACCAAAAAACCCATTCAGGCGGACGTGCAGCTCTACGATCTGCTCACCGACGAGCTGACCCAGTACGTGAGCTCCGACCCGGAAGACGGTGACTATACCGTGGTGCTCAACGAAGGCCGGCAGTACGCCATGTACGCCGCGGCCGACAAGTACCTGATGAAGAGCCTGAGCTTTGACTACTCCGACAAGCGCAGCTTCGACCCGTTGACCCTCGATATCTACTTGGAGCCGCTGCGGGCTGGCCGCAGCATCGTGCTGAACAACCTGTTTTTTGATACCAACGAGTTTCAGCTCAAGCCCAAGTCCCGTACGGAACTGAACCGCCTGATTCAGTTTATGCGGCAGTATCAGGAAGTGGCCGTGGAAATATCCGGCCACACCGATGACATCGGGGCGGATGCCGACAATGTGACCTTGTCCCAGAACCGGGCCCGGTCAGTGTACACTTATCTGGTGGAGCACGGAGTAAAAGCCACCCGGTTGCGCTACAAAGGCTACGGCGAAACCAAGCCCCTGACGGCCAATGACACCGAGCAGCACCGCCAGCAAAACCGCCGCATTGAGTTCCGAATTCTGTAAAAGTGCCTTTTGGGGGTCGTTGATGAAGCCTGTCACTATCCAGTGGCAGGTTTTTTTCATTGTAGTATTCCTTTTTCCTGGGATTTTTAGTGGGTTGATTATGAGGTGAATAGTATACTGCCAAAAAAGCTTTTGAGCAGAATAGTTATAAAAAATCTTTTTATTTTTAAATAAAACAGGTATATTTGGGTATTCAGTTTAGGGTACCGGATTCGGGCAACCTGTATCACGCCTCTACTCCTTACTGAGTAGGTACCCAATTACCGGATGTTCATTGCTCATGCCATTTCACTTTCTTCCTCACAAACCGTTCACCAAGATGAAAAAAGCCTACATTTTCGCCTTTATGCTGCTGGGCCTGCGGGTGGCAGCAATGGCCGCTGACGGCGGCTCGGCTATCCAGATGCGCGCCACGGCCATGACCCGCTCGATGGCGGCCAAAGTGCAGCTCGACGAGGGCCAATACCTTAAAGTAAAGCTGCTCAATGTGCGCATGCTCACTGAGGCCGACGATTTGAAAACTCGTTTCGCAGCCGACCCTTCTATCCTAGACCAACACCTGGCCGAAGCCCAGATGCGCTACGACATGGACCTTGCCTCCTTACTGCGGCCTAAGCAGGTAGCCATGTACCACCAGGCTCAAACGAGCATGACTGCCCTGGGCAGCACGCCCCGCTAGCCCGGATTGCTTATCTGGAATAAAAGCCCGCTTCCAGGCGGGCTTTTATTTTGTCCGCCGTTATATGGCAGCCATCCGTGCTGAAAACGATTGGTGACTTACCCGTAATTATTATGGTATCTGGTTATTTTATTTACATAAAAAATTGATATTGTTAAATATTATTGGTATATTTAATTGTTCCTCAACTGCGGTTACCCTTCACAACTTCCACTCTCCAAATCCCACTGTTATGAAAAAAATCTACCTCACTTCCTGTTTGCTGCTGTTGCTAGGTGCCCCACTGGTAATGGCCCAGGACGTCGTTTCCAGTGATGCTGCCCTGCACGAGCGGGTAACGGCTCTATCGCGCCGCATTGCGGAGACGACTAAGCTGAATGAAGGACAGTATCTGCAAGTAAAGCGCCTGAATTTGGTGATGATGACCGAAATGGAAACCATCAAAGCGCGCTTTGCCTCAACACCCGCTAAGCTGGACGAACAGCTGGCCGAGCTCCAGTCGCGCTACGACTGGGACCTGGCCGCGCTGTTGCTGCCAAAGCAGCTGATGGTTTATAACGCATCTAAAATCTCGACCCTGGCGGTGAATGCCCGCTAGAGCCCGAACCGCCAAAAACAAGAAAGCCCGCTGATGAGCGGGCTTTCTTGTTTTTGGCTACAGGTAAAAAGGGTGCTAGCGCTGCTCAATGCTGAGGTAGTCACGCTCCAGCTCACCGGTGTAAACCTGGCGCGGCCGGCCGATAGGCTCTTTGTTCTCGCGCATCTCTTTCCACTGGGCAATCCAGCCGGGCAAGCGGCCCAGCGCAAACATCACCGTGAACATCTCGGTCGGAATGCCGATGGCGCGGTAGATGATGCCGGAGTAGAAGTCAACGTTCGGATACAGCTTGCGCTCAACGAAATACGGATCGGTGAGGGCGGCCTGCTCCAGCTCCTGCGCAATCTTCAACAGCGGATCCTCGATGCCCAGCGCAGTCAGCACTTCGTCGGCGGCCTTTTTAATGATCTTGGCGCGCGGGTCGAAGTTCTTGTATACGCGGTGGCCAAAGCCCATCAGACGGAATGAGTCATTCTTGTCCTTGGCCTTGTCCACCCACTTCTGGGTATTGCCACCGTCCTTCTGAATGGCCTGCAGCATCTCCAACACTTCCTGGTTGGCTCCGCCGTGCAGCGGGCCCCACAGGGCGTTGATACCGGCCGAAACCGAGCCGTAGAGGCTGGCGTTGGCTGAGCCAACCAGCCGCACCGTCGAGGTAGAGCAGTTCTGCTCGTGGTCGGCGTGCAGGATGAGCAGCTTGTTGAGGGCGCTAACCACCTTTGGGTTGATTTCATACTTCTCCGTGGGGAAGCTGAACATCATGTACAGGAAGTTGGAGCAGTAGTCGAGGTCGTTGCGCGGATAGTTCAGCGGGTGACCCATGTTGTTCTTGTACGTCCAGGCGGCAATGGTCGAGATTTTGGCCATCAAACGAATGACGTTCAGGTCAATCTCCTCCTTGCTCAGATCCGGCGATACGCTTTCGGGGTAGAAGGCGGTGAGTGAGCAGATCAGGCTGCTCAGAATGGCCATGGGATGAGCCGCCGAAGGAAAGCCGTCGAAAATCTTCCGCACGTCCTCGTGCACCAGCGTGTGCTTGGTGATCTGGTCGCCGAAATTAGCCAGCTCGGCCGTGGTTGGGAGCTTACCGTAGATCAACAGGTAGGATACTTCCAGGAAGCTGGATTTTTCGGCCAGTTGCTCAATGGGGTAGCCGCGGTAGCGCAGAATGCCTTCTTCACCATCGAGGAACGTGATGGCACTTTTGGTGGCACCCGTGTTTTTGTAGCCCGAATCAATGGTGATGTAGCCGGTTTGGTCACGCAGCTTGGCAATATCGATTGCCTTTTCGTGTTCGCTACCTTCAGTGACGGGGAAGGAGTAGGATTTCCCGTCGAGGATAATCTCAGCAGACTCTGCCATAGGGGTTGGTTAGAGGGTGGTTACGGGGCGAAACTAAAGAATTACCGGCAAGCCGGAAAGATTCCGGTGCCTTTAACTCTATACTGCAATTTCTCCCAGGGTGTTGTTAGAAAATGAGAACGTTCCCAATCAACAGGCCAAGCCGGGCAAGCGCGGCCCGCAGAGGAATTGGCCGGGCAGTCAACAAGTAATGACCAAGGTCATTTTCCGATGCAAAACTGCGTAAATATACTCGTGAGAAGGTCGTCGGACGAAATTTCGCCGGTTATTTCGCCCAGGGCCGCCAAGGCGTGCCGCAAGTCGGCCGCCAGCAGTTCGGTGCCGGTGCCGTTGCCCAGCCCCAGCAGCACGCTGTCGAGGGCGCCGTTGGTTTTTTCGAGGCTGCGGGCGTGGCGCAGATTGGTGACGATGGTGGCCGAACCCGTGCGGTCGAGGCCTTCGCCGCGCACGCGCTGCAGCAGCAGCGCCTGCAACTCGTCGAGGCCGTCGCCGCGGGAGGCGGCAATCAGAACGGTATCGGGGAGATTTTGGAAGGCGGCAATTTCCTGGTCGGAAGCCACGTCGCGCTTGTTGCCCACGGCCAGCGTCGGGATGTGCCGGCCGGGGTTGAGCGCCTCAATCTCGGCGGCTACTTCAGCGGGAGTTGTGCCCGTAATATCGAACAGATAAAGCAGCAGCGCCGCCTGGGTTACCCGCTTTTTGGTGCGCGCCACGCCGATTGACTCGACCACGTCCGTTGTGTCGCGCAGGCCGGCCGTATCCACGAAGCGGAAGCGGATGCCCTCGATGCTGACCTCATCCTCGATCAGGTCGCGGGTGGTGCCGGCAATGGCCGAGACAATGGCGCGCTCCTCGTTGAGCAGCGCATTGAGCAGGGTCGACTTGCCCGCGTTGGGCTTGCCGGCAATGACGGTCGTGACGCCGTTCTTGATGACGTTGCCCAGCTCGAAGGAGCGCAGCAGGCGGCGCACCAGGGTCTGAACTTCCTGCAGCAGGCTCACCAGCCCGGTGCGCTCGGCAAACTCCACGTCTTCCTCCCCGAAGTCGAGCTCCAGCTCCAGCAGGGCGGCAAAGTTGACCAGCCGGCCCCGCAGCTCGCGCAGCTCCTGCGAAAAGCCCCCGCGCATCTGCTGCAGGGCTACCTGGTGCGAGAGGGCCGAATCGGCGGCAATCAGGTCGGCGACGGCCTCAGCCTGGGCCAGATCGAAGGCCCCGTGCAAAAAGGCACGCTTGGTAAACTCGCCGGCCTCGGCCAGACGGGCGCCGCGGCGGGTGAGCAGCGTCAGTATCTGCTGCACAATGTAGTCGGAGCCGTGGCAGCTGATTTCGACCACATCCTCGCGGGTGTAGGAGTGCGGCCCCCGAAACAAAGACACCACGACCTCGTCCAGAATCCGGCCGGCGTCGCGGATGGTGCCGAAGTGCAGGGTGTGGCTGAGCTGCTCGCGCAGGCGCTTACCCCCAAAAACGGAGTCGGTGAGGGCAATGGCGTCGGGGCCCGACAGCCGCAGCAGGGCAATGGCCCCGGCGCCGGGTGGCGTAGACAAGGCGACAATGGTATCGGAAAGCGCGGGAGGTAGCGGAAGGGCCACGGCAACGGGAAAAAGTGAGCGGGCCACAAAGATAGGCAACGCCGGGGCCGTCGGGCTCCGGGGCGAAATCAGCCCATCCTTGGCTGCTAGCCCCCGATGAAAATATTGCGGCTGACCTCCGCCGATATCAGGGCAATGCTATGATTATTTACCTTGATTTCTAGTGAGTTGTCAAAGGATACCTTGTCCAGTACTTCAAGTCGGGTGCCGAGGCCCAGCCCAACCTTATCGAGATACTGCAGGAAGGGAGCCGAGGTGTTTTTGACGGCCACCACCGTGCCGCCGTCG
Source organism: Hymenobacter algoricola (assembly GCF_039539525.1). Classification (NCBI taxonomy): domain Bacteria; kingdom Pseudomonadati; phylum Bacteroidota; class Cytophagia; order Cytophagales; family Hymenobacteraceae; genus Hymenobacter; species Hymenobacter algoricola. The sequence goes on along the minus strand of NZ_BAABDH010000041.1, from coordinate 235,675 downwards.
CCCGGCTGCAGGTCGGCTACGAGGCGGTGGCGGGGGCGCAGGATGGCGCCGTCCTCGGCCGGGATTGGGTCGCCGTGGGGGTCGAACTGGGGGAAGTCCAGAAACTCGTCGAGGCGGCGGATGAGCAGCGGGGACTGCAGGTGCTCCATTTCCTCGGCTACCTCGTGCACCTCGTCCCAGGTGAAGCCCAGCTTCTGCACCAGAAACACTTCCCAGAGCCGGTGCTTGCGGATGGTCAGCAGCGCCAGCCGCTGCCCCTCATGGGTGAGCGAGACGCCCCGGTAGCGCTGGTAGTGCAGCAGCCCCTTTTCCCCGAGGCGGCGCAGCATATCCGTGACCGAGGCGGCCCGGGTCTGCAGCACTTCCGCAATACGGTTGGTGCTGACTTCCACGCCCGGCTCGGCTTCCCACAGCTTGTAGATGGCCTTCAGGTAGTTTTCCTCGGTATAGCTCGGCACGCTGGGCAGAAGTTGAAGTAGAAAGGCCGAATGGGTAAGCGCACATTCAGGAATCGGGGACAAAGATTAACAAAAAACGGGGTAGCGGCGGCAAAATGCCCGCTACCCCGCTTCGGCAAGCTGCCGTGGCGGCCCGGGCCACCACGCTCAGCCGGTACTAGTCAACGGTTACCACTTAATCAGGGCCGAGGCCCACGTGAAGCCGGAGCCAAAGGCCGCCAGACACACCAGGTCGCCGCGCTTGATCTTGCCTTCGGCCACGGCCTCGCTCAGGGCAATGGGCACCGAGGCGGCGGTGGTGTTGCCGTAGCGCTGAATGTTGCTGTAGATCTTCTCGTCGGGCAGCTGCATCTTCTGCTGCACGTACTGGGTGATGCGCAGGTTGGCCTGGTGCGGAATCAGCATGTCGATGTCGGAGGGCTGCATCCCGTTCTGGTCGAGGGCTTCCTTGATAACCTGCGGAAAGCGGACCACGGCGTGCTTGAACACATTTTGGCCGTTCATGTAGGGGTACATTTCCAGCTCGTTGGCCATAACGTACTCCAGCCGGTTGTCGCGGTTCGAGCCCGGCTCCTTCACAATCAGCTCCTCGGCGTGCTCCCCCTGCGAATGCAGGTGGGTGCTCAGGATGCCGTGCCCTTCGCGGGTGCTGGGGCGTAGCAGGACGGCGCCGGCGCCGTCGCCGAAGATAACCGAGACGCTGCGGCCCCGGGTGGTTTTATCGAGGCCGGAGGAGTGGATTTCGGAGCCCACGACCAGCACCGTGTCGTACATGCCGGTTTTGATAAACTGGTCGGCCATGCTCAGCGCGTACACGAAGCCCGAGCACTGGTTGCGCACGTCGAAGGCCGGAATGGGAGCCTTGATGCCCAGCTCACGCTGCAGCAACACGCCGGAGCCAGGGAAGAAGTAGTCGGGCGACAGGGTGGCGAAGACAATCATCTGCACGTCGTCGGGCTCAAGGCCGGCCATTTCCAGGGCCTTGCGGGCCGCGGCCGCACCCATGTTGGCAGTAGTGTCCTTGCCTTCCTCAAACCAGCGCCGCTCGCGGATACCGGTGCGTTCCTGAATCCACTCGTCGGTGGTTTCCATGATTTTGGCTAGGTCTGCGTTGGTCACTACCCGGCTCGGGACGTAGTGGCCGACGCCGGCAATTTCGGAGTGTCGGAGGGTACTCATAGGGAATGTGGGAAGAGGCGGGAGAGAGCAGAAAAAGGTGCCGAAGGTAACAAAAAGCTTCGGCCGTTTTCTCTAAACGGGGCGCAAAGGTCAGCAGTTACCGGATAGTTTCCAGCAAAGCCCACAACTTTGCAGCTTCCGACGACCAAAGCGCCTGGGCGGGCGGGCCTTGCGAATAAAAGGAAGCCGAGGTAAGGCGCCGGACAAACTCCTGGGCGTCGACCGGCGGCGTGAAGTTCAGCACCAGGCCGGCCTGGTGCGCCGTCACAAGGTCGGCCCAGTAGGCGTTGGCCGGAATCACCACCGGCAAGCCGTTGGCCAGGTACTCAAAGAGCTTGGTGGGCACGCAGCGCCAGGTGCTGGCGTGGGGCCGATAAGGCAGGAGCCCCAGGTGGCTGCGCTGAATTTCGGCCACGATGCGGGCGTGGGGCACCAGCTCGGCGCCGCCGATGAGCGTAGCCGCCCCGGCGCTGGCGGCAATGGCCTGGCGCAGCCGGAGCAGCTGGTCGGGCCGCTGGCAGGAGCCGATGATGGTCAGGTGCGCCTGCGGCCAGTGGTGCCGCAGCTGCCAAGTCAGCGCCAGGGCCTCGAACACGCCGTTCAGTTCCGAGATGGTGCCCGAGTACAGCAGCCGCAGGGGCTCAGCGGGCCGGGGCAGCGGCCGGCCCGCTGCCTGCTGCGGCATTTCACCCGGGCCGGGCTGGTACTTGTTTTCCAGCACTACCACGCGGCCGGCCGGCAGTCCTACCAGAAACGGCAGCTCCGCGGCGTAGCTTTTCTCCGCCAGAATAACGCCCGCCGCCCGGCGGGCGGCCCGGCTTTCCACCCACCGCAGCCCCGCGGCCAGCCCGCGGCGCACCAGGCCGCCGTACACCTGCTGGGTCGAAACGTTCAGGGCGTAGTTTTCCCGCACGTCGTAGAGGAACCGGCGCCTGGCGGGATTCAGCCGCTGCCAGAGCAGCGTCAGCGGCAGTAGCTCGGGGGCGTGGACGATGACAAGGGCCGGCTGCAGCTGCTGCAACAGCTTCCAGTACCGCACCTGAGCCCTCAGTCGCGCCAGACTCAGCCGGGAGCCGGCCAGTAGCTCGTGGGTGTGGAGGTTGGCCGGGCCGGCCGCCGCTGCCGCTTGGCGGCCGGCCACGTGAATCTGCCAATCGGGGCGCTGCGCCAAGGTGCGGCCGAACTTTTCGGACATGCGCGGGTCATCTACCGGCTTGAGCACGGAGGCCAGTAACACACGGAAAGGAGCGGGAGAGGCCAATAGTGCCAGCTAAGTACAAGGGTCCAGTGGTCAAAGATGCCAGTTGTTGCCTGATTCGCCCAAACAAAATCTGCCTGAAGCCGGTGCTGCCTTCCCGCCGGGAAAGGGGAATTCAGGCGGGGCCACCGGCCGACACCTAATTACCCACTAGTTTTGCCCCACACTTTATTATTGCCAACCCCGACCATGACCAACCTCCAAGAACTGATAGAAGCCGCCTGGGCCGACCGCAGCCTGCTGCAGCAGACCCGCACCACCGAGGCCATCCACGCCGTCATTGAGGAGCTCGACAAAGGCCGCCTGCGCGTAGCCGAGCCTGCCGCCGACGGGCAGTGGCAGGTGAATGACTGGGTGAAGAAGGCCGTTATCCTGTATTTCCCCATCCAGCAGATGGAAACCATCGAGCTGAAGCCTTTCGAGTACCGCGACAAAATGCGCCTCAAAACCGACTACGCCGGCCAGGGTGTGCGCGTGGTGCCCCCGGCCACGGCCCGCTACGGGGCCTACCTGGCCCCCGGCGTTATCCTGATGCCGAGCTACGTGAACATCGGCGCCTGGGTGGGCGAGGGTACGATGGTCGACACCTGGGCCACGGTAGGCTCCTGCGCCCAGATTGGGGCGGGCGTGCACCTGAGCGGGGGCGTGGGCATCGGCGGGGTGCTGGAGCCCGTGCAGGCCGCCCCCGTTATCATCGAGGACGGTGCCTTCGTCGGCTCCCGCAGCATCCTGGTCGAAGGCTGCCACGTGGGCAAGGAAGCCGTGATTGGTGCGGGCGTGACCATCACCGGCAGCACCAAGATTATCGACGTGACGGGCCCGGAGCCCAAGGAGTACAAAGGCTTCGTGCCGGCCCGCTCGGTCGTTATTCCCGGCTCCATCACCAAGAAATTCCCCGCTGGCGAGTACCAAGTGCCCTGCGCCCTGATCATCGGCCAGCGCAAGCCCAGCACCGACCTCAAAACCAGCCTCAACGACGCGTTGCGCGACTTTGGCGTATCGGTGTAGCAACGTTATGCAGCGCCAACAAAAAAAGCCCGCTGTTCAGCGGGCTTTTTTTGTTTCCAGATGGCAGCATGCTAGGCCACCGTCTTCTTGAGCTTGTCGCCAAACACGGCTTTCACCTTGTCTACCTTGCTCTTCACCACGAACTGGCAGTAGGGCTGGCTGCCGTTGAGGTTGTAGTAGTTCTGGTGGTAGTTCTCGGCGGGGTAGAACGCCCCCAGTGGCACGATTTCCGTGGTGATACCCCGGTCAAAGGCGCCGGCAGCGGTCAGCTTCTGCTTGTAGGCTTCGGCCAGGCGCTGCTGCTCCTCGTTCTGGAAGTAGATACCCGAGCGGTACTGGGTGCCCACGTCGTTGCCCTGCTGGTTGAGCGTAGTCGGGTCGTGGGTTTTCCAGAACACCTCCAGCAGCTCTTCGTAGCTGATCACCTTGGGGTCGAAGGTCACTTGGATAACCTCGTTGTGGCCCGTCAGGCCGCTGCACACTTCCTTGTAGGTGGGGTTGGCAATGCGCCCGCCGGTGTAGCCCGACACGACTTTATCCACCCCGTTCAGATTCTGAAATACGGCTTCGGTGCACCAAAAGCAGCCGCCGCCAAATGTGGCTTGTTCCATCAGGTTTATAGCAAAAAGAGTAGATCGAAAAGGATACTGTATAAGCGAATTTCGACCCCGAAGGTTTCACGCTGGGCCTGAGCCACCTTCACCAGGCCGCTTTTCGAGGCGGAGCCGTACAATGCCGGCAAAATCCCGCCGCTTCGGGCAGGAAGGCCACAACAGTACATGCGGAAGCTCTTCGGGAGCAATGGTGGGCGCCGGCCGGAATACGAAAAGCCCTCCCCAACAGTGCGGGAAGGGCTTGGATAAAAGCAATAGCCCTACCAGGGCCGGCTGTGGGGCCAGAGCTTACTTCTTGAACCGCTCGGCCACGAGCAGGTCTTTGGTGCCGTGGCCCCAGGTGTAAAAGCCTTCGCCGGACTTCACGCCCAGGCGGCCGGCCATCACCATATTCACCAGTAAAGGGCAGGGGGCGTATTTGGGGTTGCCCAGGCCCTCGTGCAGCACCCGCAGGATGGCCAGGCACACGTCCAGCCCGATAAAGTCAGCCAGTTGCAGCGGGCCCATCGGGTGGGCCATGCCCAGCTTCATGACGGTATCAATCTCCTCCACGCCGGCCACGCCCTCAAACAGGGTGATGATGGCCTCGTTGATCATCGGCATCAGGATACGGTTGGCCACGAACCCGGGGTAGTCGTTGACCTCCGTGGGGGTTTTGCCCAGCTGCCGCGAGAGGTCCATGACCTGGGCCGTTACCGCGTCGGAGGTGGCGTAGCCGCGAATTACTTCCACCAGCTTCATTACCGGCACCGGGTTCATGAAGTGCATACCAATCACCTTGTCGGCCCGCTTGGTCACGGCCGCAATCTTGGTGATGGAGATGGACGAAGTGTTGGAAGCCAGAATGGCGTCCTGGGGGGCGTGCTGGTCCAGGTCGCGGAAGATCTGTAGCTTGAGGTCCACGTTTTCGGTGGCGGCCTCTACGACCAGGCCCACGCCCTGCACGCCGGTGGCAATGCTGGTATGGGTGGTAATGCGGCCCAGGGCGGCCGTTTTGTCTTCAGCGCTCAGGCTGCCTTTGGCCACCTGCCGGTCCAGGTTTTTGCCGATGGTGCCAAGGGCTTTGTCCAGCGCGGGCTGGCTGATATCAATGAGGGCAACGGCAAAGCCTTGCTGGGCAAACACGTGGGCAATACCATTGCCCATGGTTCCCGAGCCGATAACGGCAACGTTCATCATAGAGAGCGAAAAGAAGGGTGGGAGGGAAATCCAGGACCCCGGTGCGGGAAAAGGGGGCTGGGCGCTGCAAAGCTAAACCGAAATTCATGGGTGCCCAAGCCGCGGAAAGCCCCCGCCGGGCCCACCGGCGGAAAAAAATGCTGCCCCGGGAAAAGAGGTTTCTGGATGAATTGGGGCGTTTTTTCGGGAAAACGAACCGAAAAGGACAGAATTTTTTAATCCAGATATATCCTTTTGAAAACCGCCGCGTACAAATCCGCAAATCGCCCTACAGGCCGAGCCTACCCGGTTCAACAGCCTACAATGTGATTTGTTTCTTTCCACACCTTTCCAAACCAATCACCAACCACCATGGGAAATCTGCTGTACATCATCGCCGTCATCCTGATCATCATCTGGGCCCTCGGCTTCTTCGGAATTCTGGGCGCAGGCCTGGCTGGCAATAATGTGATTCACATTCTGCTGGTCATTGCCATCATCGCCATTCTGCTGCGCGTTATCCGCGGCGGCCGCGTAGTCTAGCTCCGGCCCGACTGCTGATAAAGTCTGTCTGAAAAACAAAAAAGCGGCTCCCCAAGGTGGGGAGCCGCTTTTTTTGGTTCTTGAAGGCTTACAGCCGGGCTTTCCACTTCAGGTTGTAGAGCAGGTTGAAGCGAATAACCGGCTGCCCGTACGGCGACAGGGGAGTGCCATCGGAGGAGTAGCCGTTGTTGAAGTTGTAGAGCACCACGATATCGGCCGCAAACCGGTCGGAAAGCTCGCTGCGGTAGCCTACGCCGGCCAGGGGCGTGCGGTAGTTGCGATTCAGCTGGACAATGCTGGCCGTGGTTGGGCTCGTCAGGATGATATCGAACGACTCTGCCTTAGTCGCCTCATACTCCGCATGAACAAAAAACTGCTTGTAGACTATGTACTGGGCGAAAAGCTTTAGCCCAATAGTATTGCGCTTGAGATTAGGGGCCCCGTCGAATGAAAAGACATTGTAGGTGTAGCTGATGCCGGGACCCAGCGCGAACTTGTCGGTGACGCGGTAGCCAATGGAAGGCCCGATGCCGGCGCTGAACTGTCCGATGGGCCCCACAATGGTATTCTCCCCGCTGTAGCCAAGGTTAAAGTTGCCGTACAGAAAAAACTTGTACACCGGCTTGGGCTGGTCGGCCGCGCTGGTGCCCTTGGGAAACTCCAGGCCCGAGGGCGAGTTGGGTGTGGGCTTGACGTCGGGCGCCGGCAGGGGTTCGTCGGTGGGCGCCGGTACGGGCACGGCCGGCCGGACCGCCGGCTGGGCCGGGCGCGGGGCCGTGCCGGGCGGCGCCGTATTGAGCTCCGGTTTCACGTCCTGGGCCCGCACCAGCGTTGGGGTCAGCAGAAGGCCCGGGCCCGCCAGGGTCAGGGCAAGGAGGATACGTTTCATAGTCGGCAACAACGTAATTAGGACACGAGTTGGTACATGCGCTGGCGCATGGTCTTGATCTGGTCGTCGGCCAGGTATTCCTCGTAGCTCATGCGCCGGTCAATGATGCCGTCGGGCGTAAGCTCGATGATGCGGTTGGCCACGGTTTCAATGAACTGCAGGTCGTGCGAATAAAACAGCAGGGTGCCGTTGTAGTCGCGCAGGGAGTTGTTCAGAGCCGTAATGCTTTCCAGGTCCAGATGGTTCGTCGGGTCGTCGAGCACGAGCACGTTGCCGGCTTCCATCATGATTTTGGAGAGCATGCAGCGCACTTTTTCGCCCCCGCTGAGCACGTTCGACTTCTTCTGCGACTCCTCGCCCGAAAACAGCATCCGGCCCAGGAAACCGCGGATAAACGACTCGTCCTTCTCGGTCGAGTACTGCCGCAGCCAGTCGACCAGGTTCAGGTCGGTATCGAAGAACTCGGCGTTTTCGCGGGGGAAGTAGGACGGCGTGATGGTGGTGCCCCAGGCGAAGGAGCCGGCGTCGGCCTTCACCTGCTCAAACAGGATGTCGAACAGCAGGGACGGGGCCCGGTCGTCGCGGCTGATAACGGCCACCTTGTCCTTTTTGTCGAGCGCGAAGGACACGTTGCGGAACACCCGCTGCCCGTCTACCGACATGCCCAGGTTTTCGACCGTAAGCAGCTGGTTGCCGGCTTCGCGCTCGGGCTTGAAGGCAATGTAGGGGTACTTGCGCGAGGAGGGCTTGATTTCCTCCAGCGTAAGCTTTTGCAGCAGCTTCTGGCGGGAGGTAGCCTGCTTGCTCTTGGAGGCGTTAGCCGAGAAGCGGCGCACAAACTCTTCCAGCTCCTTGCGCTTGTCCTCGGTTTTCTTGTTCACGTCCTGGCGCTGCTTGAGCACCAATTGGCTGCTCTCGTACCAGAACGAGTAGTTGCCCGGATACATCGTGATTTTCGAGAAGTCCAGGTCGGCCATGTAATTACACACGGCATCCAGGAAGTGCCGGTCGTGGCTGACCACAATCACCGTGTTCTGAAATGAGTCGAGGAAGTTTTCCAGCCACAGCACAGTTTCGGCGTCGAGGCCGTTGGTGGGCTCGTCGAGCAGCAGCACGTCGGGGTTGCCGAACAGCGCCTGCGCCAGCAGCACCCGCACCTTGTCGGAGCCGCCCAGGTCGCCCATCAGGGTGAAGTGCTTGTCTTCGCCAATGCCCAGCCCCGAGAGCAGCTCGGCCGCCTCGTAGTCGGCGTTCCAGCCTTCGAGGTCGGCAAAGTCGCCTTCCAGCTGGGCGGCGCGCTCCCCGTCGGCGTCGGAGAAGTCGGCCTTGGCGTACAGTGCGTCTTTCTCCTCCATCACCTTCCACAGCTTGGTGTGGCCCATAATCACGGTTTGCAGCACCGGGTGCTGGTCGTAGGCAAACTGATCCTGCCGCAGTACCGACAGGCGGGAGCCGGCGGGCATATCGACCGAGCCGGTGTTGGGCTCCATCTCCCCCGAGAGAATCTTCAGGAAAGTGGATTTTCCGGCCCCGTTGGCGCCAATCAGGCCGTACACGTTGCCGGGCAGGAATTTGATGGAGACGTCTTCAAACAGAACGCGCTTACCGTAGCGCAGACTAACGTTGGAGGTACTGATCATGTAGGAGAAAAAAAGCGGAGTAGCGAAAGAAGGAAAGCGGAAACCAGCCCCTGCGGCGGTTGGCGGCGCGCAAAAATACGCAAAATGCCGCGGGCCACCGTATTCCGGAAAGTAGTTTGCCCCAAACCGGGAAAAAGATCAGAAACCGGCTTCGCAGAGTAACGATGTAGCCAGCAGGGGCTTGCCGGACCGCCCCGTTTTTTGGCAAAAACCTGCTCCGGTCCAAAACATCCGGAAAAGAAAAACAGTATTACCGTTAGTATAGTGGTACAGTCAGTGGTCTGACCGGCAGAAATAGAACACGCCCAACCGCGCCGGCAGTTCCGCGGCCTTTGTCTCGTTGAATAGTCTCACCCTTTTCTTGGCCTCTCCTATGCCTGATCCAGTCATCACCCCCGAAAAAAACGGAGTCCGCTACGGCCTGCCTACGGCGCTGGGCATGGCCCTCTACTTTATACTGGCCTCTTTACTGCACCTCACCGACCGGGTGGAGTTCAGCTTTCTGAACGGGCTGATCCTCGCCATCGGGGTCACGATGTCTATTGCCCACTACCGACGCGTCAAGCGTGACCGGATGCCCTACCTGCAAGGCTTCGGCACCGGCATTGTTACGGCGCTGGTGGCGTCGGTTGCTTTCGCCCTGTTCTTTGTCGTGTACACGGTTATCAACCCGGCGGTAATGGACCAGCTCCGCGCCCGGGACTTGTTCGGTTTCGACTTATCGGTGACCATCGCCTTTCTGGCCATCATGCTCCAAGGCGTCATGTCGGGGGTTATCATCTCCCTGATAGCCATGCAGTATTTTAAAAGCCCGGATCACAAACCCATGCAGGGAATGGAGTAACAGTGGCTTGCCTTTAACGTGCTCTTTGCGAAGAAGCCGGTCCGGTAGGGTCGGCTTTTTTGCGCTAAGCCAGCCGAGGTGTTACCCGCCTTTGTTGGGCTTTGCGGAACTAACACGGGAAAAATATATGTTATAAGGGGATTGTATATTTCACTAAAGAAATATATATTTGTACTATGTTGGGTAAGCACGAAGCCGGGTGTATTTATACCAGCTGATTGCGAGTCTGTTATATAGCACGAGTCTCTTCGACCATCTCTGCTCTTACACCATTGTGATGAAAACCTTTTTGCTGACTCTCTTTTTGCTCGCCGGCGTAGTAGCCGGGGCCTCTGCCCAAATGCGTGACCGACACGCTGAGCGTCCGGGTAGCGGCGATGTCCCAGTTGCCCGGGTTGATGATATGACCCGGCAGATGTGCAACCGGCTGCATCTCAACGAAGCCCAGTACATTCGGCTGCGGGCTGCCAATCGGATAAAGATTGCCCGGCTCGACGAAATTCAGTGGCAGTACCGCGATGATCTCAGCAAGCAGCGGGCATCCATCTCGGAACTCGAAGCCCAGTACGAGGCGGAGTGTAGCCGTATCATGACTCCCTCGCAGATGAGCATGTACCAAAGCGAGCAGCGGCGGGACAGTGTGCCCACTCAGCCTAGCCAAAACGAAGGCGGCTTGGGCTAACCTGCCTTGGCCGTTTCTCCTCCCATAAAAGAGTCATTCCGTTCGCGGAGTGGCTTTTTTTATGCCCTATTTGTACTTTATATCTGACCTGCGCTATCCGCAACAAGGCTTACAACACTAGAGATAACTACTCGGCTGCTATAATTATCAGCGTATATACTATAAAATAGGCGGCCTGAAAACTTAAAAGAGCAAGGATACTGTTGGACGAAAAACTTTACATTTTGCATAGATGAATTTGCACTTATGCATTCTAGTAGAAATATCACGCGCCTTTTTACACCAACGCCACTACATGCACCACGTTTTTATCACCGTTCTACTCAGTAGCTAGCTGCAAGTCGCTCCATTACCAGTCCTTAATCCCTGGATCGGGCCACTGCCGAACGATTTGGGTATTGCTGCCGAGGCTACCCACCTGACCAAACCTCTTATCAACAGGCTAAAACTCAACGAAGCCGAGTACGTGCGGCTACGTATGCTGCATAAGCGCTGGCTTGTGGGCCTGGATGACATCAGGCAGAATACCCCGAACCCGCTAATGCAGCGCGTTCAAACCATCGGTCTGGAAAGCCATTTCGAGCAGCAGTGCCAGCGCGTACTGACGCCAAGCCAGGTTAGTGAGCTTAAGCTCAATGCTCCCCACGATGTAATACCAACTCAGCCTGCGGATAATCAGGGGGGCCTGGGATAGTAGTTCCAAAACTCCAGCGGCCCGGCCAGGCATCGGGCCGGACCGCTGGGGTTTTGGCAGAATATACCACCTGGGTCTACTGGGCAACGGACACTGGCCGCTCGTACAGGACGGCGGTTACGATGCCGGTAGGGCCAAAGTGAAAGGTGAGCTTGTTGGCCTGGGAGCGCAGGTGCCGCGGCTCACACTGCGTGCCGGGCTCGATGTAGTAAAAATACGTTTTCTCGGTCTGCTCACTAAGCTCCTCCTCATCAGGGCGGCCAAACAGAGATTCAATATCATCCGTCCGGGTGCCGTAGAGCGTCTCCCGGTAGGCATCAATGGCGGGCAGCTGCCGCGCCCGCTGATTCTGGCAGGCAAAAGCATCCTGCCGCCAGGCCGCTGAATCGAAGCCGGGTATTTCGGAAAGGGAATGACCGCAGCCTGCTACGACAAGCAGTAGGGGAAGGATAAAAAAAAGGCGGATGGACATTAGAAAGGCGGGTTGGGAACCAGATGCAGCGGGAAATAGTTGAAAGCGCCAGGAATGATGCCGCTAAAGTACTAGATTTGTGTAGCCGGTCTTGCGCCCGGCGGCTCCTTTGATCGATTTAATTCTACTCCGTCTATTCCGGCCGATGCCTTCCACACCGACTGCCTTTGCTGGCCTGCTGCTTGTTTTAGGAATCTTTTTTCTGCCTGTAACTTCTGCTGAGGCTGCCCCGGGCAACGGAGGCCGGGGGGGGGTACGGCTCAGCGACGCGCGGCGCGCTACTTATACCGCCGCCTTTGAGCAGCACGTAATGCAGACCTACGTGCAGATCGGCCTTACCGCCACGGGCATGCCCATGGATGTGTATCGGGAGGCCCTGGTTGGCTTCTATAACCTGCAGCAGCGCGGCCTGGTTTCGGCCCAGCGGCAGGTGCTGACCATCATCGACTTCAGCCGCTCCAGCCGTCTGAAGCGGCTGTGGGTGGTCGATGTGAAGCAGCGGCGCGTATTGTTCCACACGCTGGTAGCCCACGGCAAAAACACGGGGGAGGAGTTTGCCTCGGCTTTTTCCAACCAGAATGGCTCGGAAATGAGCAGCCTGGGATTTTACGTTACCGGCAATACTTACTCCGGCAAGCATGGCCTGTCGTTGAAGCTGAACGGTCTGGACCCTGGCTACAACACCAATGCCGGCACCCGGGCTGTGGTCGTACACGGCGCCGAGTATGTCTGTGAGGAGTTTGTGCGCCAGCACGGTCGCCTGGGTCGGAGCCAGGGCTGCCCTGCCTTGCCGATGCAGCAGAGCAGCGCCATCATTCAAGCCATCAAAGGCCATACGGTAGTGTATGCGCACGCCCCGCGCGGGGTGCGCTACCAGTCGGAGCTGCAGCAGCTGGATCCGGCGCTGGTGGCTTTCGCCCAGAGCGCGGGCCTCGCCGAAGACTAACCGTGGCTGCCATTCCCAACTTTTAGAAAAAAAGCCCGACCTCAGGTCGGGCTTTTTTATGCTTGAGGCAAGCCGTAAAGCTGCTTGGTAGTCAGCAGGGAAGCAGGACGAAGAAGGAAGGCGCGCCCTACCTGACCGGAGGCCGGGGAAGCCAAAGGAGCGAGGTTTGCGGTTGGGGTATGTAGCGTCCGGGCAACCCTGCCGGCACCGGCGCGTTACAACCCCAAAGGCTGCTTGCAGCCGGTTTTGTCCCGCCCTTTTTTCCACCACCTTAGCCATGAGAGGAAGCTTACGTTACATAATTGCCCTCGTCCTCGCCCTGTTTTCCTTCGTCACGTACTACTGCAAACGGTCGACAAACGAAGTAACCGGTGAAGTGCAGCACGTCGATATGACGGCCGAGCAGGAAATAGCCCTGGGACTGCAGGCCGCCCCCGAAATGGCGCAGCAGTACGGCGGCATTCACCCCGACCGCCAGGCCGGTGCCCGGGTAGAGGAAATCGGGCAGCAGCTGGTGCGCAGCACCAAAGCCTCCCAAACGCCCTACAAATTTCAGTTTCACCTGCTGGCCGATGAGAATACCATCAACGCCTTCGCCCTGCCCGGCGGCCAGATCTTTATTACGGCGGGCCTGCTGAAAAACCTCAAGTCGGAGGGACAGGTGGCCGGCGTGCTGGCCCACGAAATCGGCCACGTAGTAGGCCGGCACTCGGCCGAGCAGGTTGCCAAAAGCCAGCTGACCCAGGGCCTGACCGGGGCGGCGGCCATTGGCCTCTACGACCCGGACCGCCCCAGCACGGCCGTAAGCGCGGCGGCGGCGGCCATCGTCGGCAAGCTCGTGACTATGCGCTTTGGCCGGCAGGATGAGCTGGAGTCGGATGAGCTGGCCGTAGACTTTACCGCGCAGGCCGGCTACGACCCCCGGGCCATGATTCAGGTAATGCAGATTCTGGAGCAGGCCGGGGGGGGCAAAAACCCGCCGGAGTTTATGAGCACTCATCCGAACCCCGGCAACCGTATTGCCGAGCTGGAAAAGGACATTGCCGCCCAGTTCCCCGGTGGGGTGCCGGCCACCCTGAAGCCCTAGGCGATTCGGCGCTTTCTACACCACCGTGGTCGGGCCAGTGCCCGGCCACAGTGCGTTAGGGGCAGTACCAACCCGCTTTTCTTGCTCTCGTTTTCTTCCTGTATGACTGCGCCCGTTCTGTTGCGTCACCTGTTGTTCGTGCTCAATCCCATCTCCGGCGACATCGATAAATCGGCGCTGGAAGCTACCATAGCGGATTTCTGTACCGGGCATGGCCGGCAGGCGCGCTTTTTTCACACCTCCGGTGCGCAGGACGCGGCCAAGCTGCGGACGGCTCTGGCCCACCACAGCTATGACGCCGTATTCGCCTGCGGCGGCGACGGCACCGTGAACCTGGTGGCGCAGGTGCTGAGCGGTACGGAGCTGATTCTGGGAATTCTGCCCCTGGGCTCGGGCAACGGAATGGCCAAGGACTTAGGCATTCCCCAGGCCCTGGATGAGGCCCTGGAGCTTATCTGGCGACATTCGGTGAGCCGGGTTGATACCTTGCGCATCGACGGGCACTTCTCGGTGCATCTGGCCGATCTGGGCTTCAACGCGCTGGTGGTGGAGCGGTTCTGCAGCAGCGCCACCCGGGGGCCGAGTACCTACGTGCGCATCGCCACCCAGGAATACCTGGACTACGAGCCCGCCACCTACCGCATCCAGACCGACCGGGAGCTATTCGAAGGACCCGCCTTTATGGTGACCATGGCCAATGGCCGCACCTTTGGCAGCAACGTCGTCATCAACCCCGGCAGCCGCCTGGATGACGGAGAGTTTGAAATCTGCATCATTGCTCCCTTTGCCGGCACGGCGGCCCTGGGGATTCTCTACCAGCTCTACACCGAAGACTTCGACGCCTCGGCCTACACGCAGCGGCTGCGCTGCTGGTGGGCCGAAATTGAGGTGGTAGGCCAGCAGCAGGTGCTAGGCCAGGTAGACGGGGAGCCGCTTCAGCTGACTACTCCCATCCGGACCGAGATTATTCCGCGGAGCCTGCGGATACTGACGCCGCCTGTGGCTGAGTAGAGCGGGCCGCCGGGGCAGCGGCCGGCAGCAGCCGCTTGCGGAACACCTCGGGCGCCGGCTCCGCCCCGGCAGTGGCGGGCGGCTCCAGCGTCCGCAGCCAGACTTCGCCGTTGACGTAGAAATCGAGGCTGAAGAAGCCCTCGTGCTCGTGGGTAAAGCCGGCTTTGCCCCCTGGCTGCACGAAAGCCGTTTTACTGCCGGCCCCACTGACCAGGTAGTGGCCGTGGCGGTAGTGAAAATACTGTAGGTTGTGGTCGTGGCCGGCGGCGTAGATCAGGTTGGGAAACTCGTGCAGCACCCGCAGCAGGCGGCGGCGCATCTGCCGGTATCGGGGGTGAGCCATATCCTCCTCGGCGCCGACCAGCTTGCGGTACAGTGGAAAAAAGGAGCCCAGCACCGGCAGGGGCAGGTACGCTTTCTTGTGCACCGCCGTCAGCGGAAACACGTGCTGCTTGGCCGTGAACTTGCCCCCGTGCAGGGCGTTGGAATACAGCGGGTGATGCCCGGCAATGACAATTTGCTGGTGCTGGTTTTGCAGCAGCAGCGTGCGCAGCTCCCGAAAGGGCGCTTTGGCATCGTTGCCGCCGGCGGCTGAAACTCCCGGGCGCGGCCCGTTCTGCACCCACCACTGGGTGTTGAGTACCACCAGCAGCAGGTTTTCGGCCAGCTGCACCGTCGCCGGACCCGGGTAGCCGCGGGGCGGCAGATAGTGGGCGGCGGGCAGCTTATCGAGCACGTAGGCTTCCTGGCGCAGCAGGTACTGGTAGCCATCGGCGCGGCCCTTGTTCCAGTCGTGGTTGCCGCTCAGAAAGATAACCCGCCCGGGGTAGGGCCGCAGCGCGTCGAGCTGGGTGTTCAGGCGCCGCTCAGCCGCGGCCCGGCCCGGGTGCTCGGGTGCCGGCAGGCCGGTGGGGTACACGTTGTCGCCGAGGACTACCACGGTGCCGGCCGGCCCGGTCTGCTGCATCCAGGTGGCCAGCAGCGCCAGCACGGGGTCGTGGCCGTCGGTGGCCACGGCGCCCAGGTCGCCGACCAGGGCCAGGCGGTGGCGCAGCGGGCCAGCCGGCTCGGGCTGCTGCGCCCAGCCGGCCTCCGCCGCCGCTACGAAGGGGCGCCGCCGGTACTGGCGCTCCTGGTAGTAGCGGTACAGCAGCCACCCCCCCAGCAGCGCCGTGACGGCAGTGCACACATAAAATAGAAGCAGGAGCGAGGATGGCAGCACGGGCAGGAGAAGACGGAGGCTAAAGGCTATACGCAAAACCCGGGACCCGCAGGTAACGGGGCGGTCGGCCCCGGCTAAAAATTCGGCGGGGTCAGATTTTTGAAGTGCCCGTTCAGCCGCGCCCGGTCTTTGAGCCGCTCCGTTTCCAGCACGATGGGCAGGATATTCTCCAGGTGCTCCACCACCAGCTCCTGCCGCTCCAGCTCACTGGTTGCTTCCAGCAGCTGGTATTCCTGCTCGGTGCTGAAGCCCAGATGGTGGGCTACGTCGTAAATCCGGTAGTCGGGGGCCAGGTCTACAAACAGCTTGCGCAAACCCAGCGCGTCGTAGAGCTGCCGCACGTATTCCGTGATGCGGGTGCGCAGCACCGGGTCGGCCTGGGGGTCGTCGCGCAAGTCCTCAATCTGGCCGGCGGCGTAGAGCTTGCCGGGCGCCTCCCGGTGGAAGTCGCGGATGCGGAAGATGCCCAGCGCCTTGGTGCGGATGTCCAGCTCGCCGCTGTCGTAGCTTTTCTCCACGCTCAGCAGCTTCATTTCGGTGCCCAGAATGCTCACGCCCTCGTTCAGGTAGGGCGGAATGCCGAAGGTGATGTTAGACTCAATACAGTCGCGCACGAGCTGCCGGTAGCGGGGCTCGAAGATGTGCAGGTTCAGCTTTTCACCGGGAAAAACGACCAGGTTCAGGGGGAAGAGGGCAAGCAGTCGGGGCATAGCAGCACAACAGGGAAAGGCCGGAAAAGTACCTGAAAAAAGCAGAGAATACGGCGGCCCGGGCGCATTTCCGCTACTTTTGCCCGGCGAAACCCGGGCCGGGTGGCTCCACGGGCAACCAAGCGGAAGAAAATCAGTGACTGACTATAAAAAATATGCCCGGCGCACGGCGCGGGTGCTGCTGCAGGTGAGCGCCGCGCTGTTTCTGGTTTCGGTGGCCTGGGTGCTGATTTACCGCTGGGTGGCGCCCCCGGCCACCTGGCTGATGCTGGACCGCCGGGCCTACGCGCCGGTGGGCAAGGGCTACTACGGCATTCGCGAGGAAGGCCGCCGCATCAGCTACGACTTCAAGACCCTCGATGAGGTATCGGCGCAGGTGCCGCTGGCCCTGATTGCGGCCGAAGACCAGCTGTTTCTGCAGCACCACGGCTTCGACTTCAAGGCCATGCAGCACGCGGTGAAGGTGAACTGGGACGGCAAGAAGCTGGTGGGCGGCTCCACCATTTCGCAGCAGGTAGCCAAAAACGTGTTTCTGTGGCAGGGCCGCAGCTACCTGCGCAAGGGCGCGGAGGCCTACTTCACCGTGCTCATCGAGCTGCTGTGGAGCAAGCGCCGCATCATGGAAATGTATCTGAACGTGGCCGAAATGGGCGACTGTACCTTCGGGGTCGAAGCGGCCGCGGTCCGGTATTTCCATAAGCCGGCCCAGCAGCTTTCCACCGCCGAAGCCGCCCTGCTGGCCGGGGTGCTGCCCAATCCGCTGCGGTTTCGGGCCAGCAACCCCGGTCCGGCGGCCCGGGCCAAGCAGCAGCGGGTGATGCGCAACATGCGCCGGCTGGGCGGCACGCGCTACATTCGGGCCATCATTGAGGACTAACTAACGTAAGCTGCCACCCCATGAAACGACTCCTGACTACCGCCGCCTGCTGCCTGGTGCTGAGCGTGGGCCTGGCCCAGAAAAAACTGCCCCTGCGCCAGAGCATCAGCGGCGTGATGCAGCGCCAGACCGCCGCCTGGAACCGCGGCGACGTGGCGGGGTTCATGCAGGGCTACTGGCAGTCCGATTCGCTGGTCTTCATCGGCAAGCGCGGCCTGACCTACGGCTGGCAGCCCACGCTCGACAACTACCGGCGCAGCTACCCCGATGCGGCGGCTATGGGGCAGCTCACGTTTTCCAACCTGCGCATCACCCCGGTGGGGCCGGATGCGGCCCACGTGGTGGGCAGGTGGCACCTGGCGCGCCCCGTGGCCGGCGATGTGGAAGGCCATTTTCTGCTGGTGTTCCGCCGGCTGCAGGGACAGTGGGTGATTGTGGCCGACCATTCCAGCTGAAAACGTCCAGCCGTAAAAAAGCTCCTTCACTGCTTAGTGAAGGAGCTTTTTGGTATCACCGGCCGGCGGCAGCGCTATGCCTCCTGCGCCGTTTCGTCCTTGTGCTTCTCCGCTTCCACGGCCGGAATGGCCTCGGTGAAGATCAGCCCGTTCTTGGCGGCGTGCTCGGCGGCCTGCACCGTGTCCTGCACCAGCAGCATGTCCACTTTGTCGTGGCGCAGCTCCTCCGACACCTTGACCACCAGGGCGGCGCGGTCGGGGTGCAGCACGTCGCGGATGTAGATAGCCAGGATGCGGCCGGGGTGGCGGCGCACCACTTCGCGGTAGATGTTGGCATCTTCCTGCCCCGAGTCGCCGATGAGCACGAAGGGCAGCAGCGGGTAGGTCAGCAGCACGTTGTCGATTTCGCGCAGCTTGTGGTCGTGGTGGCTCGAGGTGGAGTTGGCTTTGCGGGCCCCGATGCCGAAGTCGCGCAGCAGCAGCGGCCCGGGCGGAATCTGGTTCAGCTCCAGAAAGTCTTCCAGCAGGTCGTACAGGTTCCAGGGCGAGGAGCTGACGTAGAAAAACGGGTTGTTGCGCTTGCCGCTGCGGCCCAGCTGCAGGGCCCGGTAAAACTCGGCTACCCCCTTAAACGGCAGCCGGGAGCGGGCATTGCGCAGCAGCACGGTGCGGGCCATGCGCAGCAGGTCGGTGGCCGAGGTCTGAATGACGGTGTCGTCCAGGTCGCTGATGATGCCGTACTCCGCGTCCGGGGGCGGAATGAGCACGGGCGCCATGGTGCTCAGGCCCACCGGCAGGGGCAGGGGCGCCGGCACGGAGTGCAGCCGCACCTCCACCGGATACCACAGAAAGTCGACGGGGGCGGGCAGGGCAGCGGGTTCCAGGTTCAGGGTAAAGTAGCCTTCTTCGTCGGTTACCACCAGCTGCTCGGAGCCGTCGGCGAGGCGGATAAGCAGCTGGGCGCCGGCTATCTCGTTGCTCTCAAAACGCCGGTACATGTCCACCAGATTGTGCCAGCGCGAGTCGGTGTCGGCGGCCTCGCCCAACCCTTTGTCGGTGAGCAGGCGGCCTTTCACGTAGAGGCGGCCGGCCGTGCCGTAGCTGCGGTAGGTCACGATTTGCAGAGGCTGCAGCAGCCCCAGGCGCTGGCGGGCGCGCAGGATCAGGTCGTCGGCGCGCTCGGCAAAGTCGCCGAGCTTGTTGAGAAGGGAGTTCATAGGCGGCGTAAAGAAAGCAAGGAAGCAGGGAAACTTTACGCGCAAAGCCGGGGCAGATGTTGCCCGACCCCAGAAATTAACTGCCACAAAAAAGGCCCGCTGCCGAAGCAGCGGGCCTTTTGCGAAGGGTGAGGCAGGCCTTACAGCACCGCTTTCAGCCCTGCCAGGTTCGTGTCCGACTGGGTTTTGTTGCGGCAGTTGAGCTCGGCAGCCTTGGCCTGAATAGCTTCCACGCGGTTGTCGGGATTGGGGTGGGTGCTCAGAAACTCCGGCGGGTTGCCGCCGCCCGCGGCCTGGGTTTTGATAAAGAAGCCCGCCGCGCCGTCGCAGGCGTAGTCGGTACCGCTGAGGTAGATGACCGAGTACGTGTCGGCTTCCTTCTCGAAGTCGCGGCTGAACTTGAGCTGCCCCAGGCCGGCGGCAATCTGGGCCAGCTGGTTGGGGTTTTCCCCCAGCAGCAAACTCAGCAGCACCCCGATGCCGTACTGCTGCTGCAGCTGCCGGGACGTGTGCCGACGGTCGGCGTGGGCAATTTCGTGGGCCAGCACGCCGGCCAGCTGGTCTTCGTGATCCAGGTACTTGATCAGGCCCGAAAACACGTAGATGTGGCCGCCGGGTGAGGCAAAGGCATTCAGGGTCGCATCGTCCTTGATGATCTTAACGTCCCAGACGAAGTCATTGCGGTGCTCGAGCTTGCCCGAGTTCAGCACCTTGTTCACGACGGTGCCCAGGTAGGCGTAGGCCTGGCGGTTGCGCGAATCGGTGGGTTCCAGCAGCTGCCCCTTGGCGCGGTAGGTAGAGTCGGTCTGGGCTGCTACCTTGGCGCCCAGGTCAATGTCGTCCTGCACGGAAAACAGCAGCACGCCGTCGCCGCCTTCGCCGTCTTTGGCGCAGGAAGAAACGCTCACGGCGGCCGTGGTCAGAGAAAGGAAAAGCAGGGATTGGGAGAGTAGCTGACGCATAGGTGGAGGTGGTAAGGAAAGTAAGAAAGAAGGGGTGGGGTGAAAGCGGCCATGAAAAAACGGTGCCAAAAGTCTCCGAGCCCCGATACGGCCGGGCCCGGATAACTGTTGCCGGGGGGCGAAAATTGCGCCAGCGGGCCGTTCACGCAGCCTGGCCGCCGGGAAAAGTCGGCCGGTGGGCCCATCCGGCCGACCAGGGCTGCGGAATGCTCGACCGTCGCACCCCGCCGGAGCCGCGGGCCGCTGGCGGGGCGGCGGGTTCCGCCTTTTCAGCGGCAGTTGCGTACAGATAGGCCCGCGGGCCAACGTCGGCTGCCGCGCTTCGTCCTGCTGTAGTTATGCCCACCGCTGCCCACCCGCGCCTGAAAGTCAAGAAAAAGAAGCTGCCGCCCCTGGCCGAAGCCCACGAGCTCTACAAAGACCCCGCCCGGCAGGCCGAGCTGGCCGGCCTGCGCTACGTAACCGACACCAAGCCCGGCCTGACCCGCAAAGCCGGCCGCACCAGCACCTTTTCCTTTCTTGATGCCAAAGGCCAGAAGGTGACCGACGAGAAAACCCTGGCCCGCATCAACGGCTTCGTGATTCCGCCGGCCTGGACTGACGTGTGGATTTCGCCCTCGGCCACTGCCCACCTGCAGGTAACCGGGCGCGATGCCAAGGGCCGCAAGCAGTATATCTACCATGCTACCTGGGACCTGACCCGCAGCCTCACCAAGTTCAGCCGCCTGCGGGCCTTCGGCGAAAAGCTGCCCGCGCTGCGCCAGCGCATGCAGCAGGACCTGCGGCGCCCCCAGCTGGACAAGCAGAAGGTGGTGGCCCTGGTGCTGACGCTTATGGATCAGTCGTTTATCCGGGTCGGCAACAAGGAGTACGCCAAGAAAAACAAGAGCTACGGCCTGACTACCCTGCGCGACCGGCACGTGGCGGTGGCCGGCGACGAGGTCCGCTTTACCTTCGTGGGCAAGAAAGGCGTGCCCCACGACCTGACGCTGCACGACCGGAAGCTGGCCCGCCTGGTGCAGAAATGCAAGGAAATCCCCGGCCAGCACCTGTTTCAGTACTACGCCGCCGATGGCCACCGGGCCGAGCTGGAGTCCGGCGACGTGAACAGCTACCTGCAGGAAGCCACCGGGCTGAGTCTCTCGGCCAAGGACTTCCGTACCTGGGGCGGCACCGTGAAAATGGTGGACTGCCTGGAGGCCGTGCTACGCGAAGAGCCGGACCTGCCCAAGGATAAGGTGCTCAAAAAAGCCGTCAAGGACGTGGCCGCCGGCCTGGGCAACACGCCCACCGTGTGCTCCAAATACTACATTCACCCGCAGGTGGTGGAGCTGTTTCACTCCGACAAGCTCATCGACTACCTGCGCCGGCACGACGTGGACCCCACCGAACAGGACGTGCTGACGCCCACCGAGCACATGGTGCTGGATATGCTGGCCGAAGTTTAGCCGAGGTCTGCTGCCAATGGCGGGGCGACGGCGGTACGCTCAACTGCCCCGGACGTCCCCCTGCCCCGGGCAGCGGATAGGGTTTAGTAGCCCTCCCGGTCGTAGACGTGCAGCCGGGCGCCCTTCTCGGTTTTGTCGCGCAGGTCGGGGCTGTCGGCAAAGGTATTGCCGCTTTTGGTGTCGTAATACGCGGCCCTCTTGCCGCCGCGCCGTACCCGGGACGTGTCCACGACCTCATCCTCATCGGGCCCCCCAAAGATGTGGATGAGGATGCCCCGGTCTGCTTCCCCGCTGACCTCGAACCGGTCTTCGCCGTCGAGGCCGTGCAGGGTGATAAGCTGGGTTTCGGCGGTGCGAAACAGGCGGCGGTAGAGCAGCAGGTCGGTCCGGGGCTTTTCGTCATCACCGGGCTGGTGGTAGACGCTGACCTGAGTGGTGGAGTCGGTGAGGCGCTCTACCACGAAGCGCTCCGCCTGGTCGGTGCCCGCCACCGTCACGTGCCGGGCCAGCAGGCGGTAGTAGGTGCGGGCCGCCGCGGGCAGCGCCGCCCGGCGGGCCTGCAGGGCGGCAATGGTCCGCGCACCTTCCACCGCGTACACCGCCGGCGGCAACTGCTGCACCGCCTGGTTGATAACCTGGTCGGTGAGGCGCTGCTGCATGGTAGTGGCCAACTGCTGAAACTGCGGGCCGCTCACCTCGCTCAGGGCGCGCTCATCAATAAACCGGGCATTCTGGGCCAGGCCGCCCACGTCCTCATACTTGGGCTTGAAGGTGCGGAACTTGCGCGCGGCCCAGCGGCGGCTGGCCAGCCACGGAATCAGCCCGTCGTCGAAGCGGTAGAACACCTGGTCGCGGTCTTTGGGAATGGGGTGGTAGAGCGTGCGGCCCCGCTGCTGGTACACCGCCCACTGCCACTGGCCCTCGTGCCGGTCCCAGTCGCCGAGCCAGAGGTCGAGCAGGCGGGCCCGGGCGAAGGCCACTTGGTCGATCTGGTGGAAAGGCCGCGCGTAGCGACTCCGCAGCATCGGGCCGCTGTCTTCCAGGTTCTCGGCCGCGCCAAAGGCGGGCGTCAGGTTGGCTTTGCCCTCAAACTTCTCTTCCAGCATCACCACCTTACCCTGAAACAGGGCCGAGGCCGTGCCCAGGCCCGTTTCATCGGCCCGCACGTAGAAAGGGCGCGGATTGGTGTGCAGCACCCCCGCCGCCTCGGCCAGCGGCGGCACTACAAAGGCCCCGTACGGATTGGCGGCGCTGGTAGCGTCGCGCACCATATTCAGCAGAAATGACTTGCGGGCCACCTTGGGTAGTGTTTTGTAGGGGTCTTTGTCGAGGGTGCGCAGCGAGTAGGTGCGGCCGTTGGCGCCGTTCACCGTCATGCTGATGCTTTGGAAGCCGCCGCCCATCTTGCCCGGCGTCAGGCCCCCGGGCACCACCCGGCCCAGGTCGAGTACGGGCAGCACCACCGGGGTGGCCCATACCCGGCGGTAGTGGGCCCCAAAAAACAGCCGGTGTACCGCCCCGCGCTGGTAGTGCCGCCCCGCCGTGACGCGGGCACTGTCGGCGGCGCGCGGCGCGCCCCCGCTCAGGGGCAGCCGCGCATCGGGCTGGAAATAGTTCTGCCGGACGCAGCCGGTACTCAGGGCAAGAAGGAAGAAGAGGGGTAAACGAGGGTTCATCGGGGCCGGAGGTTCGCTGCTTTGCCTCCTTCAACGCAGCCGCCGGGGAAAAGTGGGCGGTTTGTGCCCGATAACCGTAAGCACAACCGCTGCCTGCCCCTTTACGCTATAAGGCAGCGGCTCCGCGGCCGCCCCGTTTTATTCTTCGACTTCTTCCCGCCTACGTGTCTTTTTTTTCTCTCTTCCCGCATCCGCACCAGCTCACCGGTCTGCTGGCGGGCGGCTTGCTGCTGGTATCCTGCTCCGCACCCGCGGCTTCGTCCGCCGCCCGCCCGGTTATTGGCCCCGACTCTACGGTGCGGGTGGCCGCCGGGCCGCAGTACATGCGGGGCGGAGTGCACCAGTTTTTCTGGGGCAGGCACTACCGCCGGCTGTGGGCCGTGCCGGTGCAGGCGCCGGTGCTCAACCTGCGCACCATCGTGCCCGGCGGCCTCACACCCACCGAGGCGGGCGGCAGCTTCCAAACCAAGAACCTGCGCCTGGTGGGCCGCAACGGGGTGCAGTACGTGCTGCGCTCCGTGGACAAGGACGCCACCAAGGCCCTGCCCGAAAACCTGCGCGACGGCCCCATCGGCCGGCTGATGAAGGATCAGACCAGCGTCATTAATCCCTATGGGGCCTACATCGTCCCGGCCCTGGCCACGGCCGCGGGCGTGTACCACACCAACCCGCGGCTGGTGTACGTAGCCGACGACCCGGCCCTGGGCACCTTCCGCAAGGAATTCGCCAATGCCCTCTACCTGCTGGAGGAGCGGCCCGAGGGCGACCAGAGCGCCGTGCGCAGCTTCGGCCGCTCGGCCCGCGTGGAAAGCTCCCGCAAGGTGTTTACCACGCTGGCCTTCAACCCCGCCGCCCGCGTGGATGCCCGCCAGTACCTGCGCGCCCGCCTGTTTGATATGTGGCTCGGCGACTGGAGCCGCCGCGAGGATCAGTGGCGCTGGGCCAGCTTTCCGGGGGCCGGCGGCGCCACCGTGTACCGCGCCATCCCCCGCGACCGGGACCACGCCTTTTTCAAGTTCGACGATGGCCTGCTCACCCACATCATCGGCTGGGTGAAGTCGAACTACCAGAGCTTTCACGAGCACATCCGCCTGCGCGACGTGGAAGGCCTCAACCGCGCGGCCCGGCCGCTGGATAAGTCTCTGCTGGTGTACCTGACCGCGGCCGACTTCCGCCAGGTGGCTGACTCGATGCGCCTGAGCCTATCGGACCAGGTCATTAAAAGCGCGCTGACCGTGTGGCCCAAGGAAGTGTACGCGCTGGCCGGGGCCGAGTTTGACCGCAACCTGCGCGGCCGCCGCGACCAGCTGCCGGCCGTGGCCGCGCGGTTTTACGAGCTGCTGGCCCACGAAATCGAAATTCCGGGCACCGACCAGCCCGAGCGGTTTATCATCGGGCCCGCCGGCCCCGGCCAGCTGCGGGTGCAGGTGTTCAGCCTGCGGGCCGGGCGCCCCGACAGCCTGATCAACCAGCGCACTTTCAACCCGGGGGAAACCCGTTCGGTAAAGCTGTTCGGCCTCGGCGGCAACGACGTATTTGAGCTGCGGGGCCTGCCCGACCAGCAGTTTGAGGTGGGCATCTACGACGGGGCCGGCCAGGATCTGGTGGAGCTGTTCGCCGCGCCGGGCGAAGCCGCCCATCCTACCAACGTAATGGTGTACGACAGTGGCGACGGCAACACGCTGCGGGTTGCCAAGCCCATCAAGACGCAGGCCTACGTGCCGGCGGCCACTGAGTTTGACGCGGCCGGCTGGCTGCTGCGCCACCGGCTGTATTAGGCCGGCTTTACTTTAGCAACTAAAACCGGCCTTTTGGGCGTATCAGGGTTTATGCAGATTTCCAAACATACTGACCCGCGCGACGGCAGCAGCTGCGAGCTGCTGTTCGACGAAAACGACAACTGGCTGCGCGCCATCTGGCTGGGCTACGTCGACCCCGACGAGGCCTACGACGGGGCGTCCCGGTTTCTGGCCGCCATGCAACAGCTGCACTGCCCGTACCTGCTCAACGACAACAGCCAACTGCAGGGCCCCTGGTTCGACTCGGTGGAATGGCTGCACAAAGTGTGGGGCCCCCAGGCGCAGCGGATGGGACTGCGCTGCATTGCCCACGTGGTGCAGCCCCAGGACCTGCTGGCCCAGGCCGTCGGCACCCGGCAGTTCTTCGGCCCCGACCTGCAGCTGCAGCTATTCGATGATGTGGCTTCGGCCGAGGAATGGCTGCGGGCACAGCAAAGGTTGCCCACTGCCGGGGCCCGGCAGTAGCGCCCCAATCGTTCTCAGGAGCAGCGCAGCCAGGCGGCGGCCAGCTGGGCGTCTTCGAAGTAGCGAATCGTGAGCGGCAGCCGGTCGAGCTGCTGCACCACCCGCACCACGCTGCTACGGCTGAGCAAGTCGTGCGCTTCCACCACGGCGCCGTGGCGGTAGCCGGCCTCGGCAATGGCGCGCGGCACCCATTCCTGGCTAAGCCAGAGCTGGTCGGCGGGCAGCAGCGGCGTCCGGAGCTGGTGGTCGGAGAGGATTTTGGTGAAGCCCGAAGAGCTCAGCAGGCGCAGCACCTGCTCGTATACGGCCCGCAGCGCGCCGCTCTGAAGCGGCACGGGGCTCCAGTCGATGCGGGCGTAGCCGTCGGCGTGCTCCAGCACGCTAGCCAGCTCGTTGTGAAAATACAGCGAGGCGTTGGTAGGATAAAGTAAGTAAGCCATGGGTAGCAGCCGGGTAGAACGTCATAAAAAGGAGTTCGGGAGCAATAGGATAGGTCGGAAATACTGCTCTAGTATACGGCTTCCCGCGCAGCTTTGCTAAGGCGGGCGGCGCGGAGGCCGCGTTTTTTCTTTCGTCGTTCGTTGCGGTTGCTACCCGCCGCCACTGCTGGCCAGGGCCGGGGCTCCAGCCAAAAGCCCCGCCGAAGTCGGGCGGGGCCGGGGAAGGCCAGCCAGCGGGCGGGCTTATTTGAACACCTTCACCTTGTCCTTGTGCTTGGTGCGCAGGTAGCCGCGGATAATCTGCTGCACGTCCTTGTTGTCATTGTAGCGGGTGATGACTTCGGTGAAATCCTTGAGCTTGCGGGCCGAGAAGGTTTCGTCGACGTAGCCGAAGCCCAGGTAGCGGCCGTTTTCGACGACGACGACCGTTTTCTCGTCGGCCCGACGGCCCGGCCCCACGATGGTAAAGGAGCCGTGCTCGTAGGTGAAGCTCTCAATGGCTTCCTCCACGCGCTGGTTGTACTCCGCCGGCGGCTCCAGGCCCAGGCAGGCGCCCTTGCAGCGGTGCACCTGGTAATCGAAGCAGGAGCCGGGCGTTTTATACAGGTCGCAGAGCTTCTGGCAGAGGTTGAACTTGGCAACCTTGTGAAACAAAAAGCCCTTAGCCTTGAACTGGTTGCCCAGGGCAATGAGCGGGTGTGACTCGGCGTGGTCGTCGGCCTTGCCGTAGTACAGGTGCTTGTAGCCGTTCTCGTCGGTGCGCAGGAAGATGCCGGCCGGAAATACCGAGCGGCGCTGGGCGCGGTTGTAGAGCGGCTTGAGCCGCTTAATCTCGTGCGACTCGTAGAGCAGCGCCACCAGCTCCGAGCCCGTCAGCTCCCAGGTGATTTCGGAGATGCTGTTCTTAAAATCCAGGCTCTTGCGCGACTTGTAGTCGACGGCGAAGTGCTGCTGAATCCGCTTGTAGATGTTGATGCTCTTGCCCACGTAAATCACCTCGCCCTGTAGGTTGTGGAAGTAGTACACGCCGGCTTCCTGGGGCAGCGCGGCCACCTGCTGGGGCGTGATGTTGGGCGGGAGCAGGGCTGTTTTGATGGCTTCCTGCACCGCCGTTACCCGCCGCGGGCTGGGCTGCTTGGCTGCCGCGGGCTTACGGCCCGCCGGCGCCACGGCATCCACGGCGGCCAGCGTATCGGCCGTGCTGATGGAGGAGTCTGTCAATACCTCATCCTGCTGCGTTATTTTCAGCAGCCGGTCAAACAGGATGGCGGTGGCGGCGGCGTCGCCGGCGGCGCGGTGGCGGCCTTCGAGCGGGATGCCGATGTTGTGGCAGAGCTTGCCCAGGCTGTAGCTGGGCTGGCCCGGCATCAGCGAGCGGCTCAGGCGCACCGTGCACAGGGTTTTGCGCGAGTAGTTGTAGCCTAAGTCGGCAAACTCCTTTTTTAGAAACGAGTAGTCGAAGCGCACGTTGTGGGCCACGAATACGCAGCCTTCGGTCATCTCCACGATTTTGCGGGCCACCTCGTGAAACTTGGGCGCGTCGCGCACCATGTCGTTGGTGATGCCGGTAAGCTGGCTGATAAAGGTGGGAATGGGCCGGCCCGGGTTGAGCAGCGTGTCAAACTGGTCCACAACTTTCTCCCCGTCGTGAATAAAGATGGCTACTTCCGTGATGCGGTCCTGGGTGGGCTGCCCGCCGGTAGTTTCAAGGTCGATGATGGCGTACAAGGGCGGTGCGGAAACGGGTCAGAAATAAGCTAAGGAAATAGGTAACAAAGATACACCCCGCTAAGGTTGCAGCGCCGGCCGCAAGGAAACGCGCGCCGCCGGGCAGAGCGGGGGTAGAGGTCACCGCCCCGACCGGCTGCTGAACCGGGCCCACCGCCTTTTCACCACCAGGCCCCGAGGCTGCGCGCACGTCGGGGCCCGGTAGTGAAAACAGGGCGCGTTTACGTTTCAGCCGTCGGCCGGGGCAAGGAATGACGCCCGGCCCGACGGCCGTTTACTGTCCCGGCTGGCTGCGGCGGGCGGCGAACTTGTTCTTGATCAGTTGAATTTCGCCCTGCTGCTGGCGTAGCAGCGCCAGCGCCGCCGGCACCAGGTCTTCCGACTGCAAAGCCAGCTCGTAGCTCATCAAAGCCGCCGCGTCGCCGTTTTCGCACTCGCTGAGAATAACTTTGTCTTCCCGGTCGATGATGGAGGACTTCAGGTTGATCCAGCCCCGGTGCATGGCCGCTACGGCGTCGGTTACGGCGCCTTCCACGGTGCTTTCCTCGCTGGGCGGCTCCACCCCGAAGGCAATGGCCTGCGCCTCCAGCTCTTCGGCAAAGCGGGTGCGCTGCTCGCTGTAGCGCAGCAGCTCCGCTTTCAGGTCCGGGTTGCTGACGGCTTCAGCTGCCTCCAGATAGCCCTTGATGGCCGCTTTGTTGATGACGACCAGGTCGTTGTAGATGCGGGCAGTTTCGCCGGTAATGAGAGCCATGATGCAGCAGGGTAGGAGAGAGGAGTAGGGACGGAAGGTAGCCAATAGCTTTGGTACTGCAACCACCGGCCAAAGTTGCCGTCCTGCCTCCGTTTCGGCGTGCCACTACAAACAAAAAGGCGTCCTGCCAGCAGCAGGACGCCTTTTACCAGGGAATCCAAGGGGGGTACTAGCGCACCTGGCCTTTCAGGGAGGTGACTTTGTTTTTGGCCGCCAGAATCTCGGCGTGCTGCTTCTGCACCAACGCCTGGGCTTCGGCGGGCAGGCCTTCGGCCTTCAAAGCCGTTTCGTAGGTCTGCAGGGCGGCGGCGTCACCCGTTTCGCACTCGCCCAGAATGGCATTGTCATCCTGGCCCGTAATGGCCGATTTGATATTGATCCAGCCCCGGTGCACGGTGGCGGCGGCATCCATCACGGCGCCTTCGATGGTGCCTTCAGCGCGCGTGTTTACGCCCATCTGCTGGGCCTGCTGCTCCAGCTCGGAGGCGAACTGGGCACGCTGCTGGCTGAAATGGCTCAGCTCGGATTTAAGCTGGGGGTTGCTGACGCCTTCGGCCGCTTCCTGGTAGCCTTTGACGGCCGTTTTGTTGATTTCGACCAGGTCGTTGAAAGCGCGGGCAGTGTTATCGGTAATGGCAGCCATGGAAAGAAGGGTTAAGTGGAAGGTCAGGTAAGGAAACAGGTTGGCTACCGGAGCAGCCGGTTTCTTATACTGGCCGGGGCGGCGCGGGGTTAGCTTTAAAAGGTTAAAAATTAGGGCTTCTCTGCCCCCGTCGCCCAGCAAAAAGCCTCGCCGAGCGAATCGGCGAGGCTGTATAGATGAAGGTAAGCTCAGGCCAAAACGGCTCCTAGGCCTTGCCCAGGGCCCGCAGCCACAGTCGGTGCATGAAGCCGGGCGTGCGGGTTTCGGGCTTCTTGGTGGAGTCTTCGCCCTCGGCCGTGTCGCCGAGCAGGAAGCCCCAGGGCTCGGTCGACTTGCTGGCGTCCATCACCACCTTGAGCACGGCTACCAGCGGAATGCTCAGAATCATGCCCGGCGTACCCCACAGCTCGGCGCCCAGCACCAGGGCCAGGATGGCGGCCATCGGGTTGATACTCACCTGCGAGCCGGTAATCATGGGCGTAATGAAGTTGCCCTCCAGAAACTGGACGAACATAAACACCCCGATGACGCCCGCCGCCCGTAGCGGGGAGCCGGTTTCGACCAGCGTGATAATAGCCGGCAGCAGGGCCCCGATCATGATGCCGATGTAGGGAATCACGGCCAGCACCGAGGCAAAAATGGCAAAGAAGATGGCGAATTTGACGCCCAGCGCCAGCAGCCCCACGGCATTGAGCACGGCCACAATCAGAATCACTTTCAGCAAACCCGAAATGTAGGCCTGCACCACGGTCTGGATGTTGTCGACGGTGTGTAGCACGCTGGTGCGCTTGTCGGGGCTCACAAAGCGGAACATGAACTGCCGCAGATGGTCGCGGTAGAGCAGCAGACAGAAGATGTAGATCGGGACCTGAATCAGGTTGCTGATGACGGCCGAGGTCATGTTCAGAGTGGTGCCCAGGTAGCCGCCACCCGATTTTTTCAGGGAGCTCAAGGTTGAGTCCTTCAGCTCCTTCTCGCTCATGGGCTCGATGCCGAAGCGGCGGGCCGCCCACTCCTGCCCGTCGTGGAAGAATTGCAGCAGCTTATCCTGGAGCTTGGGCAATTCGTTCTTGAACTGGCCCAGCTGCGAGCCGAACCCGACCACGATGCCCGCAAACAGCAGCGTGAGCAGCAGCAGACACAGGATGATGGCCCCCACCCGGCCCAGCCCGCGCCGCTCAAACCACCGGCACAGGGGCAGCAGCAGCAGGGCAAACAGGATGGAGAACAGCAGCGGCAGCAGGATGCTGTCCAGCTTGTGGAGCACAAATACCAGCAACGACAAGCCAACCAGCAGGAAGGTGTAGTGAATTACCGGCGACTGCTTCACCTGGGCGGGCGGACTGGGATGGTGCGGAACGTTAAGGGCGTTAGGTCTGGGGAGCATTGGCTAAAAAAATTAGGAATCTAGGAGAGGTGGGGAAGTGGGGAAAACGAGGTATATTTGACGGAGAGCAGTGAGCCCCGCTTTTTGGGGCGGGGCTATGCTAATATGATTCGCCAAAGCGGTTGGTGCCGGGCCGGCGGCGCGTGGCCGGCCGGCCCGTGCTTCGCCTTACGGCCCAGTACGGGAAATGGCCAATTTTCTGCGTTATTTTACCTCAAATTAAGATTCCGGTTTCCATGTCCGAACAAGAACTCCCCGCCGCACCCCACGCCTATACCGAAGACTCCATCCGCTCGCTCGACTGGCGGGAGCACATCCGCCTGCGGCCGGGCATGTACATCGGCAAGCTCGGCGACGGCTCGGCCTACGACGATGGCATCTACGTGCTGGTCAAGGAGGTCATCGACAACTCCATCGACGAGCACGTGATGGGCTACGGCCGCACCATCGACATCAAAATCTCGGACCAGCGCGTGCAGGTGCGCGACTACGGCCGCGGCATTCCGCTGGGCAAGGTGGTAGACGTGGTCAGCAAAATCAATACCGGCGGCAAGTACGACTCCAAGGTGTTCCAGAAGTCGGTGGGCCTGAACGGCGTGGGCACCAAGGCCGTGAATGCGCTCAGCAACTACTTTCTGGTGCAGAGCGTGCGCGAGGGCGTGATGAAGTCCGCCGAGTTCACCCAGGGCCAGCTCGTGCAGGACCCCAAGCCGGTGAAAAGCTCCCAGCGCAACGGCACGCTGATGGTGTTTCAGCCCGACGAGACGATTTTCAAGAACTATCGCTTCATCCCGGAGTACCTCGAAAACCAGATCTGGAACTACGTCTACCTCAACGCGGGGCTGACCATCAACTTCAACGGGCAGAAGTACTACTCCGAAAACGGCCTGCTCGATCTGCTCAGCCGCAAGGCCGATGCCGAGAGCATCCGCTACCCCATCATCCACCTCAAGGCCCCCGACATTGAGCTGGCCATGACCCACGGCAACGACTACGGCGAGGAATACTACTCGTTCGTCAACGGGCAGT
Organism: Hymenobacter algoricola; assembly: GCF_039539525.1. NCBI lineage: Bacteria > Pseudomonadati > Bacteroidota > Cytophagia > Cytophagales > Hymenobacteraceae > Hymenobacter > Hymenobacter algoricola. The sequence continues at coordinate 204,380 of NZ_BAABDH010000041.1, read as the reverse complement.
ACACCACCCAGGGCGGCACCCACCTGGCCGCCTTCCGGGAGGCCGTGGTCAAGACCGTGCGCGAGTTCTACAGCAAGACCAACAAGACCAAGGAATACGACGCGGCCGACATTCGCGGCTCCATCATCGCCGCTATTTCGGTGCGCGTGCAGGAACCCGTATTCGAAAGCCAGACCAAGACCAAGCTCGGCTCCCTCAACATGGGCGAGGACGGCCCCACGGTGCGCGGCTTCATCCTGGACTTCGTCAAGGAGCATCTGGACAACTACCTGCACCAGAACCCGGCGGTAGCGGAGGCCCTCAAAAAGCGCATTGAGCAGAACGAGCGGGAGCGCAAGGACATGGCCGGCGTGAAAAAGCTGGCCAACCAGCGCGCCAAAAAAGCCAACCTGCACAACCGCAAGCTCCGCGACTGCCGCTTCCACCTCGGCGAGGGCAAGCAGGAGGCCGAAGCCCTGACCACGCTCTTCATCACCGAGGGCGACTCGGCCTCGGGCTCCATCACCAAGAGCCGCAACGTGGAGACGGAGGCCGTCTTCAGCCTGCGCGGCAAGCCCCTGAACTGCTTCGGGCTGAAGAAGAAAATCGTGTACGAGAACGAGGAGCTCAACCTGCTTCAGCACGCGCTCAACATCGAGGAGGGCATCGAGGGCCTGCGCTACAACCGCGTGGTCATTGCCACCGACGCCGACGTGGACGGCATGCACATCCGCCTGCTGCTGCTGACTTTCTTTCTGCAGTTCTTCCCCGACCTGGTCCGCAACGGGCACGTGTTTATCCTCGAAACCCCGCTGTTCCGGGTGCGCAACAAGAAAACGACCATCTACTGCTACAACGAGCCGGAAAAGCAGGCCGCCATGCGCCAGCTGGGCCGCAACCCCGAAATCACGCGCTTCAAGGGCCTGGGCGAAATCAGCCCCGATGAGTTCGGCAAGTTCATCGGCGACAACATCAAGCTTGAGCCCGTCATCCTGCAGTCCGACCGCAGCATCCAGCAGGTGCTCACGTACTACATGGGCAAGAACACGCCCGCCCGCCAGGAATTCATCATCGACAACCTGCGCCAGGAAAAAGACCTCGTCACCTCCGACGTGCTGCCCGTGAGCGAAGTAGCCGAGGAAGACATGGCGTTTGCCTAATTCCGCCGCCTGCGCGGCTCAACCTCGTTCCGACAAGTAAAATGCCCCCCTGGCCCAGCGCCAGGCGGGGCGTTTTTATTTAATCGGGCCGCAGCCTGGGGGCAGGCCGCCCACCCGACACGGCGAGCTTCTGAAGCGGGCTTTGGTCGTGGCCTACCGGGTATTGGTGTAATGTTTTGGGACGGGAAAGGGCTGGGGGCGTAGTTGCCGGCGTCTTCTGGCTTCACTCATTTCCGCTTCGCTTATGAAAAAACTACTTCTCGCCCTGTTGGTGGCCCTGGGCGCTACCAACCCTCTGTATGCCCACAAGGAGTGGGTGCATCAGCACATGGTCAAGGAAGCCTACAAATTCCTGGAAAACAGTGTCGGGCCCATTCCCTTGTTCCGGAACTCGGTGAACTTCCACGGGTCCGGCGACAACAGCAACCCGTTTAACCCGAGCTACCCGCAGATTGCCATTGGCGCCTGGCGCGAGGATATGGAGGACATCGTATACCACTACGACCTGGGGCAGGGCGGCTTCACCCCGTCCATCACCCACTTCTGGAAGGCCGACTACGGCGACAACTACGAATCGGCCCCCCTGAACATCGGCTACACGTCCAAGGCCCCCAACGCCTGGGAAAAAGCCCGGGTGTACCTGTTTAGCCAGGACCACAACGGGGCCCATGACATCACCATTCCCTTCTACAACGGCTACTCGTACAAGAACTACCTCATCACCTATACCTCGCTGCCCGAGTTTTATAAGGGGAACTACTTTCTGGAGGCTACCACGGACCTCGACGGCAGCAACCGGGTCCACTACTACCACCAGCCCCGCTTCGACCCCACTTTCTCCAAGCCCGTGGCGCTCAATATTCTGGGGCGGGTGGCCCACCTGCTGGGCGACATGAGCGTGCCGGCCCATGCCCACTCGCACCTGCACCCCTGCCCGCTAAGCCTGCCCGACTTCTACGAGAATAACATGGGCAACGTGTACTGGTCGAATAACAGCCGGAGCAGTTGTGAAGACGACCCCGGCGGCACCTACCGCGCCGAGCAGTGGACGGCCGCCACGGCGGCCCAGACCGGGGGCCTCATCGACCAGATTTACTGCGAGGGGGCCGACATGGCTAAGATGCGCTACCTGTTTTATACCACCAACCAGCTGGCCGACTTCTTTCCCAGCGGTGTAACTACCAGCCAGAAGTTTGACCCCAGAGGTCCGGTGCCCAACAATCAAAGCTACGAGAGCGGCAACCGGAACCTCTGGAACGGCACCAACGCCTACCTGAACGCCCGCTATGCCGCCCTGGGCAGCCCGCCCTCCGACATCAACCACCAGGTTATTGCCAACGAGACCTTCAACTATTCTATCCGGGCCGTGGCCACGCTGTTTCAGTGGTTTGCCTTCAATGCGGGTATCATCGAGGACTTGCGCAACACGCACATTGCCAGCACCAGCAATGCCTACCTGGTCTGCGCCAATGGTGCTTCCCGGGATATGGCTCTGACGATTCCGGCCACTACGCCGGTTACGTGGTCTATTTCGCCCAGCACGGCGGCCACCGGGACGGTTATCAACCAGGGCTCGGGACAAATCTACCGCGTGACGCCTACCGCGGATGCCTACAACGGGGAAGTGCGCGTATCGGCGTCCTACGTGAGCAACTACGCCTGCTCGTCCCAGAATGTGACCATCAAGCAGGACCTGTGGAAAGGGGCCCCCATTGTCTCGATTCAGACCCAGGAGGAGTCGTACGGCAATTACAACTCCTACCAGGATATGGAGCCGTATACCACCCTGGGCATTGTGGCCACGACGCGCCGGGCCGACCTGCAAGGCAACCTGGTGTACAGCTGGACCCACGACAACCCCAATTTTCAGCTACAGGCCGACGGGGGCAATGCGGGCCTGGGGGCATCATCGCAGTACTTCGACTTTGTGCGGGTGGAGGTGAGCGTAGCCAGTGACTGCGGCACTACCACCACCGACCGCGCGTTTGCCACCCGCTACCGGGCTCCCGACGAAACCTGCATCATCTGCCCCAAAGCTCCCACGCCGGATCCGGACACCCCCACCGCTGCCGCCACGCTGGAGGTGTTTCCCAACCCCAGCAACCAGAGCTTCTCCGTGCAGTACGTGCCGGCCAGCCGCGCCGCCGATGCCCATCCGGCCCCGACCACCTACCGCCTGTACGACACCTATGGCCGTCAGGTGCGGGAAGGTACCCTGGCGGGCCCCGCCACCCCCATAAGCACGGAAGCCTTGCCCGAAGGTATCTACATTCTGGTCCTCAAAACGCCTGCTTCCGTGGTGCGGCGCTCTATTCAGGTCAGGCATTAAAACGCTTTTCTAGCCGGGTATACTACCCAAAATGCCCCACCTGGCTTCGAGCCGGGTGGGGCGTTTTGGGTAGCAACCAAGTGTAAGGCTAGCTTGGGAAGGCGGGCTGCAGGGGCGCTTTGCGGGCCAGCCCGGCGCTCAGGCAAGCATTGCGTCCGGCGCCGGCGCGCTGCTGGTCGCACTCCCGGTCGGGAACTTGCTCCGGCGTATTTGGCCCGCCCGCTCACCCAGGTATCAGGCGTTGGCCGTCCTCGGGGCCGGTATCATGTGCCTCCCCTAACCTCGCCACTAGCAGCTCAAGCGTAGGACGTGAGCCTCCCGACCTTGGAGCAGGCTAAAAGGAGCAGTTAGCGGTTGGGGTACGCAGTTGGGTTTGATCCAAAAACCAGCTTATATTTACTTTTTCCATAGTATCCCGAACCGCTGGGCCTCGCCACAAGCCCGCTCAGCAGCCCTCTTTCCCACGCCTCCGCTTCCGGGTACTTATGCAGTTGATGTTTTTTCGGTTTTTGCGCTGGTGGCCGGCTGGCTTGGCGCTGGTTTTAGCATTAGCACTGGTGGGGGCCGGCTCGGCGGCTCAGGCAGTACCCGCGGCCCTGCCGGCTGGGTCCGTAGCGGCGCCCGACAGTCTGCAGCGGCTAAGCACCCGGGAGCAGCAGCTGCGCGACCGGTTCCGGCAAAACCAGCGGCGGGGCATCGACAGCATCCGGGCCCTGCTGCGGGCGCACCCGCAACCCGACAGCACCCGGGTTATTCTGCTCACCTGGCTTTCCGACGCGGTAGGAACGTACGACGTGCGCGCTTCCGGGCCCATTTGCCGGGAGGCCCTGGCCCTGGCCCGCCGGGTGCGCCACCGCGACCTGGTGGCCGAAACCCTGCTGGACCTGGCCGACTACCATATTTCCCTGGCCGAGTACCCCGCCGCCATTGCCCGCCTGCAGCAGTCCCGGGCCGAGTTCCGCCGCCTGCGCGACGTGGGGGGCGTGATGCGCTGCCTGAACCGCCTGGCCATCATTGCCGACCAGCGGGGCCGCTACGCCCAGGCCCTGGGCTACTGCTACCAGGCCATGGCGCTGGGCTCGACCGGCAATGAGCGGCGCTTTCATACCACCCTGCGCATCCAGGCGGCCAGCATCTACACCCGCATGGGTGAGTTCGGCAAAGCCCGCGAGCTGCTGCGGGCGGCCCTGGCAGTGGCCCGCGAGTTCGACTACCCCGACCGCCTCAACCTGATTCTGAACGAGCTGGGCGAGCTGAGCCGCCGCCAGCGGCAGTGGGCAGCGGCCCGCCGCTACTTTGAGGGCAGCCTGGTGATAAGCCGCCGCCTCAATGACCTGCCCGACATACTGGCCACGGAGCTGAACCTGGCCGAGGTAAACGAGCAGCAGGGCAACTATGAAGCGGCCCTGCGCCTGGGCTACGGCGTGCTGCACCAGGCCCAGACGGCCAGCCTGCTGCCCCTGATTCCGCGGGCGCAGGTAGTGCTGGCCCGGGCCTCCCTGGGCCGCGGCCGGCCCGACAGCGCCATCTGGTACGGGCAGCGCGGCTGGCAGGCCAGCCGGCTCATGCGCTTCCAGGAGGGCCTGCGCGATGCCAGCCAGGTGCTGGCCGCCGCCTACGCCCGTCGCGGCAACTTCCACCTGGCCTACCAGGCCCAGCAGCGGGTGACGGCCTACAACGACAGCCTGACCGGGGCCGAGGTAACCCGCCGCACCGCCGCCCTGCAGTTCAATCAGGAGCTGCGGCAGCAGCAGGCGCAGATTCGCCTGCTCACCCAGCAGCAGGAGCTCGATCGGCTGCGGGAGCAGCGGCGGCTGGCCATCTCGGCGGCAGTGGCCTTGCTGACCCTGCTCGGCGGCGGCGTGGGGCTGTGGCGCTACCGCCAGCGGCAGCGCCGCCGCGAAACGGACCTGCGCACCCGCCTGGCCGCCGACCTGCACGACGACGTGGGCACGCTGCTTTCGCAGATTTCGCTGCAGAGTGGCCTGCTGCAGGAAGGCCTGGCCGACCCCGCTGCCCAGCGGGAGCAGCTCAGCCAGATTTCCGAAGCCAGCCGCTCGGCCGTACGCCAGCTCAACGACGTGGTCTGGAGCTTGGATGCCCACAATGACCACCTGCCCGACCTGCTCGACCGGATGCGCGACTACGCCCACGAGGTGCTCGGTCCGGCCGGGCTGGAGCTGGTGTTTGACGTCTCGGTCCGGATGCCCAGCTTGCGCCTGCCCGTGCTGCTGCGCCGCAACCTCTACCTGATTTACAAGGAAGCCCTGCACAACATTCTCAAGCACGCCCGGCAGGCCACGCGCGTCACCGTAGGCCTGCACCTGACCGAGAGCAGCCAGCTGGTGCTCAGCATTGCCGACGACGGCCCCCCGCCGCTGGTGCCCCCCGCGCTGGACGCCGGCCCGCACCAGCGGCGCACGGGCCACGGACTGCGCAACATCGGGCAGCGGGCAGCGGCCGTCGGGGGGGAGGCCACGGCCGGCTCGGGGCCGGCGGGCTTCCGCCTGCGGGTGCTGGTGCCCCTGCCCGCCGGGGCAAGAAGCGGGGAGTGAAAAGACGGTAGGCGGGCCCCTCTTCACGGTCGGCCGCGCTTCATGGCCCCGCATCATCATGCGATACCGTGGTATCGTTGCCAGGACTACTTTTACGCGTATGAAAATCCCCCTGGCCATTGTCGAAGACCAGCCTGCCATCCGGGAGGTACTGCACACGTACCTGTGCGCCCAGCCGGAGTTTGAGTGCGTGGTAGTGGCCGAGTCGGTGGAGGAGCTGCTGGCCGCGCTGGCCGCCGGCGCCCCGCGGCCCCGGCTGGTGCTGTCCGATATTGGCCTGCCCGGCGTGTCGGGCATCGGCGGTATTGCCCGGCTGCACGAGCTGGCCCCCGCGGCGGAGGTGGTGCTCATCACCGTTTATCAGGATGCGGAGCGGATTTTCAAGGCCATGTGCGCGGGGGCCGTGGGCTACCTGGTGAAAAGCACGCCGCTGCCCGAAATCAAGCAGGCCCTGCTCGACGTGCTGGCCGGGGGCTCGCCGATGTCGCCGGCCGTGGCCCGCCACGTGATGCGCTACTTTCGGCCCGCCACTCCCCAGGCGACCCTCACGGCCCGGGAACGGCAGCTGGTGGAGGCCCTGGAGCAGGGGCTGAGCTACAAGCTGGTGGCCGACCGTCTGGGCATCAGCATTAATACCGTGCGCGCCCACATCCGCACCGTGTACGACAAGCTGCAGATCAACTCCAAATCCGAGCTGCTGGGCCGCCACCGCCACCAGGTCCGCTAGCCGTTGGCCCGGGTAGGCTGCCGGCCCCGCCGCAGAGAGGCAACCTACGGCCGACAGCGGGGCCACGGCCCTAGGCTGCCGTTTTGGCTTTAACCGCCTCCGCACCGCCGGCCCGCTCCAAAAACTTTCTGCTCCCGCGGTTCTGACGCCAGTCCCCACGGCCGGGATTGTATCTTGCGGGTCGTAATTTAGCCCCATGTCTACGCCCGCCGCGCCCCTGTCCCCCGACTTAGCCCAAACGCTGCTCAGCATCTCACTGACCGGCGTTATCCTGTTTCGGCCCGTGTATGAGGGAACCGAAATCACGGATCTGGCCTATGAGCAGCTCAACCCCGCCGCCCAGCGCATGCTGCAGCTGCCCGAGCAGCCGGCCGCCACGTTTCTGACGCTTTATCCTCACGCCCGGGAGGCCGGCATCTTCGCCTTTTACCGCGACGCGTTTCGCTCCGGCGAGCCGGGCCGCTTCGACGTGAACTACCAGCACGACGGGCTGGACAACTTCTTCCACCTGGCCGCCCAGCGCAGCGGCGCGCTGCTGGTCGTCAGCTTTACCGATACGGCCGACCACGACCGGCCCGCCGTCGAGCTGGCCCTGCGCGAAAGCCAGACCCGGCAGCGCGACGCGTGCTACCAGATCTTTGAGCATACGCCGGCGGCAATGTGCATTCAGCGCGGCCCCGAGCACCGGTACGAGTACTGCAACGCCACCTACCAGGCCCTGTTTCCCGGCCGGCCGCTGCTGGGGCTGACGGCGGCTGAGGCCCTGCCCGAAACTGTGGACGCCGGCTTCGTGGCCCTGCTCGACGAGGTGTACCGCACCGGCACCACGTACTTTGGGCACGAGCAGCCGCTGCTGCTGGCGCAGCCCGCCGGCCGGCCCCCGCAGGAACAGTTCTTTACCTTCACCTACCAGGCCTACCGCGAAAACGGCGGGATTGTGGGTATTTCCACCTTTGCCTTCGACGTGACCGAGCAGGTGGAGGCCCGCCAGGAGGCCGACCGCCAGCGCCAGCTGCTGCACACGCTGTTTATGCAGGCCCCGGTACCCATCGTCATCCTCGACGGCCCGGAGCTGGTGTACCAGCTGGTCAATCCGGCGTACCAGCAGATTTTTCCCGGCCGGAAGCTGCTCGGCCGGCCGCTGCTACAGGCCCTGCCCGAGTTGGCGGGTACCCTTGTTCCCGCGCTGCTGCGGGAGGTGTACCTGACCGGCGCCACCCGGGTGGTTCAGGAGCTGCCCCTGCTGCTGGCCCGCTACGAGGGCGCCCCGCCGGAGGAAATCTACTGGAACTTTACCGTGCAGGCCCGCTACGATACCCGGGGCCTCATAGACGGTATCCTGGGCTTCGCCCAGGACGTGACCGAGCAGGTGCGGGCCCGCCAGCTGGTGGAGCTCAGCGAGCAGAACTTTCGCCAGATGGCCGACAGCGTCCCGGCCATGATCTGGGTGACCGACCCCGACGGCTACTGCACCTACCTCAATGAGCAGTGGTACGCCTTTACCGGCCAGTCGGAGCAGGAGGCCCTGGGGCTGGGCTGGGTGAATGCCCTGCACCCCGACGACGCGGCCAGCGCCAGCCAGAGCTTCCTCGATGCCAATGCCCGCCAGCTGCCGTTTCACTGCCTGTACCGCCTGCGCCGCCGGGATGGCGTCTACCGCTGGGCTACCGACAGCGGCCTGCCGCGCTTCGCCCCCGATGGCAGCTTCGCCGGCATCGTGGGAACGGTCATCGACATCCACGAGCAGAAGCTGGCCGAGCAGGCCCTGCAGCGCCTGACCCGCAAGCTGCGCAACGCCCGCGACGACGCCCAGGGCCTGAACGCCGAGCTGCAAACCACCAACCAGCAGCTGACCCGCAGCAACGTGGATCTGGACAACTTCATTTACACGGCCTCCCACGACCTGAAGGCGCCCATCACCAACATCGAGGGGCTGCTGCACGTGTTGCAGCACGAGCTGGCCGCGGCCGGCCCGGAGCCGGCCGCCGTGTCGCCCGTGCTGGGGATGATGCACGAGTCGGTAGCCCGCTTCCAGCGCACCATCAACCAGCTCAGCGACGTGACCAAGCTGCAGAAGGAGCACGGCCAGCCCACCACCGATGTGGCTTTGCAGCCCGTGCTCGACGATGTGCAGCAGGACCTGCTGCCGCTGCTGCGCGAAACCGGGGCGCAGCTCGACCTCGACGTTGCCGACTGCCCCAACGTGCTGTTTTCGGCCAAAAACCTGCGCTCCGTGCTTTTTAACCTGCTCAGCAACGCCCTCAAGTATCGCCACCCCGACCGGACTCCCCACGTGCGCATCCGCTGCCGGCAGGAGCCGGGCCGCGCGGTGCTGAGCGTGGAAGACAATGGCCTGGGCCTGGAGCCCGACCAGCTGCCCCAGCTTTTCGCCATGTTCCGCCGCCTGCACAGCCACGTCGAAGGTTCCGGCCTGGGCCTGTACATGGTGCAGCGGAGCGTGGAAAATGCCGGCGGTAAAGTGCTGGTGACCAGTCAGCCGGGGGTAGGGTCCACTTTTACCGTATACTTTCCCCGCTAAGCGCCGTATACCTGCGCCTGTGCGCGGCTGACGACCTGGTTAGCCCTCCCGATGGCTAGCTTCATGACTCCTTTGCCCTGCATTCTGCTGGTCGACGACGATCAGACCAACAACTTTCTCAATCAGAGCCTGCTCACCCGCCTGGGCGTGGCCGAACAGCTGCTCGTGGCCCTGGACGGGCAGCAGGCGCTCAGCCAGCTGCAGCAGCACTGCGTGCCGCCTACGCCCGCGTGCCCGGCCCTGATTCTGCTCGACGTGAACATGCCCGGTATGAACGGTATCCAGTTTCTGGAAGCCTACCAGCAGCTGCCGCTGGGCCAGCAGGGCGCCATTGTCATTGTGATGCTCACCACCTCGCTGCACCCCCGCGACGTGGACCGCGTGCAGCAGCTCAACCTGGTCAATGGCTTTATCAACAAGCCCCTCACGGCGGCTAAGATCAATTCTATTCTGAGCCAGCACTTCGGCCGCACGCTGCCCGAAGCGTAGCGGGCGTTACGCCGGCAGCGCGGGCAGCTCCAGGTAAAACGTGGTGCCCGTGCCTTCGGCGCTGTCGAACCAGATGCGGCCCTGGTGCAGCTCCATGATGGTTTTGATGATCGACATGCCCAGGCCGGTGGTTTTTTCGCCCCGCAGGCCCGGCCGCCGGGCCCGGGTGAATTTTTCGAACAGCTCGGCCTGGTACTGGGCGGGAATGCCCACGCCGGTATCGGCCACGCTGATGCGGGCTGCATTGCCGTGGCGCGCAACTCCCACCGTGATGCGCCCCCCGTCGGGGGTGAACTTAATGGCGTTGGAGACGAGGTTGTTGATGACCTGCTGAAACTTGTTGATGTCGAAGCACACGTACAGGGGCTGCTCGGGAGCCCCGAAGTCGAAGTGCAGGTGCGTATGCCACTCCGAGTTCTGAAACTCCGTCATCAGCAGCCGCAGCCACGCCACCAGGTCGGCCCGCTCCGGTTTGTAGTCCACATTGGCCGATTCCAGAAACTCATTGTCAACAAAGTCCCGGATCAGACTGATGCCGTCCTGGCAGGTGCGCTCCATTAGCCCCAGCAGGTGCCGCATCCGCTCGGTGAGCCGGCCGTCGGCCTCGTGGGTGAGCAGGTCGGCCAGCTGCTGCACCAGAATGAGGGGCGCGGCCAGGTCGTGCGACAGAATTTCGAGCGTCGAGTCTTTCTTGATATTGAACTTCTGCGCGTTGAGCGTCGCAGCCTTGGCCGCGCTGATGTCGCGCAGGCTGCCGCACAGGTACTGCGGTCCGCCCGCCGGCTGGGTGCAGTACACCGTCGCGCACAGCCAGCCGGGGCTGCCGTCGGCCTGGGTTACGCGCAGCTCCACATCCTGCACCAGCTCCGCCGGCCCGGCCTGCTCTACCCGCTGGTGCAGGTAGTGCCAGTCGTCGGGGTGAAGGCGGGTGAGCCAGTGCGGCAGGTCGTCGTTGACGTGGGCGGCCGGGTCGCCAAAGAGCTGCTCGTAGGCCTGCTGACTGACGTGGGCCACGCGGCGGCCCGCCAGGTCATAGGCAAAATAGATGACGTTGCTGTTCTCAATAAGGGGGCGGAACAAGGGTAGATAGTCGGACATAAGGAGAAGTACTGGTGCGGAAATATTTCGTTGTCGCAGGGGCGGCTGGTGGGATTCCCGGCCGTTGACAACACCGAACGGGGTATTTTGATTTGGCGTCCCCGGCGGGAGCTGGTACTGCTGGCTGGCAAGGAGCGAAGGGCTGGAGCCGGGAGCCGCAGAAGGCCCCGGCAGTGAGGCCGGTGGGTTGGCCCCGCCTCAATTCTCTACCTTTGCTCGCACTCCGCCGCCCCAAAAAATGCTGGCCTGCCGCCCGCGAATCAGGCTTGTCGAAGGCGGGCCCTGGTCGTCGGAGTTGCCTTTCGAGTATGCCATCAGAACCCGAGGCGTGGACCTCCCCCAACCTGCGCCGTCGGCCCCTGCTGCTGCCGGCCGCTATTTTCCTGGTTTTTGCCGGCTACCTGCTGGGCTGGGGCTTTCAGGGCTACATGCCCTACGACGCCGAGGAGTACTGGCGGCTGGCGGGCCTGTTCTACCAGGATGGGCACTTCTCGCTTTTCCACTACCGCAGCGAGACGCGCGGGTACCTGTTTCCCCTGCTGCTGTTCGGGCCCAAGGCCGTGGCGCACCTGCTCGGCCTCCGGCCCGTGTACATGGCCGCGCTGCTGGGCGCCGGGTGCGCGGCGGGGCTGTTTGGCTGGCTGGGGCCGGCGCTGTACCAGGCCGTGAGCGGGGAGCCCCGGGTTCCGACGGTCCGGCGGGTGGCGTTTGCCGCGCTGGGCTTCCTGTTCTGGCGGGGGCATTTCAACTTCGCCCTGTCCGACTTTCCCGCGCTCACGCTGCTGCTGGCCAGCCTGCTGCTGCTGGCGCGCGGCCCCGGGCGCCTGGGCTGGGTAGGAGCGGGGCTGTGCTTTGCTGCCGCCGCCAACATCCGGCCCGTGTACAGCATCTGCCTGCCCGGGCTGGTGCTGCTGGCCGCCCTGCCGCGTCGGCCGGCTGGCGGGTGGGGCGTCGCCACGGGGCTGTTCGGGCTGGGTGCCGCCCTGATTTTGGGGCCCCAGCTGCTGCTCAACCTGCGCCAGTACCACCGTCCCACGCCCCTGGTTATTGCCAAAATAGACGGGCTGGGAGTGAAAGACCTGTATCTGGCCCAGCTGTGGTGGGGCATTACCACCCAGAAAACCGAAGGCCGGCTGGGCAAGGAATATCCCCGGGACCTGGTGCTGTATGCTGACCCGGGCGGCGAGCGGGTGCTGGCCGCCGAGCAGCTGCCGACGGAAAAAATCGGGCCGCCGCGGCTAACTTCCTACGGGCAGTATCTGGCGCTGGTCGGCCGCCACCCGGCGGCTTTTGCCGCTATCTACGCCCGGCACCTGTTCAATGGGCTCGATGTGCAGCACCCCACGCCCTACGTGGCGCAGGTGTGGCGGCCCGGCCGGCTGCTGGCCTGGGCCAACTACACCCTCTGGTTTGCCGCGCTGCTCCTGGTCTGGCGCGGCCGGCGGCCCGGGCTGGGCCGCCGGCCGGCAGTGGTGGTCGGCACGCTGCTGCTGCCCTGCTTGGCGGCTCTGCCGCTGGTCGTTGAGTGTCGGTTTTTGCTGCCCCTGCACCTGCTGGCGTATGGCGCCGTGTGCTTTGGCTGGCCCGCGACGAGCGCTAGGCGGCCTGCCGGGCCGTTGGTGGGGGCCTACCTGATCTTCGTGCTCGGGTGCGGCTGGCAGTCGGCCCGCACGTACGCGACGCTGGAGTTCAGGGAGCCGGCCGCCCGGACCGCTACCCGGGCCGGGCAGCCGGCTCCGCTCAAAAAGCGGCGGCCAAGCGCTGGAGTGGCCGCCGCCGGATGATTTGGTTGGCTAATATGATTGGCATATTTGCGGGTGGCAAAGTTGACATCGTGCATTCTTTATCGTCTTTTCAGGTGAGGTAAAATTTGAATCGGGCTTGCCATTGGCTAATATAATTAGGAACTTTATGCTTCGGCTTCGCCTTGGAAATATTGCGTTCTGCGCAGCTAACGGTACTTTTGATGAACACCCGCATTCCCCCCGCCGACCAACCCCCTGCCCTTATGGTCAACCCTGACGCTCCCCTCGACGAAACGCCGCAGCCCGACCTGTTCGCCGCCGGCGACACGCTCAGCTTCGACGAGGCTGCCCCACCGGCCCCGGCCGAGGGCGAGGAGCACTACGCCCCCGACGCGGGCGAGCTGACCCTGGCCGAATCGTCGGAGGACGTGGAGGCCGTGACCGAAGCCACGCCCGTAACTGAGGAAACCGAGGAGGAGCCCAAGTTTGCCCCCGGCGAAACCATTCACGACGTGGCCACCGTGGCCGGCATGTACCAGAACTGGTTTCTGGACTACGCCTCCTACGTGATTCTGGAGCGGGCCGTGCCCGCCATCGAAGATGGCCTCAAGCCCGTGCAGCGCCGCATTCTGCACGCCATGAAGGAGATGGACGACGGCCGCTTCAACAAGGTGGCCAACGTCATCGGGCAGACCATGCAGTACCACCCCCACGGCGACGCCAGCATCGGCGACGCCATGGTGAACCTGGGTCAGAAGGATCTGCTGATTGAAACCCAGGGCAACTGGGGCGACATCCGCACCGGCGACGGCGCGGCGGCACCCCGCTACATCGAGGCCCGCCTGAGCAAGTTTGCCCTCGACGTGGTGTTTAACCCCGACGTCACGGACTGGCAGATGAGCTACGACGGCCGCAAGCGCGAGCCGACCACGCTGCCCGTCAAGTTTCCGCTGCTGCTGGCCCAGGGTGTGGAAGGCATTGCCGTGGGCCTGAGCACGAAGATTATGCCCCACAACTTCCGCGAGCTGTGCCAGGCCAGTATCGCCGTGCTGCGGGGCAAGGACATCCAGCTGTTTCCCGACTTCAGCACCGGCGGCCTCTGCGACGTGACCAACTACAACGGCGGCTTGCGCGGGGCTAAAATCCGCCTGCGCGCCACCATCGAGAAGGCCGACAAGACCATGCTCGTCATTCGCGACATTCCCTACGGCACCACCACCACGGCGCTGATGGAAAGCATCGTGAAGGCCTCGGAAGCCAACAAGATCAAGATCAAGAAGGTGGTCGACAACACGGCCGCCCACGTCGAAATCCAGGTGCACCTGCCCACCGGCGTGAGTCCCGACCTGACGATGGATGCGCTGTACGCCTTCACGGACTGCGAAATCTCGATTTCGCCCAACACCTGCGTCATCATCGAGGACAAGCCCCGCTTCGTGGGCGTGGAGGACATGCTGCGGCTGAGCACCCAGAAAACGGTGCGCCTGCTGGAGCGGGAGCTGGAAATCAGGCAGGATGAACTGCACGAAAAGTGGCACTCGGCCTCGCTGGAGAAGATTTTCATCGAAAACCGCATCTACCGCAAAATTGAGGAGTGCGAAACCTGGGCCGACATTCTCGAAACCATCGAGAAGGGCCTGAGCAAGTATGTGCGCATCGACGGGCTCAAGGCCCGGGCCGACGACCAGCGCATCGTGCTGCGCCGCGCCATCACCGAGGACGACCTGACCCGCCTGACCGAAATCCGCATTAAGCGCATCAGCAAGTTCGACGGCTTCAAGGCCGACGAGTACATTCAGAAGCTGGAAGCCGAGCTGGCCGAAGTGGCCGACCACCTGGCTAACCTCACGCGCTACGCCATTCAGTACTTCGAAAACCTGCTCAAGAAGTACGGCGCGGGCCGGGAGCGCAAAACCCAGCTGCGCACCTTCGACGTGGTGACGGCCCAGAAAGTGGCCGTGGCCAACCAGAAGCTTTACGTCAACTACACCGACGGCTTCGTGGGCTACGGCCTCAAAAAGGACGAAAACGCCGTAACCGTAGCCGACTGCTCCGACCTGGACGACATCATCGCCATCCGCCGCGACGGCACGTTCACCGTGTTCAAGATTGCCGAGAAGACCTTCGTGGGTAAGGATATCCTGCACGTGGGCGTGTATAACAAGAACGACGACCGGCTGGTCTACAACATGGTCTACCAGGACGGCCCCTCGGGCGTGGCCTACGCCAAGCGCTTCCTGGTCACGGGCATCACCCGCGACAAAGTGTACGACCTGACCAAGGGCGGCAAGAGCTCGAAAGTGCTGTATCTGACGGCCAACCCCAATTCCGAGTCGGAGCTGGTGGGCGTGCAGCTCACCGACAAGGCCCCGGCCCGGGTCAAGCAGTTCGACTTCGACTTTGCCGAGCTGGCCATCAAGGGCAAGGGCTCGATGGGCAACATCGTGACCAAGCAGCCCATCAAGAAAATCACCCAGAAAAGCCTCGGCGACTCCACGCTGGGCGGGCGGGAAGTGTTTTTCGACGCCGTGGTGGGCCGCCTCAACACCGCCGGCCACGGCCGCTACCTGGGCACCTTCGACACCGACAACACGGTGCTGGTAGTGTACCGCGACGGCTCCTACGAAATGAAGGCGCCCGACCCCTCGCTGCACTTCGACGTGCCCAACATCGTGCTGCTGCGCAAGCTGGAGTCCGACACCGTGCTCAGCGCCGTGTACGTGGAGGGCGACACGAAAATCCACTACGTGAAGCGCTTCAAAATCGAGACCAGCACCCTGGAAAAGCGCTTTATCTTCATTTCCGAAACCAAGGGCTCCAAGCTGCTGGCCGCCACGGCCTTCGCCGAGCCCCAGGTGGAAATCAGGCTGCAGCGCGACAAGAAGGCCGACAAGGAAACCGAGCAGCTGCGGCTCCACGAGTTCATCGACGTGAAAGGATGGAAGGCCATGGGCAACAAGCTCAACTACTTCCGCATCCACGCCGTGGCTCTGCTCACCGGGGAAGGCCCCGAGCCCGAGCGCCGCGAAACGGCCCGCAAGAAAGGCCCCGCCACCATTCCGCGCCCGGCCGCCGCGGCCCCCGAAGCTACCGGCCCGCTGCCCGAGCTGACCGGCCCGGTGGAAGTGACGGAGGAGGACGTGGCCCAGGCCCAGGCCATTCTGCGCCGCCCCAAAGCCCAGCTGGGGCTGTTCTAAAAGAGAAATAAAAAAGCCCTGGGGAGTCGCCAGGGCTTTTTTGGTGTTATTGCGGGGCCCGCCCCGGTTTGGGGTTCCGAAAGCCGGGGCGGGCCTGTTTGCTGTTGTTGATGTCTTTTTCCGCGTTCCGTTCTGTCTGCAAAGTGCTGGTGGCCTGCCTGCTGTTGGGGTGGCCGACCGGCGGCGTGCGTGCCGGCCATGCCGTGGCCGCGTGGCCGGCGCCGCCGGGGGCTTTCGACGTGGACCGGCTGCTGGCCGAGGCCCGGGCGCTGCAGAAGCAGTACAAGGATTCGGAGGCCCTGGCCAAGTACGAGCAGGTGCTGGGGCAGGTCCCGGGCCACTACGAGGCTTTGTGGCAGGCCGCGGTGCTGAGTGTGCGCATCGGGGCCCGCTACACCGACGAGACCCGCAAAGCCGCCTACTTCAGCGCCGCCCGCCTGTACTCGACCCGGGCGCTGGTGGTGAAGCCGGAAGGCGCGGAGGGCAACTATGCCGAGGCCCTGGCCCTGGCCAACCAGGCGACGCTGCTCAGTGCCCGCGGCCGCCTGATTGCCTACAAGGAAATGCGGGAGTACGTGTTCAAAGCCACCGAAAAAGCCCCCAGGTGGGCTGAAGCCTGGCAGCTGCTGGGCCGCTGGCACTACCGCGTCGACCACTACAACCCGCTGGAAAGAGCCTACAGCAAGCTGATTCTGGGCGGCATGCCCAACGGGGCCAGCACCCGCCGCGCCCTGGTGGCGCTGGCCAAAGCCCACGAGCTGGCCCCGCTGCGCATCGAGTTCTGCTACGATCTGGCCCGGGTGCGGCTCAACCAGGGCCAGCGCAGCCAGGCTATTGCCGTGCTCCAGGAAGCGGCCCAGCTCACGCCCGTAACCAGTGAGGAGCTGGAAATGAGCCGGCGCTGCCGGGCCCTGCTGGTGCAGCTCAACCGCAAAATGCTCAAGCAGCTGCACCATAAAATCCGGCAGACGTAGTTTATCGTCTGGCTTTCAGCGCGGGGCCGGGTGCCGACCGCGGGCGGCCAAGTCGTATCTTTGGGGCCCACGCCATTCACCGCTTTCGTGAGATTTCCGCTTTCCGTCCTGCTGCCTTTGCCCCTTGCCGTCCTGCTGGCTGGCTGCGACAGGGCGCCTACTGAGCAGGCCGCACGGATGGTAAACCTGCAAACGGTGCAAAGCGGCCCCAAAATCCAGGCCCAGGAGCTCGACGGGGCCATCGGCCGGCAGCCCGGCAATGCCACCCTGTATGCCCGCCGCGCCGCCTTCCGCCTCGATGCGGGCCAGCCGGCGGCGGCCCTGCAGGACATTGACCGCGCCATTGCCCTGGATGACGCGCCCGGCGAGTATTACTTCACCAAGGCCCGCGCCCTGCGCACCCAGGGAAGGCTGCAGGCGACGCTGAGTGCGGCCCAGGAAGCTTCCCGGCACGGATTTTCCTCGCCCGAGCTGAATCTGCTGGTGGGGGAGGCCAACCTGGCTGCCCGCAACTACGAGGCCGCCCTCGACCACCTCGACCGGACGCTGCAGCAGGAGCCCGACCACGCCGCGGCCCTCTTTTATAAAGGCATTGCCTACGTCTCGCTGGCCGACACGGTACAGGCCCTGGACTACCTGCGGGCCAGCTTCAGCCGCGACCCGCGCCAGCCCGAAACCCTGCACCAGCTCGCGTTTCTGTCCAACGCCTACCGCCTGCCCGCCGAAGCAGCCCGCTACTCGGCCCGCGGGCTGCGGCTGGCTCCCGCCTACGGCCCGCTCTGGTACGACCATGGCCGGCAGTTTGAGCTGCAAAGCCAGCCCGACAGCGCCCTGCGCTACTACGCCCGCGCCGTGCAGCTCGACTCGACCATCTACCGCGCCGACTACCGCCTGGCCCTGAACGCCTACAAGCTGCGGCGCTACGCCACGGCGCTGCCGCATTTGCAGCGGGCGTTGCGCCGGGCCCCGCGGCTGGCCAACGCCCGCCAGATGCTGGCCGAAAGCTACGAGAGCCTGGGCCGCTACCCCGAAGCTGCCGACCAGTACCGCCGGCTCATTGCCGAAAACCCCGGCAACAGGCACTGGACCTACAAAGCCTGGAAAACCGGCAACCGCGCCCGCGGCGTGTTCACCGACACCATCCGCCGCGCCGCCACCGCGCCCGTTGAGCCGCTGGCCGTGCCCCGGCCCTCACTGTAGCCGCCGGGCTTGGGGCCGGCCCGGGAGGCCGGTTGCGCCGTCTATTTTAACCGGCCGGCATTGCCCCATTCTTTCCCAGAACTTCTAACTTGCGGCTTCACGCTGTTTGTATAGCTACTTTTTCCCCTTTTCAACATGATTGACATCACGCTCCCCGACGGCTCCGTGCGCCAGTTTGTAGATGGCGCCACGGGCTACGACGTTGCCGCCAGTATCAGTGAAGGCCTCGCCCGCAACGCCCTCGGCGTCCGCGTCGACGGCGACCTGCGCGACCTGCACCGGCCTATTGACCAAAGTGCCAAGCTCGAAATCCTGACCTGGAACGACCAGGACGGCAAGGCCACGTTCTGGCACTCCTCGGCCCACCTGCTGGCCGAGGCCCTCGAAGCCCTGTACCCCGGCGTGAAGCTAGGCATCGGACCCAGCATCGAAAACGGCTTCTATTACGACATCGACCTGGGCGAAGGCCGCACGATTTCTACCGACGATTTGCCGGAAGTCGAGAAGAAGATGCTCGAGCTGGCCAAAAAGAAAAGCACCTACGAGCGCAAAGAGGTCAGCAAGGCCGACGCCATTGCCTACTTCACCGAGAAGGCCGACCCCTACAAGCTCGACTTGCTGGAGCGCCTCGACGACGGTACTATCACCTTCTACACCCAGGGCGACTTCACCGACCTCTGCCGCGGCCCGCACATTCCCGATACTTCCCCGATTAAGGCGGTGAAGCTGCTCAACGTGGCCGGCGCCTACTGGCGCGGCGACGAGAAAAACAAGCAGCTCACCCGCATCTACGGTATCACTTTCCCCAAAGCCAAGGAGCTCACCGAGTACCTCGAGCGGCTGGAGGAAGCCAAGCGCCGCGACCACCGCAAGCTGGGCAAGGAGCTGGAGCTGTTCACGTTTTCGGAGAAAGTAGGGGCGGGGCTGCCCCTGTGGCTGCCCAAGGGCACGGCCCTGCGCGAGAAGCTCGAGCAGTTTCTGCGCCGCGCCCAGCTCAAGGCCGGTTACCAGCCCGTCGTGACCCCGCACATCGGCTCCAAGGAGCTCTACGTGACCAGCGGCCACTACGAGAAGTACGGCGCCGACTCGTTTCAGCCCATCAAGACGCCCAACCCCGGCGAGGAGTTCTTCCTCAAGCCGATGAACTGCCCCCACCACTGCGAAATCTACAAGAGCAAGCCCCGCTCGTACCGCGACCTACCGGTGCGCCTGGCCGAGTTCGGCACGGTGTACCGCTACGAGCAGAGCGGCGAGCTGCACGGCCTGACCCGGGTGCGGGGCTTCACCCAGGACGACGCCCACATCTTCTGCCGACCCGATCAGGTGAAGGAGGAGTTTCTCAAGGTAATTGACATCGTGCTCTACGTGCTCAAGGCCCTTGATTTCCCGGAATTCACCGCCCAGATCAGCCTGCGCGACCCCGAGAACAAGACCAAGTACATTGGCTCCGACGAGAACTGGGCCCGCGCCGAGCAGGCCATCATCGAAGCCGCCGCCGAGAAGGGCCTGAGCACGGTAACCGAGCTGGGCGAAGCCGCCTTCTACGGCCCCAAGCTCGACTTCATGGTGCGCGACGCCATCGGCCGCAAGTGGCAGCTGGGCACGATTCAGGTCGACTACAACCTGCCCGAGCGCTTCGAGCTGGAATACGTGGCCTCCGACAACTCCCGCCAGCGCCCGGTGATGATTCACCGCGCCCCGTTTGGCTCCCTGGAGCGGTTCGTGGCCGTGCTCATCGAGCACTGCGGCGGCAACTTCCCGCTCTGGCTCGCGCCCGAGCAGTTTGCCGTGCTGCCCATCTCGGAGAAGTACCAGGACTACGCCCAGCAGGTCTACGACCGCCTCATTCAGGCCGAGCTGCGCGGCACGCTGGACAGCCGGGACGAGAAAATCGGCCGCAAAATCCGCGACGCCGAGATTTCCAAGGTGCCCTACATGCTCATCGTGGGCGAAAAGGAGCAGGAAAACGGCATCATCTCGTTGCGCAAGCACGGCGAAGGCGACCTGGGCTCGATGCCCATTGACGCCTTTATCAAGAGCTTCCAGGCCCAGGTAACGGAAATGATGGACGGCAAAGCGTAAACACCTTGTCATTGCGAGGCGCAAGCCGAAGCAATGCTTCCCGGACAATAAGCCAAGCTTATCTAAATCAGAAAGCCCCGACGTTGTGCTAACGTTCGGAGCTTTCTGATTTAACCAGGCTCAGGGCATTTCAGAGGACCGATTGCTTCGGCTTGCGCCTCGCAATGACAAAGGAGTACTGAACTTAACCCAGCGACACTAGCTTGTGAAATGCCCGCAGCGGGCAGATTTCCGGGCTATTTTATATAGCTGCTTTTTTAGATTCAAAAAAAAGACGGATATTCGCCCCCTGATAGCGCCGCAGAAACTCGTGTTTTCGTCGCTCAATCAGTGCAAACAGACTTTTAAGCTCACCTTTTAGAAGGAGGACCAACCCATAGCTACCCCAAATCGCCGCTACATCCCCCGCGCTCAGGTGGAGGAGCCGTTCAAAATCAACCAGAAGATTACGGCCCGTGAGGTACGCCTGGTCGGTGAAAACATCGAGCAAGGCATTTACCCGATTGAGCAGGCCCGTAAAATGGCCCAGGAGCAGAACCTCGACCTGGTCGAGATTTCGCCTACCGCCGTACCGCCCGTGTGCCGCGTTATCGACTACTCGAAATTCAAGTACGAGCAGAAGAAGCGCACCCGCGAGATGAAGGCCAAAGCCACGAAGGTGGTCCTGAAGGAAATCCGGTTCGGTCCCAACACCGATGACCACGATTTCGCCTTTAAGCTGAAGCACGCCCAGGAATTCCTGAAGGAAGGTGCCAAGATCAAGGCGTACGTGCACTTTGTGGGCCGTTCCATCGTCTTCAAGGAGCGGGGTGAAATCCTGTTGCTCAAGTTTGCCCAGGCCCTCGAGGAGTTGGCCAAGGTGGAGCAGCTGCCCAAGCTCGAAGGCAAGCGGATGTTCCTGTACCTAGCCCCGAAAGTGGCCCCTTCGGTTGCCAAGCCCAAGCCGGTGGCCAAGGAAGGTGCTGCTGCCCCCGCTCCCAAGCCGGCGGCGGCGGCGGAGCCCCAAACGGCCGCCGAGTAGCGCAAGCCGGCCGAAGTGAGGCAACTTAGTTCGGCCCTCAACCAGCTTTTTCTTTTTTCTCAATACATACCACAATGCCAAAAGTAAAGACGAAATCCGGTGCTAAGAAGCGTTTTACGCTCACCGGCTCGGGCAAGGTGAAGCGGAAGCACGCCTTCAAAAGCCACATCCTGACCAAAAAGAGCACCAAGCAGAAGCGTAACCTGACGCACATCACCTTGGTGAGCTCCGCGGACATGAACCGCGTAAAGGACATGCTGAACATCTAATGTTCGGCAGAGTAGCTTAAGTGAATTTCAACCCGGCGTCCGGTCTCGAAGACTTTACTGAACAGTCACCGACCGCCAAAAAAAAGTAGGTTATGCCAAGAAGTGTAAACCACGTGGCCTCGCGCCACCGTCGTAAGAAAGTAATGCGTCTGGCGAAAGGCTATTTCGGCCGTCGCAAGAACGTGTGGACCGTTGCCAAGAATGCCGTTGAAAAGGCGCTCCTCTACGCGTACCGCGACCGGAAGGTAAAGAAGCGCGAGTTCCGCGCCCTCTGGATCCAGCGTATCAACGCCGGTGCCCGCGAGCACGGCCTGTCGTACTCGCAGCTGATGGGCGGCCTGAAGAAAGCCGGCATCGAGCTCAACCGCAAAGTACTGGCTGATCTGGCCCTGAATCACCCGGAGGCCTTTAAGGGCATCGTGGAGAAGATCAAGTAGATCGGCTGCGTAACGCACAAAAAAAGAGCCTGACCATACTGGTCAGGCTCTTTTTTTGTGCCCTAAACTGGCTCAGTGCGCAGCAAAGAGCCGGCTAGTCGATTAGAGGCCGCTGCAGCCCTGCATGACGGCACCGGTGGACAGCAGCGCCAGCCAATGGTTGTAAATCCAGTCCTGCCCGGCGGTGTGCTCAGTAATGAGGTCGGTCTGGCTGAAAGGGTTTTTAAATTCCTGCTGCCTAAGAGAGGGGCGAGGCCCGGTGGCCAGAGAAATAAAAGCTCGCAACGGAGGTTCCTCGCTACCCACAGGGGGCCGGAAAAAAACCGGGCTAAAAAAACAATGGGGCCAAAAAAAACCGCTTAGAAGCTGACTTCTAAGCGGTTTCGTCGTGTAGCGGGAGGCGGGTACGATCCGCCGACCTCAGGGTTATGAATCCTGTGCTCTAACCAACTGAGCTACCCCGCCGGGTTTTTGGTGCCGCAAAGGTAGGAACAAGATTTGAACCCATGCAAGCCTGACATGAAAAAAAACCCGTGTATATTGGCTGCGGTACCCCATTTCTGGCGTCCAGGCTCCGCACTTTTTTCATGTTTCGTTCAGCTTATGCCGCTTTCTGCTACTCGCTCCAAACACCGCTTTACGGTCGAACTACCGGTAAACGCTTCGCCCAAAATCCTTTATCCTTACCTGGCCTCCGCTTCCGGCCTCTCGCAGTGGTACTGCCAGGATGTGCGCATCGATGAAGACCACCGCTACAACTTTATCTGGGACAACCAGCCCCACTTCGCCGAAATGAGCTCCCACCGCACCAACCGCTCGGTCCGGTTCGTGTTTCTGGACCAGAACAAGCGGCACGTGTCTGATGCCAACTACCTGGATTTTTCCCTTGAAGAGTCGCAGCTGACCCAGGAAGTGTACCTGCGCATTATCGATTACTCGGAAGAAACCGACGATAGTGAGCTGCTGGACATGTGGGAAGGTCTGGTGCTGAAGCTGCGCGAATTGGTCGGCGGCTAGCACCGCCCGAAAAAAACTGACGGGAGCAAGAGCGAAACGGGGCGTACCTTCGTTTCCCTTTTGCTCCTTTTTTTTGGGCTGCGCCTGCCGGATGGGCGTGGGGAGCGTCTTGCATGAAAAAACTCGATAAACTGATCTTACAGGCCTTCGCCGGGCCGTTTCTGCTCACGCTGGCCGTGGTGCAGTTTATTCTGCTCACCCAGTACATGCTCAAGTACCTCGACGACTTGGTCGGCAAGGATCTGGGCGTGGCCATTATCGGGCAGCTGCTGTTTTACTTCAGCGTGCTGATGGTGCCCATTTCGCTGCCCCTGGCCGTGCTGCTTTCCTCGCTGATGACCTACGGTACGCTGGGCGAGCACCACGAGCTGACGGCCATCAAAACCTCCGGCATTTCCCTGACCCGGATTCTGCGGCCGGTGCTGCTGGCCAGCGTAGTGCTGGCGGGCTTCTCGTTCTGGTTCAACGATACCATCGTGCCCAAGGCCAACCTGAGCGCCTACAGCCTGCTCTGGGATTTGCGCCAGCAAAAGCTGGCCCTGGATATCCGCGAAGGCGTCTTTTACAACGGCATTCCCGGCTACACCATCAAGGTCAACCAGAAGCTGGGCGACAACGGCGACATCCTGATGGGCGTCATGATCTATGACCACACCAACGGCCGCGGCAACTCCACCGTGATTCTGGCCGACTCGGGGCGCATGTTTACCCGCTTCGGCGGCCAGTATCTGGGTCTGGAGCTGTTTCGGGGCACCATGTACGTGGAGCAGCCCGATGCCCGCGACCGGGCCGGCGCCAGCTTCGTGCGCGAAGCCTTTTCCCGCAACATGATTACGTTTTCGCTGGCCTCGTTCGACCTGAACCGCACCAAGGAGGAGCTGTTTGCGGAAAACAAGATGATGAAAAACATTCCCCAGCTCCGCAACTACACGGATTCGCTGCACAACCGCCTGACGCTGGAGCGCAAGCTGATGCCCCGGCAGCTGACGCCCTACTACACCTACCTGCGCTTCGATACCACGGGCCAGCAGCAGGCGCGCCGCATCGAAGGCTGGCAGGTGGCCACCACCAAGCTGCCGGCGCTGAATGCCTCCTTTATCGAGCAGGCCACCAACCGCGCCCGCAACCTGAAAGCCTACGCCGGCAGCACCGGCGAGCGGCTCACCAACCTCTCGAAGGAGGCCGGCAACTTCCGCATCGAGATTTACCGCAAGTACGTGCAGTCGGTGGCGATTCTGCTCATGTTTCTGATTGGCGCCCCGCTGGGAGCCATTATTAAAAAGGGCGGTCTGGGCGTGCCGGTGCTGATTTCCATCGTGTTCTTCATCATCTACTACGTGCTGTCCATCATGGGCGAGAAGTACGGCCGCGAAGCCGTGATGCCCGTCGGCATTGGCATGTGGCTCTCGACGCTGCTGCTGCTGCCCGTCGGGCTGCTGTTTCTCAACCAGGCCCGCCGCGACTCGGGGCTGCTGGAGCTGGACTTCCGGCGGCTGCTGCCGGCCAAGCTCCGCTGGCCCTTCCGCGGCTACAAGCGCTCGGTGTAGCACGAGGCGGCGGCGCCCCCGCACTAAATTGCCCTCAGGGCGAACAACGGATTATAAAATCCCATACCTTTGCGGCCACCCCGAAATGCGGGGTAGTCAATTTCTCTTTTTTCACGCTTAATCCAAGACGGGGGAACCTATCTGCCGATGAAACTCACTACCGAAATCAAGCAGTCTATTTTCGAGAAAAATAGCCTCACCAAAACCTCAACCGATACCGGTTCGGCTGAATCCCAAATTGCGCTGTTCACGCACCGCATCACCCACCTGACGGAGCACCTGAAGGTAAACAAGAAGGACTTCTCGACCCGCTTGGGCCTGTTGAAGCTCGTAGGTAAGCGCCGTCGCCTGCTGGATTACCTCCAGCACCGCGAAATCAACCGCTACCGCGCAATTATCAAGGAGCTGGGCATTCGCAAGTAGCCCACCTCGTTGGAGTAGGGAACCCTCACGCCGAGGGTTCCCTACTCTTTTTTGTTCGGAGCCGTCAGCACTTGTGCGGCTCTCGTTGTTTTCTTTTCGAAGTACCCTGATTTTCAGAGTAGAAGGGGGCCGTTGCCGGCCCTGTTCTTTTGGCTGCTCGCCCGCTGCACGCTTTTTAAAAGCACTCTTAGATGCCCAACTACAACGCTATTACCAAGAGCATTACCCTGCCCGATGGTCGGCAGATTACCCTGGAAACCGGCAAGCTGGCCAAATTCGCCGACGGCGCCGTCGTCGTGCGCCTCGGCGACGCGATGCTGCTGGCCACGGTCGTGTCGCAGCCCAGCTCCCGCGGCGACGTGGACTTTTTGCCGCTGTCGGTCGACTACCAGGAGAAATTTGGTGGTGCCGGTAACATTCCCGGTTCGTTCCAGCGCCGCGAAGGCCGCCTGTCGGACTACGAAATCCTGGTATGCCGCATTGTAGACCGCATCCTGCGCCCGATGTTCCCCAAGGACTATCACTACGAGGTGCAGGTGATGATAACCCTGATTTCGGCCGATAAGACCGTGCAGCCCGATGCCCTGGCCGCGCTGGCCGCTTCGGCCGCCCTGTCGATTTCGGACATTCCCTTCGCCGGGCCGATTTCGGAAGTACGCGTAGCCCGCATCGACGGCAAGCTGCAGATCAACCCGCTGACCGCCGACCTGGCCCGCGCCGACATCGACCTCATCGTTGGTGCCACGGCGGATTCGGTAGCCATGGTGGAAGGCGAGATGAACGAAGTGAGCGAAGAGGAGATGGTGGAAGCCATTGCCTTCGCCCACGTTGCCATCAAAGAGCAAGTGCGCGTGCAGCGCGAGCTGGCCGCCGAGGTGGCAAAATCCCACGTGAAGCGCGAGTATCCGCAGTACGAGGAGAATGACGCGCTGAAGCAGCAGATCATGCAGGCCGTGCACCAGGGCGCCTACGACGTTGCTAAGTCGGGCAACCCCAGCAAGGCCGGCCGCAAGGAAGCTTTCGGCGCTATCAAGAAGCCTTTGCTGGCTCAATTGCTGGAAGAAAATCCGGAGCTGGACATGAAAATGTTCGGCCGCTACTACGCTTCGGCCGAGAAGAAAGGCATCCGCGACATGATGATCAAGGAGCGCACCCGCCTCGATGGTCGTCAGCTTACGGAAATCCGCCCGATCTGGAGCGAGGTGAACTACCTGCCCGGTGCCCACGGCTCGGCTTTGTTCACCCGCGGTGAAACCCAGTCGCTGACTACGGTAGCCCTGGGCACCAAGCTCGATGAGCAGATCATCGACACGGCCATGACCTCGGGCTACAGCAAGTTCATGCTGCACTACAACTTTCCGGCCTTCTCGACCGGCGAGGTGAAGCCCAACCGCGGCCCCGGCCGCCGGGAAATCGGCCACGGCAACCTGGCCATGCGCTCGTTGAAGAAGGTGTTGCCTTCCGACGACGAAAACCCCTATACCATCCGCATCGTGTCGGATATCCTGGAGTCGAACGGCTCCTCGTCGATGGCTACCGTGTGTGCCGCTTCGATGGCCCTGATGGACGCGGGCATTAAAGTGCGCGCGGCCGTTTCGGGCATCGCCATGGGCCTCGTGCAGGATAAGGAAACCGGCGAATATGCCGTGTTGAGCGACATCCTCGGCGACGAGGACCACCTCGGCGACATGGACTTCAAAGTAACCGGCACCGAGAAAGGTATCGTGGCTTGCCAGATGGACATCAAAATCCAGGGCCTGAGCAGCGAAATCATGACCGCGGCCCTGCACCAGGCCCGCGAAGGCCGGCTGCACATTCTGGGCGAGATGGCCAAGACCATCAGCGAGACGGCCGCGGAGCTGAAGCCTCACACGCCCCGCTCGCACAAGATGCTCATCGACAAGGAGTACATCGGCGCGGTAATCGGGCCCGGCGGCAAGGTTATTCAGCAGATCCAGAAGGACACCAACGCCACGGTGATCATCGAGGAGAAGGACGAGAAAGGCCACGTGAGCATCTACGCTTCCAACCAGGAAGACATGCAGGCGGCCATCGACCGGATCCGCGCCATTGCGGCTACCCCGGAAGTGGGCGAGACCTACAAAGGCAAGGTGCGCAGCATCCAGCCCTACGGCGCGTTCGTGGAAATCATGCCGGGCAAAGATGGCCTGCTGCACATCTCGGAAGTATCGCACGAGCGCCTGAACGCGCTGGAAGGCGTGCTCGAGGTAGGCCAGGAAATCGACGTGAAGCTGATGGACATCGACAAGAAAACGGGCAAGTACCGCTTGTCGCGCAAGGCATTGCTGCCCAAGCCTGAGCGGGCCGCCGACGAGGCGCAAGCCTAAAGCAACCTTGGCGAACTTTCACGGAGGTCGGCGCGTTGTTTACAATTGCCGACCTCTAGAAAGGCCCTAGTGATGATTAATACTTTCAAAAATACAATTTCGCGCCCGCAATGAGACAGCTTAAAATCAGCAAGCAGATCACCAACCGCGAAAGCCAGTCGCTGGACAAGTACCTTCAGGAGATTGGTAAGGTCGATCTGCTCACTCCCGACGAGGAAGTAACGCTGGCGCAGCGCATCAAGGAAGGTGACCAGCAGGCGCTGGAGAAACTAACCAAAGCCAACCTTCGCTTCGTGGTGTCGGTAGCCAAACAATACCAGAACCAGGGCCTCTCGCTGGGCGATTTGATCAACGAGGGCAACCTGGGCCTGATCAAAGCCGCCAAGCGCTTCGACGAAACCCGCGGCTTTAAATTCATTTCCTACGCCGTCTGGTGGATTCGCCAGTCGATTCTGCAGGCCCTGGCCGAGCAGTCCCGCATCGTGCGCCTGCCGCTGAACCGCGTGGGCTCTTTGAACAAGATTTCCAAGTCCTTTTCCGAGCTGGAGCAGAAGTTTGAGCGCGAGCCTTCGCCCGAAGAAATTGCCGAAGTGCTGGAGCTGACCACCTCGGAAGTCGTGGACACCCTGAAAATCTCGGGTCGCCACGTGTCCGTGGATGCTCCTTTCGTGCAGGGGGAGGAAAACCGCCTGCTCGACGTGCTCGAAAACGAGGACGAGGAGAGCCCCGACACGGGGCTGATGAACGACTCGCTCCGCAAGGAAGTGCAGCGCGCCCTGAGCACGCTCACCAAGCGCGAAGCCGACGTGATTACGCTGTATTTCGGCCTGAACGGGGAGCATTCCCTGACCCTGGAAGAAATCGGTGAGAAGTTCAACCTGACCCGGGAGCGGGTGCGGCAGATCAAGGAGAAGGCCATTCGCCGCCTGCGCCACACCTCGCGCTCCAAAGCCCTGAAACCATACCTGGGATAGTTTTTTACTGTCTCGGACCCCAAAAACCCCAGCCCTTTCGTTGGGGTTTTTTGTTGGCGGCCGGCCGGCCGGTCAAACATCCTGCTGCGCGTAGTGAGGCATCCGGCCCGCTGCGTTGTTATAGAGTCCAGACAACGCGGTAGAGAGGCTGCGGCCCGCCCGACGGGATAAGACCGGGGCGGCCGGGCTGATCCGGCTGCGCCTCGGCACGGCGTTCCGGCAGCTTTCCGCGCCGGAACCCGACAGTACGCTTACTTTTACACTTCACTTTTCAACTCTGCTTTTCCAAAGCAATGGCTACTACCACCACGGAACACATCAAGTGTTTGATTATCGGATCGGGTCCAGCGGGCTATACGGCAGCTATTTACGCGGCGCGGGCCAACCTGGCGCCGGTGATGTACCAGGGCCTGCAGCCCGGCGGCCAGCTCACCATTACCAATGACGTGGAGAACTTCCCCGGCTACCCCGACGGGGTGATGGGACCCGAAATGATGGAAGACCTCAAGAAGCAGGCCGCCCGCTTCGGCACCGACGTGCGCTACGGGCTGGCCACGGCGGTCGACTTCTCGGGCCACCCGCACAAAATCACCATCGACGAGAGCAAGCAGCTTACGGCCGACACCGTCATCATTGCCACCGGGGCTTCGGCCAAGTGGCTGGGGCTGGAGTCGGAGGCGCGGCTGAACGGCTCGGGCGTGTCGGCCTGCGCGGTGTGCGACGGGTTCTTCTACCGCGGCAAGGAAGTGGCCATCGTGGGCGCCGGCGACACCGCCGCCGAGGAGGCTACCTACCTGGCCAACCTGTGCAGCAAGGTGTACATGATTGTGCGCAAAGGGGAGATGCGGGCCTCGAAAATCATGCAGAAGCGCGTGGTGGACAACCCCAAGATCGAGGTGCTCTGGAACACGGTGACCGACGAGATTCTGGGCGCGCAGGCCGTGGACGCCGTGCGCGTGAAAAACGTGCTGACCCACGAAACCCGCGAAATTCCGGTGGAGGGCTTCTTTGTGGCCATCGGCCACGATCCCAACTCCACGATCTTCCACTCTTACCTGCACCATGACGAGCAGGGCTACCTGAAAACCGTGCCGGGCACCGCCAAAACCAACGTGGACGGCGTATTCGCCTGCGGCGACGTGCAGGACTTCACCTACCGCCAGGCCGTGACGGCCGCCGGCTCGGGCTGCATGGCGGCCCTGGACGCGGAACGCTACCTGGCGGCCCTGGGCGACCATTAGGTGCGGGCCCGGTCGTGGGCGCGCTGCGCCGCCCCGCCCGGGCCGTTCCTTACCATCCCTTCACCTCACCTTTTGCCCTTGCTTCATTTCCTCAAATACTGGCTGCTGCCGCTGCTGCTGCTCGGGCTGTTGCTGGCTCCCGGCCAGGGGCAGGCCCAGCGCCGCAAAGTGCCCGAGCCGAAAGCCAAGGCCGGCTCACCCGGTAAGCGGAAGGACTTCTTCCGCATCCAGTCGCCCACCATCCGCTACGTGCGGCCCGACACCACGGTGCTGATTGAAACCCGGGACCTGCCCGACGACAACTCCGAGGCCGCCAAGTCCATCTTCTTTAACCCGGCCAAGAAGCTGTCTTTGGTCAGTGAGGACACGACCACGCTCGATGAGGGCGAGCAGCAGATTGTGGAAGTGTCGGAGCAGGTGCTCATCGACTCTTCCTGGGTGAAGGTGGCCGGCTACTATTCCATCTGGGATACCCATAACATCAACCCCTACCGGGTGGACGGGCGCCGCCTGCGCGACACGCTGCTGCTGCACCTGACCGAGCCCGACAAGCAGCGCTTCGCCAAGATGCCGCTGCGCACGACCCCGGTGACGTCCGACTTCGGCTTCCGCGGCTACCGCTGGCACTACGGCGTGGATCTGGACCTGGAAACCGGCGACTCGGTGCGGGCCGCCTTCGACGGGGTGATGCGCATCTCGAAGTGGGACGGCAGCGGCTACGGCAACTACCTGCTCGTGCGCCACTACAACGGCGTTGAGACGCTCTACGGCCATTTGAGCAAGGCGCTGGTCAAGCCCGGTACCTTCGTCAAGGCCGGGCAGGTGATTGGGCTGGGCGGCAGCACGGGGCGCAGCAGCGGCTCCCACCTGCACTTCGAAATCCGCTACGAGGGCAACCCCATCGACCCGGAGCGCATGTACGACTTCCCCGACTACAAGCTCAAGCAGGACAACTTCGTGATTACCTCGGCCCTGTTTGACTACTACAGCCGGGCTCTGCGGGCCAAGGCCGCCGCCCGCCCCAGCCGCCCCGCGGCCGCGCGGCGCGTCGTCACCCACCGCATCCGCAGCGGCGACACACTCTCGGAGGTGGCCGACAAGTACGGCGTGTCGCAGGCCCAGCTGCGGCGCCTCAACGGCAACGTGCGGACCCTGCAGGTGGGCAAGACGCTGCGGATTAAGTAATAGGGTCTTGGGGACTTAGGGTCCTGGTTCTTGTTCGGCCCCAAACGCCAGAACGAAAACCAAGACCCCAGGTCCCCAGGTTCCCAAGACCCCAACCCAATGAAACTCGATATCCTGGCCCTTGCGGCCCACCCCGATGACGTGGAAATGTCGGCGGCCGGCACGCTGCTGGCGGCGGCGGCGGAAGGCAGGAAAATCGGCATCGTGGACCTCACCCGCGGGGAGCTGGGCACCCGCGGCACCCCGGCCACCCGGGCCGCCGAGGCCGCAGCCGCCAGCCGCATCCTGGGCCTGCACGCCCGCGAAAACCTGGGGCTGCCCGACGGCTTCTTCCGCAACGACCGGGAGCACCAGCTGCCCATCATGGCCGCGCTGCGCCGCTACCAGCCCGACATCGTGCTCTGCAACGCCATTCATGACCGGCACCCCGACCACGGCCGCGGCGCCCAGCTCATTTCCGATGCCTGCTTCCTATCGGGCCTCAAGATGATTGAAACCCTGGGTGCCGACGGCCAGCCCCAGGCTCCGTGGCGGCCCCGGCACGTGTACCACTTCATCCAGGACCGCCAGATCAGCCCCGACTTCGTGGTCGACATCTCCGCGCACTGGGAGCAGAAGTGGGCGTCGATTCAGGCCTACAAAACCCAGTTCTTCGACGAAGAGAGCACCGAGCCGGTCACCTACCTGTCCACGCCGGTATTCACCAAGTTCATGGAGGCCCGGGCCCGGGAGTTCGGCCATTTGATCGGGGTGGAGTTCGGCGAAGGCTACACCCGGCAGCGGCCCCTGGGCGTGCGGCAGCTGACGGATCTGATTTAGCAGTGCTCCCGCCACTTACCGGCTGCGAGTGGTACCAGCCAACCGTATCCGGCACGCCTGACCTGCCGCAACGGCCTGTATGCTCATCACCAGAACCGACAGCTAGTACAACGCCTGGTTTACCCCGTTGCAAAGGGCTGTTTGATTATGACCAGAACCGGCAGTTGATGCAGCTCCTCCTTCAGCCCATAAAATAGCTCCACCACCGAGCTGGGCTTTGACTTTGTATAGCGTCATGCTACTTACCGCATTGGTAAGGGCTGTTTCTATAAGGGCGTTAGTCCGGCGCAACGGCCGCTAGTGCCGCTGCCTCAGCCTCCAGCGCCACGATACGGGCCTGCAGCAGGTGCCAGCGCGTCACGTCATCGGTGGGCAGAGGGCGGGTGCGGCGGGGGAGCCAATTCATCAGCCATACGTGGCGTGCTGCGGCATACTCGTCGGCTGGGTCGGTGGGGGGCGGGTGGGCGGCCAGCAGGGCAGGTAGCACTTGGGCCCACCGTTCGGCCGCCCGGGCGCGGGTGGCCAGCTTGTCGGCCTGGGTACGCAGGCGGCCAGCCTGCTGCTGGCACTGCCGACGGCGAAAGTCCAGTGCGGCGGCATCCGGGGCGGGGGAGCCGGCGGCTAGGGCGGGCAGCACAATTGGGGGCTCCGAGGCCGGAGCCGCCGCCTCGGGCAGCTGCTGCAACAGCGGCAACATGGCCATGAGCAGTGGGGTGCTCATGGAGCGCCGGCCGCTTTCCGCCGCCTGAATCAGCTCCGGGCTCACGCCGGCATACAGGGCCAGCTCATCCTGCCGCATCCCAAACCAGGTACGGAGACGGGCAATAAGATTTTGGGAAATACGGGCACGGCGCGGCATAGCAAAAAGCGTGTAAGGTATTTTCAAAAAAACGAAAAATACCTTACAAAATATCCACGGCAAGTGTAAGGTATTTTTCGTTTTCTGAAAATACCTTACCCATAATGGGCCGTCGCTCGGCTTTGCCGGGTGACTACTACGCCGGAGTGCCTGGGCCGCGAGCGTCCCGCGCCATGCGGGCCGGCTGTTCAGGCGGCGTGGGGTAATTCGCAGCATAGCTGCTCGGGGCGTAGTGGTCACTCGGCGCAGCCAAGCGACGGCTGGGGGGGGGGCGCTTAGGGAAAGCCCGCTGCTCTTGCCCCGCTATGCCTGCCCCGCCCGAACAAGCCCGCCGCCCGGCCTGCTCCCGGCGGTGCGGTACCGGTCTGCCGCTGGCGCGGCAGCTGGGATACACTCTCCACGCCGTGCTGCGGCACGGGCTATGGCTGCGCCTAAACGCGCGCCAGTGGGGCCAGTAGGCCCACTGGACACTCGCGCCGGTAGTTTCGGCTGCTCGGCCGCTCCACTACTGCGACTGCCGCCCCAGCCACCGGCGCAGCGGCCAGGTGGCCCGCTCGAAGAGGGTGGGCTTGCGCACCGAAAACACGCTCAGGGAGCTGTGGGGGTTGATGGCCAGCCAGGCATCGTGCCGGAGCTGGCCCTGGCTGGCGGCCGGCACCATCCACTCCAGCTTCTCGTAGCCGATGCTGATGAAAACCAGGGTCGGGTCGGCTACGGCATCGGGCACAGCTAGCTCGTAGCGGCCCTGCTCGTCGGTCGAGACGCCGGTGGTGGTGCCGGCCAGCAGCACCGTGGCGAAAGGCAGCGGCACGGGCTGGCCCTTGGCGGAAAGCACCGTAACCGTGCCGCTGAGCGTGAGCCGGGCCGGCGCGGCTACCTGCGCCGTCGCCGGAATGGCCGCCAGCGCCAGGGCTATGCTGGTGGCCGTCGCCAGCCGGGCGCAGGCCCCGGGCGGCGGCACCTGGCCCCAGTGCGCCAGCTGCGCCGGGGCATACATGCCGCAGAGCGCGTTGCCGTGCGCGGCCTGGGTGCGGGCTATGTCGGGCCACGCCATGGCCGAGAAGTCGTGAATCTCCTTCTCGCACTGCCCGCAGCGCCGGCCGTTGGCAGTGGGTTGCATATCCAGCCAGTGCTGGCCGCAGGATTGGGGCTTGGGAAGGGTACTCATAGTGGGGCGAGGGGAATAAGTGGGCTGGGCGGGTACGTGTTCCGCTATCGGGTGATGCCCAAGTGGCGGCAATGGCACACGCGGCCGGGTACTTTTTTTTGGCGCGCGTTCAGGCGAAGCCGTAACGCGGGCCAGTGGATGCCGGCAGGCGGCGCCTCCGTCAGAACGAGTACGCCGCCCGGCTTGCTTCAGGCGGCGCGGTCCGGATTTGCCGCTGGCGCGGTCGTGGAGCTGCAACGGTGAAATTTTCTGGCCTCCTCCTGCGCCGTCGCTGGGCTGTGCCGAGTGACAGTTACGCCGGAGCGGCTGGGCCGCGAGCATCCCGCGCCGCTAGGGCTGGTTGTTGCGGCGGCGCTGGCGAATTCGCAGCTTAGCTGCTCAGAGCGTAGTGGTCACCCGGCACAGCCGAGCGACGGCGGGGGAAAGGCTACCTTATGGCGGTTTCGCCAACGGTGTGCCCGGTGCCATGTGCTCCGGTCCGACGGCTTTTTCTGCCGTCAGACTGGTTGTCGGTAGGGTTGAGGTTCGTTGAACTTATCGTGGTTGAGGCGACCGGTCGGACGGCGGAAAAAGCCGTCCGACCGGTGGGTATACCGTTCACGAAACCGCTATAAAAGGAAAGCCCGGCCAACCGGCCGGGCTTTTCAAATACAAGAAACCGCAACGCCTTACCGCGCGCCCAGCCGGTTGCGCTTCCAGTTGGAGCCCGCAGCGGCCGCAGCATCCGAAGACGCTACCACCGGCGCTTTCTTTTCCGTCATCAGCATGGCGGTGAGCACGGCGGCTACTTTGGCGATGTTGGGGTCGGGTGTGGCGGGGGTGAGGTTGGCGGGGGTGAAATGGTCGCGGATGAAGTTCGTGTCGAAGTTGCCGCTCACGAAGGCCGGGTGCCGGAGCACGTAGCGGCCGAAGGGCAGCGTGGTCTGGATGCCCGTAATCTGGTACTCGTCGATGGCGCGCAGCATCCGCTCGATGGCCTCCTGCCGGTCTTTGCCGAAGGTGATGAGCTTGGCAATCATCGGGTCGTAGTAGATCGGGATGTCCATGCCCTGCTCGAAGCCGTCGTCGACGCGCACGCCGGGGCCCTGGGGGCGCACGTAGGTGGTCAGCGTGCCGATGTCGGGCAGGAAATTGTTGGCCGGGTCCTCGGCGTACACGCGCACTTCCAGGGCGTGGCCGGTGATGGTGAGCTCGTCCTGGGTGAAGGCCAGCGGGTGCCCCTCGGCCACCCGGATCTGCTCCTTCACCAGGTCGAGGCCCGTAATCTGCTCGGTCACGGGGTGCTCCACCTGCAGGCGGGTGTTCATCTCCAGGAAGTAGAAGTTGTGCTGATCGTCGAGCAGGAATTCCACCGTGCCGGCCCCGGTGTAGTTGCAGGCCCGGGCCACCTCCACGGCGCAGCGGCCCATTTCGGCCCGCAACTCCGGCGTGAGCACCGAGGAAGGTGCTTCCTCAATCACCTTCTGGTGGCGGCGCTGAATGGAGCACTCCCGCTCGAAGAGGTGCACGATGTTGCCGTGCTCGTCGCCCAATACCTGAATCTCAATGTGGCGCGGCCCGGTCACGAACTTCTCGATGAACACGGCCCCGTCGCCGAAGGCCGACACGGCCTCGTTGATGGCCAGCTGCATCTGCTCCTCAAACTCGGCCGCGTTGTTCACAATCCGCATGCCCTTGCCGCCGCCGCCGGCCGAAGCCTTAATCAGAATCGGGAAGCCCACCTCGCTGGCAATGCGCTTGGCTTCTTCCACGTCCGAAATGGCCTCGTCGGTGCCGGGCACCAGCGGGATGTTGTAGGCCTTCACCGTCTGCTTGGCCGAGAGCTTGTCGCCCATCAGCTCCATGGCCTCGGGCGAAGGGCCCACGAAAATCAGCCCGGCCTCCTTCACCTTGCGGGCAAAGCCGGCATTCTCGCTCAGAAAGCCGTAGCCGGGGTGAATGGCATCCACGCCGAGGCGGCGGCACACTTCCAGGATGGCGTCGCCGCGCAGGTAGCTCTCGCTCGACTGCGGCCCGCCCACGCACACGGCCTCGTCGGCGTAGCGCACGTGCAGGGCCTGGCGGTCGGCCTCGGAGTAGATGGCCACGGTCTGGATGCCCATTTCCTTGGCCGAGCGCAGCACGCGCAGGGCAATTTCACCCCGGTTGGCCACGAGGAGCTTGGTGATTTTTTTCATGCGAAAGGGTGGGAGAGAAGAAGCAAAAACAGCTGTCACTTTACGGGGGTCATCCTGAGCAAAGCGAAGGACCTGCCTCAGTTAAGGAACAAATCCTTTTCAAGAAGCCAAGCCCTGCAGCAGAGCGAGCAGGAGCGTAGCGCATTGAAAAGCGCTTTGCAGGCAAGAAGAGGAAGGTCCTTCACTCCGCTGCGCTGCGCTCAGGATGACAGACGTATTTTAAAGACAGTGAAAACGAATCAATGCCCCAAAGAAACGCCATTCCGGCGGCTTCCTAAACCTTAATCGGTAAATTAAGGCCCGGCCGCCTGAGTTGGACGGCACGCGGGCAAGGGCTACCTTTGCGAATTGCCATAACTTTGTACAAGCTGAAGGAGTTTGCCAGTCAGTTCTCTCCGGATTTCTTTCAACTACTAACCGTTTCCTCCGTGGATCTTTTCGAGAAGATTGCCTCCAACCGCGGCCCGCTGGGCAGCCATTCCCACTATGCGCACGGCTACTTCACCTTTCCCAAGCTGGAAGGCGAAATCAAGCCCCGCATGATTTTCCGCGGCAAAGAGGTGCTTACCTGGAGTCTGAATAACTACCTGGGCCTGGCCAACCACCCCGAGGTGCGGCAGGCCGACATCGACGGCGCCACCGACTTCGGCATGGGCCTGCCCATGGGCGCGCGCATCATGAGCGGCAACTCCAACCTGCACGAGCAGCTGGAAAATGAGCTGGCCGAGTTCGTGCACAAGCCCGACTGCCTGCTGCTCAACTTCGGCTACCAGGGCGTGGTATCCATCATCGACGCGCTGGTGGGCCGCCACGACGTGATTGTGTACGACGCCGAGTCGCACGCCTGCATCATCGACGGCGTGCGCCTGCACCAGGGCAAGCGCTTCGTGTACCGCCACAACGACATGGAGAGCCTCGACAAGCAGCTCCAGGCCGCTACCCGCCTGACCAAGGAATCCGGCGGCGGTATCCTCGTCATTACCGAGGGCGTGTTTGGCATGTCGGGCAACATGGGCGACCTGCGCGGGGTGCTGGCCATGAAGGAGAAATACGAGTTCCGCTTATTCGTCGATGATGCTCACGGATTCGGCACGATGGGCGCTACCGGGGCCGGTACGGGCGAAGAACAGGGCATTCAGGACGGCATTGACCTTTATTTTTCGACGTTTGCCAAGAGCATGGCCAGCATCGGCGCCTTCGTGGCGGGGCCGGAGAGCGTAATTGAATATTTGCGCTACAACATGCGGAGCCAGATTTTCGCCAAATCCCTGCCCATGCCGCTCGTGGTAGGCGCTTTGAAGCGTTTGGAGCTGCTGCGCACCCAGCCCGAGCTGAAAGACAACCTCTGGACCATCGTGCGGGCCCTGCAAAGCGGACTGCGCGAAAAAGGCTTCAACCTGGGCACCACCAAGTCGCCGGTAACGCCGGTGTTCCTGGCCGGCGAAATTCCTGACGCCACCCAAATAACCTTCGATCTGCGTGAGAATCACGGTATTTTCTGCTCCATCGTAGTGTACCCCGTCGTGCCCAAGGGCGTGATCATGCTGCGTCTGATTCCCACGGCCGTCCACACGCTGGAGGACGTCCGGGAGACGATTACGGCTTTCGAGGCCGTAGCCGTGAAGCTGGATAAGGGCCTGTACTCCAAAAATACGGTTAGCGTGTAAATAGAGCGGTTTTTCTGCTCAGCACAAAAAAACGGCCGATAACCCTCTGGGTAGTCGGCCGTTTTTTTGTGCTATTCCAAGAATTGCGGCTGGGTAAAGCGGAGCGCTGAGGAAGGGTTTGGGTGTAAAAAATGCCTTTAGAGGCGAGGAAAGGGGTTTTATAAAAAAAGTCGAACTATTGCTTGTATTTGAAATCCCTGTATATTAGGGCCGTTCAAGAACATTAACCCACACCAATCAACCCCCTCCCCAATGAACAACTTTGGCAAACTGAAAGACCTCGTAATGGCACTGGAAGGCGACTTCGAGAAGTTCTACGACAAGCAGAACTCGGCCGCTGGTACCCGCGTGCGCAAAGGCATGCAGGAGCTGAAGAACATGGCGCAGAGCATCCGCACCGAGGTTCAGAACGCGAAGAACACTGCCGCTCCAGCCGCTGGCGCTGCCAAGGCTGCTCCAGCCAAGAAGGCCGCTGCTCCGGCCGCCAAGAAAGCTGCTGCTCCAGCCAAGAAGAAGTAATGACGGGCGGCCCCCGGCCGCCGGTTGTTATTCAGCAAAAAGGGAGTCTACCGCACGGTAGACTCCCTTTTTCTTGTGGGGCCGGTCAGGGGCAGGGCTACACCAGCTTGATGAGGAAGTAGTTCTTCTTGCCCTTCTGGGCCACCAGGTACTGGTCGAGCAGCAGGGGAATATCCAGCGCCAGCTGCTCGGGCGCTACTTTCTGGCGGTTCAAGCTCACGCCCCCGCTCTGCATCATTTTGCGAGCCTCCCCCTTGGAAGGGAAAATCACGCCGTTGGTCGACTCGCTGAGCAGCGTCACCACGCTGGCTTCCGAGTACAGCGCGTGCGCTACCTCAAGCTGCGGTACGCCGGCAAACACGTCGAGCAGGGTGGCCTCGTCGAGGGAGCTGAGCTCGCCGCCGCCGAAAAGTACCTGCGAGGCGGCCAGCGCGGCTTCGTAGGCTTGCTCGGAGTGGACGCGGATAGTCACGTCCTGGGCCAGCGCCTTTTGCAGGGTGCGCAGGTGGGGAGCCTGGGCGTGCTCGGCTTCCAGAGCCTCGATTTCGGCCTGGGGCAGCAGGGTAAACACGCGGATCAGGCGGGGGGCGTCCTCGTCGGCGGCGTTGAGGAAGAACTGGTAGAACTGGTAGGGCGAGGTCATCGTGGGGTCGAGCCACACGTTGCCGCCTTCCGTCTTGCCGAACTTGGTGCCGTCGGCCTTGGTGATGAGCGGGGTGGTCAGGGCGTAGGCCTTGGCGTCCGCGTCGCCGAGGCGGCGGATGAGCTCGGTGCCGGTGGTGATGTTGCCCCACTGGTCGGAACCGCCCATCTGCAGGGTGCAGTTCAGGGTCCGGAACAGGTGCAGGAAGTCGTAGCCCTGCAGCAGCTGGTAGCTGAACTCGGTGAACGAGAGGCCGTCGGCGCGCTGCTCGTCGCCCTCGGTGGTGCCCAGGCGGCGCTTCACCGAGTCCTTGGCCATCATGTAGTTTACGGTCAGGTGCTTGCCCACCTCGCGCAGGAAGTCGAGGAAGCCGAAGTCCTTGAACCAGTCGTAGTTGTTGACCACTACGGCCGCGGTGGGGCCGGGGGTGAAGTCGAGGAACTTCTCCAGCTGGGCCTTGATGCCGGCCTGGTTGCGGCGCAGCGTGTCCTCGTCGAGCAGGTTGCGCTCGGCCGACTTGCCCGAGGGGTCGCCAATCATACCGGTAGCGCCGCCGACCAGCGCCACGGGGCGGTGGCCGGCCCGCTGCAGGTGCACGAGCAGCATGATGGTGGCCAGGCTGCCGATGTGCAGCGACACGCCGGTGGGGTCGAAGCCGATGTAGCCGGAAACGGGCTGCCGGGCCGCCAGGTGTTCTGCCGTGCCGGGCATGGCATCGTGGAGCATGCCGCGCCAGCGGAGTTCGTCAATAAGGGTCATGGGGTCTTGGGGACTTAGGGTCTTGGAGCTCAGAGGGAAATCGGGCGCAAAAGGAACCGGCCGCGGGGTTCCTTCTTACCGGAAGTGGCAAAGGTAAGCGCGGGGAACAGTAACTTTGGCTTCGGGACCCCAGATGGCCGGCACTGACCGCGCCGGACGGGTCCCGGTTTCTTCGCTTCTCCTTTCCTGATGCCTACGTTCAGCCCCGACGACCTTCTCAAGCAGATCCAGCAGCGGCAGTTTCAGCCCGTCTACTTTTTGCAGGGGGAGGAGCCCTACTACATCGACCTGGTGGCCGACAGGCTGGAGCAGACCGTGCTGCCCGAGTCCGACCGGGGCTTCAACCAGGTGGTGCTCTACGGCAAGGATGCTGACGTGGCTACTATTCTAGGTCAGGCCAAGCGGTTTCCGATGATGGCCGAGCGGTCCGTGGTCATCATCAAGGAAGCTCAGGCCGTGGCCGACCTGGAGGCCGACAAAAGCTGGCCGTTTCTGGAAGCCTACCTGAAAAACCCGCTTACCAGCACCGTGCTGGTGTTTTGCTACAAGCACAAAACCCTCGACGCCCGCAAGAAGCTCGGCAAGCTCATGGGCGAAAAGGCCGCCGTGCTGACCAGCAAGAAGGTGTACGACAACCAGGTGCCGGCCTTTATAGCGGGCTACGTGCGCAGCCGGCAGCAGAGCATCGGCGGGCAGGCCACGGCCATGCTGGCCGAGTACATCGGTACCGACCTGGGCCGGCTGACCAACGAAATCGACAAGCTGCTGCTCAACGTGCTGCCCGGCCACAGCATCGACGAGGACCTGGTGCAGCGCATGGTGGGCATCAGCAAGGAGTACAACATCTTCGAGCTGCAGAAAGCCCTGGTGCAGCGCGACGTGCTCAAGGCCAACCGCATCCTGAGCTACTTCGAGGCCAACCCCAAGGCCAACCCCATTATCCCGAACCTGACGCTGCTGTTCGGCTTTTTTACCAAGCTGCTGGTGCTGCACCAGCACGGCAACCCCTCCGACGCCGACTTCAAAAAGCTGGGCATTATCAACAGCTTCGCCCAGAAAGACTACAGCCTGGCTATGCGCGTCTACGACTTCGGCCGCACCCGCAGCATCATCCACCTCATTCGCCGCGCCGATCTGCAGAGCAAGGGCGTGGACAGCGGCTCGATGACCGACGGCGAAATCCTGCGCGAGCTGGTGTTCCTGATCCTGCACCCCGTCCCGCTGAGCGCCATTACGGGGTAGCATATCCCGTTGGAACGTCATTCCGAGCGAAGTCGAGGAATCTCGCGTGGCGTCGTT
Organism: Hymenobacter algoricola; assembly: GCF_039539525.1. Lineage (NCBI taxonomy): Bacteria > Pseudomonadati > Bacteroidota > Cytophagia > Cytophagales > Hymenobacteraceae > Hymenobacter > Hymenobacter algoricola. Next base: position 163,934 of record NZ_BAABDH010000041.1, on the reverse strand, counting down.
GGATTACGGTTGCCCTGAAGCGGTACAGAGGCATCGGCTTCGCGGACAACAGATGAAGCAGGACGTTCTTTTTCCAACAGCCTCAGCACGCGAGATTCCTCGGCAAGCTCGGAATGACCATCCTGACTATGGGCGCGAGGCTTCAGCTTCGCTTCGCATGACACCCTACTTCCGGATCAAGAAAGTTGGAAACCCCGCCGCCGCGCAAGATCATTCACCTCGACATGGACGCCTTCTACGCCTCCGTGGAGCAGCGCGACAACCCCGAGCTGCGGGGCCGGCCCGTGGCCGTGGGCGGGAGCCGGGAGCGGGGCGTGGTGGCGGCGGCCAGCTACGAGGCCCGGCAGTTTGGGGTGCGCTCGGCCATGGCCTCGGCGGTGGCGCGGCGCCGGTGCCCGGCGCTGCTGTTCGTGAAGCCTCGCTTCGACGTCTACAAGGCCGTATCCCAGCAGATCCGGGCCATCTTCGCCGAGTACACCGAGCTGGTGGAGCCACTTTCCCTGGATGAGGCTTACCTCGACGTGACCCATAGCCCCAGCCCGCTCACGGCTACCGAGCTGGCGCGGGAAATCCGGGCCCGCATCTTTCAGGAAACCCAGCTGCACGCCTCGGCGGGCATCTCCTACAATAAGTTTCTGGCCAAGCTGGCTTCCGACTACCGCAAGCCCAACGGGCAGTACGTCATCCGGCCCCACCAGGGGCTGGCTTTCGTGGAGACGCTGGCTGTGGGGCAGTTTCACGGTATCGGCCACGTGACGGCGGCCCGGCTGAACGCGCTGGGTATTTTCACCGGCCTCGACTTACGCCAGCAGCCGGAGGCCTTTTTGCGCCAGCACTTCGGCAAGGCCGGCTCGTACTACTACGCCATTGCCCGGGCCGAAGACCACCGCCCCGTGCAGCCCAACCGGGTGCGCAAGTCCATTGGCTCGGAAACCACCTTCGAGCACGACCTGACCACGCTGACCGAGTTGGGCGCGGTCCTGCTGCCGCTGGTGGAGTCGGTCTGGAAAGTCTGCGAAAGAACCAATGCCCGGGGCCGCACGGTCACCATCAAAGTCAAGTACGCCGACTTCCAGCAAATCACCCGCAGCCGCACGGGCTTCGCCCCGGTGCCGACGCAGGACGCGCTGGCGCTGGCCGCCCTGGAGCTGCTGCGCACCCAGGTGCCGCTCGACAAAGGCGTGCGCCTGCTGGGCGTCACTATCTCGACGCTGGAAGGCGAGCAGGAGCCGGGCCGGCAGCTGGTGCTGGGGCTGTGAGGGAGCTACGGAATTGGATAAATCAGAACGGTCATGCTGAGCGGAGGCGAAGCATCTCGCGTGCTGACGGCGGATTACTATTCCAACCGCAGCACGCGAGATTCCTCGGTCTCTGCTTGAGGCGCAGAATGCTCGGAATGACGTTCTTCTTAGTCGGAATGACTGTTCTTTGGTTTAGGCCTGCTTGCTCACGCGGGCGGCTTTCTTCTTCGCGGTCTTCCGCTTCTTTGGGCGGTGGGGCTTTAGCCGGGCCGGCCGCAAAGCCCGCTCCGCCTTGCGCTCGGCCCGGTGCAGCAGGCGCTGGGGCAGGCGCAGGCTGAGCTGGTCGCGGACGAACTGGGCCAAGTGCGACAGGGGCACCAGCCGGGTGTGGCGCAGGAAGTGCAGCACCTCGCGCCGCCGCAGGGTGCTGACGCCGGCAAAGCCCCGGGCCAGCAGAAACTGCTTGACTTCTTCCAGCAGCAGCAAACTGGCCAGGGCGGCCCGCGCTACGGTGGCGTTGTAGCCGGCCGGCCGGTGCTCCCGGAGGCCTTCCGAAGAAGCCACCAGCACGCCCACCCACGCCGGCAGCAGCGGCAGCAGCTTGGCCACGTGCTTTTCGGTGACGATGAAGGTGACGAAATCGTAGACTTCGGCGTAGCAGCGCAGCTGGTTGGCCACGCGCTGCAGCGTGTCGCCGTCGCCCTTCACCTCGTAGCCGTGCATGAAGGCGGGGGTGATGTGCACCACGTCGGCGCGGGTAGTGCCGGTGGGCAGCTCATCGACGTAGACGCCTTGCTGAAGCAGTGGGTAAAGCAGGGCGCGGATTTCCGGATCGTTCATACAGCCCCGCAAGATAGGGGAGATGGTGCGTTTTGTACTGTCATTGCGTCGGCTCACGCCTCGCAATGACAGGCGTAGCATGGAAATCACGGTGCATCTTTCTACATTCCCCGGCGCCATTCACTTTGAGCCCGTTCCCCGCTGCCGATGGAAACGACCCACGACCTGCCCATTGCCACCGCTGAGCTCTCCACCACCGGCCTGAGCAGCCCCGACCTGGCCCCCGTGGCCTGGGCCGACCGCAGCTGGACCACCGGCAACTACGCCGCGCTCTGGATCAGCATGAGCCTGTGCATTCCGACCTACATGCTGGCCAGCTCGCTCATCGACGGGGGCATGAACTGGTGGCAGGCCCTGCTCACGATTCTGCTGGGCAACACCATCGTGCTGGTGCCCATGCTGCTCAACGGCCGCGCCGGGGCCACCTATGGCATTCCGTTTCCGGTGTTTGCCCGGGCCAGCTTCGGCGTGCGCGGAGCCAACATTCCGGCCCTGCTGCGGGCCTTTATTGCCTGCGGCTGGTTCGGCATCCAGACCTGGATTGGCGGGTATGCGCTCTACCAGATGGGCATGCTGTGGCTGCCGGCGCTGGGCACGCTGCCGGCCGTGTTTCCCGCCTCCTGGGGGTTGGCCACCGGCCCGGCCCTTACCTTCGGGCTGTTCTGGCTGCTGAATATGTACGTGGTGCATCTGGGCGTCGACAGCATCAGGAAGCTGCTGGTGTTCAAGGCGTTTTTCCTGCCCCTGGCCGCGCTGGCGCTGCTGTTCTGGGCCATTTCCGCCGGCCACGGCCTGGGCCCGATTCTGGCGCAGCCATCCAAATTTACGTCGTCGGCCGCGTTCTGGGCCTACTTCTTCCCGGCCCTGACCGGCATGGTGGGCTTCTGGGCCACGCTTTCGCTGAACATTCCCGACTTCACCCGCTACGCCACCAGCCAGCGGGCCCAGCTGCTGGGCCAGGCCATCGGGCTGCCCGCGTCCATGACCCTGTTCTCGTTTGTGGGCGTGGTCGTGACCTCGGCCACGGTTATCATCTACGGCCAGACCATCTGGGACCCGGTGGTGCTGGCCGCCCGCTTCGAGAGCCGGCTGCTGGTGAGCTTCGCCATGCTGGCCGTGGCCCTGTCGACGCTGGCCACCAACATTGCCGCCAACATCGTGAGTCCCGCCAACGACTTCGCCAACCTCTCGCCGACCCGCATCAGCTTCAAGACCGGGGGCTATATCACCGGCGTCATCGGGCTGCTGATCTTTCCCTGGAAGCTCATTGCCGACCCCTCGGGCTACATCTTCACCTGGCTGGTGGGCTACTCGGCGCTGCTGGGCCCCATCGGCGGCATCATGATTGCCGACTACTACCTGCTGCGCCACCAGCAGCTTGACGTGCCCGACCTCTACGACTACCACGGCCGCTACACCTACCGGGGCGGCTTCAACACCGCCGCCATCCTGGCCCTGCTCGTGGGCATCGCGCCCAACGTGCCGGGCTTCCTGGTCGCCATCGGCGCGCTGCCCAAAGCGGCCGTGGCGCCCGGGCTGGTGGCGCTGTATAACTACGCCTGGTTCGTGGGCTTCGCGCTGTCGGCGGTGGTATATCTGGCGCTGATGCGGGGGGCGAAGACGGTGGAAACTCCTTCTCGTGTACAAGCCTGAAGGCCGCCCAAAGTTGACTGTCATTAAAGTCGTCTGTCATCCTGAATGGAGCGCAGCGGAGTGAAGGACCTGCCTCTTGGCCTGTGCAAACGTCTTTCACTGCGCAAAGCCCTTTCCCGTCAGCGCGGGGAAGGGCTTTTTGCTTTGCATCAGGGTTTATAAGGGCGAAGAGGCGGATCCTTCACTGCGCTGCGCTCCATTCAGGATGACAGGCTAAACAAGGAAGCGGTAGCGGTGCTTCGCCGGGCGGACGCCAGAGCAAGCCTGGCGGATCAAAACGCCACGAAAGAAACCGAAGGAAATTTTTCTGCGTTAAATGGAAATATTTCCCTAGCTTCGTCAGCCTCCTTCCCCAAGCCATGACTGCCACTACCGCACCCCGCCGCAAAACCGCCGCCCCGCGCAGCACCTGGGACACCTGGGGCCGCACCGGCCAGGATTCGTTTGCCCTGGTCATGGCCGCCCGGAAGGGTCTGCCGGCGGCCACGGCGTTTGAGGTGGCCGAGGCGTTTCAGCTGCAAACCGCCCAGCTGGAGGCCATCTACGAGCTTTCGACCAAGACGCTGCGCAGCTATACGCAAAGTAAAAAGCTGCTCAACGCGGCCAGCAGTGAGAAAACGCTTAAGATTATTGCCCTCTACCAGCTGGGCGTAGAGGTGTTCGGCGACGCGCCGGCCTTCCTGCGCTGGCTGGGCAAGCCCGCCCACGGCCTGGCCGGCGAAGTACCGCTGCCCCTGCTCGAAACCAGCGGCGGCATCGATCTGGTGGAGGAGGAGCTCAGCCGCATTGCCTACGGCGACCTGGCCTGACTGCCGCGTATGCTCGTGTACCGCATCTGCCTGGCCAAGTACGCCGACGACCTGTTTGCCTCCGGCCGCCGGGCCCGCTGGAACAGCCAGGATAAGTTCGTGATTTATACCGCCGCCACCCGTGCCCTGGCCTGCCTCGAAAACGTGGTCCACCGCAGCGGCGAGGGCCTCAACGGCCAGTTTCGGGTGCTGGTCATCGACGTGCCCGACGATATAGCTATTGCCGAAATAACGGCCGCCCAGCTGCCCGCGGGCTGGGAGCAGGCCAGCCGCTACGCCGTCTGCCAGCCCCTGGGCGACGCCTGGTACGACGCCCGGCAGGCGGCCGTGTTGCGCGTGCCCTCGTCCATCGTGCCCCAGGAAGCCAACTACATCCTGCACACCCGCCACCCCGATTTCAAGCGCATCAAGCTTTTGGCCTGGGAAGAGTTCAGCTTCGACGCCCGCATCAAGGCGGCGGAGCCGGAGTAGGGGCCGCCAGCCCCGCCGTCGCTCGGCTGCGCCGAGTGACTCCTACGCCGGAGCGGCTGTGCCGCGAGTGTCCCGCACCGCGTGGGCCAGCTGTGCGAATGGCGCGGGGCAATTCGCAGCGCAACTGCTCAAAGGGTAAGAGTCACTGGGCACGGCCGGGCGACGGCAGGGCAGGCATTGCTATGATTTTCTGAAGTATTCGAACATTTAGAAAAACTAACAGCAGGTAGAGTATGATTCCAACATGAGGATATGTGGTAAGATCGGCTCCATCACTATTGCATATTACGCCGTCAGTATACAGGTACAGCCAAATAGGGAATAGCAGCAGAAGCACGGAGTTGATGGAGTTTAAGATTAGAGCTTCTCTCCTGTTATCACTTCGAATGGCGGCCCAAAGGCTACTCACCAAGAAGTACCCGATGACGACCAGTTGAAATTTATAAGCGAAATTTATTCCTTCAAAGCTTTTGTCTTTGCCCGTAATCGTGGCTCCAAAGATATAAATATCGGGTACGTTGGGTCCGTAGTTGGCATACCCTCCGGGGCCTATTTTCAGCCAGATGAAAGGGGTGGCAAGCGAAACAGCTACCAGGATAGCCGATAACAAAAAGCCGCGCTTCGTAGTCATTTCCTGGTTTTGCTTAATTTGACCCGAACCTGCGTACTGCCGGGGTTACAGGCGCTAGTTTTGGGCAAGATAAGTTTCGTGCGCAGAAATTATTCGGCAGCAGCGCCTAAGCCGGCATTAGTGCTGTCGGGAGCGGTAGGATCTGAGCCCTGGCAATCAGGCCATCGACAGGACGCCTGCCGCCAGACTCCCACGTGCTACCGCGGGGCGTAACAAAGACCCGGCGGGCCGGGCGGCGGCCGTGCGGAAACCGCCGCCCCGAAAATGAGCCGGCATACCAAAGCCGCTGCCGCCCGCGTTAGCAAACGCCACAGAACCCGTTAAGACGCAACCCACCGCCTTTTTTCGCTACTTTTGGCCAGCATCGGGCCCCTAGCGCCCCGTCCCCGTAACGCCTCATAATGAAGATATTTCCCCGGATTGCGCTGGCGGCCACGCTCAGCGCGGCGGCCCCGATAGCCGCGCACGCCCAGCAAACGCAGGTATTTGCCTCCGACGAACGACACTTTCAGGAAGGCCTCGAGCTCTTCGACCGCGGCAAGTACGGCGCCGCCCAGCAGGCCTTCCAGCGCTACCTCGACCTGACGCAGCGCCGCACCGGCGAGCTGCGCGACCGAACCATTGAGGCCGAGTACTACTACGCCGTATCGGGGCTGTTCCTGTTTCACCCCGACGCCGAGGACCGCATTCTGGCCTTCGCGGCCAATAACCCGGCCCACCCCAAGGCCGCCGTGGCCTTCTTCGAGCTGGGTAAGTTCTACTTCGACCAGAAAAACTACGCCAAGAGCATCGACTACCTGCAGCGCGTGGGAGCCAACAACCTCTCCAACGACCAGCGGGCCGAGTCGGAGTTCAAGCTCGGCTACAGCTACTTCGCCCAGAAGGAGTTCGACAAGGCCAAGCTGCTCTTCGACCGCAACAAGCAGGGCAACCACCAGTACCGCTACGCCAGCTCCTACTACGCGGGCTACCTGGCCTTCCGCGCCGGCGACTACCCCGGCGCCCGCAAGGACCTGGCCATAGCCGAGGAAAACGACGCCTACAAGCCCGTAGTGCCGGCCATCATGAGCCAGATCTACTACAAGGAAGGCAACTTCGACGGCCTGATCGACTACGGCACCCGGGCCCTGGCCCAGACCCCGCCGCCCCAGGGCGCCGACGAAATCCAGCTGCTGGTCGGCGACGCCTACTACCAGAAGCAGGACTACAAGCCCGCGGCCGAGTATTTCGACACCTACGCCGCCGGCCGCAAGAAGATCGAACCGGCCGTGCAGTACAAGATCGGCTTTGCCAACTACAAGATGGGCGACTTCAAGGGTGCCATCGGCAGTTTGAAGGGCGTGGCCGCCCAGCGCGACTCCCTGGGCCAGAACGCGGCCTACCACCTGGGGCTGAGCTACCTGCAGACCAGCCAGAAGCAGTTTGCCCTCACGGCCTTCGACGCGGCCCGCAAGGCCACGTTCGACAAGAAAATCACCGAAAACGCGACGCTCAAGTACGCCCAGATCAACTACGAGCTCGGCAACACGCCCGAGGTCATTGCGGCGCTCAAGGACTTCAGCAAGAAGTTTCCGCGCTCCAAGAACGGCCCGGCTGCCGACGACATCCTGAGCGAGAGTTTCCTGAACTCGTCGGACTACGCCCAGGCCCTGCGCTACCTCGACGGCCTCGATGACCGGAGCACCAAGCTCAACACCACCTACCAGCGCGTGGCCTATCTGCAGGCCGCCACTTTGTATAACAACGGCCAGTACTCCGACGCGCTGCCCGTGCTGGACAAGTCGCTGAAGTACCCCCAGGATGACGCCCTGCGCGCCGCGGCTCAAGTGTTGAAAGGGGAGGTGTACAGCGTGGGGCAGAAGTACCCCGAGGCCATTCAGGCCTACACCGCCGCCGCCCGCACCGCCCGCGACGGGGCCGCCGCCGACACCGACTTCGACCAGAAAGCCCGCTACGGCCTGGGCTACGCCTACTACAACACCCAGCAGTATCCGCAGGCGCGCACCCAGTTTCAGGCCTACCTGAACGACAAGATGGCCAAGCCCACCGACGCGAACTACTACGACGTGACCCTGCGCCTGGCCGATACCTACTACATTGCCAAAAGCTACCAGCAGGCCCTGGACCTCTACGAGAAGGTGATTCAGGCCAACGCCGCCGACAAGGACTACGCCTACTACCAGAAAAGCGTGACCCTGGGCCTGCTCGGCCGCCGCGACGAGGCCACCAAAACCCTGGGCACGCTGCTGCGCACGGCGCCCACCTCGCGCTACGCCGACGACGCCGTGTTCCAGCAGGCCCAGTTCGACTACGAGGCCGGCGCCTTCCAGCCCGCCGTCGACGGCTTTACCCGCCTGATTGACAACCGCCCCAACTCCCCGCTGATTCCGCCGGCGTTGCAGAAGCGCGGCGTGGCCTACGCCAACCTGAACCAGCACGAGAAGGCCGTGGCCGACTTCCGGCAGGTGCTGACCCGGTTTCCGCGCACCAAGTCGGCCAACAGCGCCCTGTTCAGCCTGCAGGAAAGCCTGACGGCGCTGGGCAAGACCGAGGAGTTTGACCAGTACCTGGCCCAGTTCAAGCAGCAGAACCCGGAAAGTGGGGCCACCGAAAGCGTGGAGTTTGAGGCCGCCAAGTCCCTGTACCTGGCCGAGAAGTACGACAAGGCCATTCCGCGCCTGGAAAGCTACCTCAAGCAGTACCCCGGCACGGCCCTGGCCGCCGACGGCCGCTACTTCCTGGCCGATGCCTACCTGAAAACGGGCCAGAAAGCCGAGGCCCTGACCCGCCTGAAAGCCGTGGTGCAGGAGGGCAAGTCGGAGTTTGTGAACCGCGCCGTGGGCCGGGTGGCCGACCTGGAGTTTGAAAGCAAGAATTACCCCGAAGCCATCAAGTACTACACCCGCCTGCGGGAGTCGTCACAGAACAAGCGCGAAGTGGCCACGGCCAGCATCGGGCTGCTGAAGAGCTACTACGAAAGTGCCGACTACGCCGCCACCCGCCGCGTGGCCGAGGAGCTGCGCGCCCTGAGCGGGGCCACGCTCAACGCCACCAACGCCGCCACGCTCTACCTGGCCAAGGCCACCTACAAGGCCGGCAACCTCGACCAGGCCCTGCCCGAGCTGACCACGGCCGCCGCCGCCACCGACGAAACCGGTGCCGAAGCCCAGTACCTGCTGGCCGACGTGCTGTTTCAGCAGAAGAAGTACCCCGAAGCCCTGGACGCGGCCTACAAAACCAACTCCTCCAACTACGAGCTCTGGCAGGGCCGGGGCTTTCTGCTGATTTCGGACATCTACCAGGCCCAGGGCGAAATCTTCCAGGCCCGGGCCACGCTGAACTCCATCATCGAGAATAAATTCCCGGTGGCCGAAGTCATCGAAGGCGCCAGGCAGCGCCTGGCCGCGTTGCCCGCCGACGCCCCCGCGGGCGGCTCGGGCACCGGCAGCCCGACGGGCAGCCCCAAAACGCCGCCGGCCAAGACGCCGACCAAAGCCCCCGCCACCAAGACGCCGCCTACGAAAGCGCCGGCCAAGGGCAAAGTGCCCGTCAACAACCTGACGCCCACCCAGGCCGCGCCGGCCGATTCGTCGGCCACGCCCGCCCCGAGCCAGGAGTAGCGGGAGCAGCCGAATGAAAAAGAACGTCATGCTGAGCAGAGTGAAGTATCTCGCGGGCTGACGTTGGATTGCTGTTCCAACGTCAGCCCGCGAGATTCCCCGGCAAGCTCGGAATGACACCTGCCAGGGTTAAGGCGAAAAGCCAAGACCCTAAGTCCCCAAGACCCCAAGACCCTACCATATGACCCTTCGTCAACCATTGGCCCTGGCCGTACTGCTGGCCGCCGCGGCGCCGCTGGCCGCCCAGGCCCAACGCCCCGGCAAAACCGGGGGCAAGATTGAAGACGCCGAAATTGAAATCGTCAAGGAGCGGGTCAACCAGCTGCCCGAGGCCACGCGCAACTTCGAGAAAATCCGCCTCGACCCGCCCGTCAGGCAGGCCGGCAAAGTCGCCTACACCTACCCCGACTTCCGCCTGCCCGCCGACCTGCTCAACCCCTCGGTGCGGGTGCTGACCATCCGGGCTGAGGAGCTGGCCCCGCAGACCGGCAACTACGTGAAGGCCGGCCTGGGCAACTACGGCACCACCTACGGCAAAATCTACCTGCACAACACCCGCTCCGACGCCGCCTCCTACGGCCTCGACTTCAGCCACCTGGCTTCGGCCAACGGCCCCGTCGACAAGAAAAACTCGGGCCTGAGCCAGAACAGCCTGGGCCTGAACGGCGAAACCTACCGCGGCCCGATGACGCTGGGCGCCAGGGTGGACCTGGGCCGGGAGCGGTACAACTTCTACGGCTACAACCGCCGCACGCTCAAGCTGCCGCCCGAAACCGACCAGCTCAGGCAGGTATTCTACCGCGCCGCGGCCAAGGTCTACGCCCGCAACCGCGCCGCCGACGCCGCCTTCCAGTACGACTTCGGCCTGGGCTACAACTACTGGAAAGATGACTTCCGGGCCACCGAAAGCAACATCCACGCCCAGCTGCGCTCGGCCTACGTGCTGAGCGAGAAAAGCCGGGTGAGCGTCAACGGCGACGTGTCGTTCATCTCCCAGAAGGATTCGGCCTACTCCGTGAGCCGGCCCTTCGTGCAGGTCACGCCGGCCTACGAGCTGACCCTGGACCGGCTGAATGTGTCGGTGGGGGCTACGCTGGGCTACACCGGCGACACCATCCGCCGGGCCCCGCAGTTCAACGTGTACCCGGCCATCCGCCTGGGCTACACCGTGGCCGAGGACAAGTTCGTGGCCTTTGCCGGCCTGGGCGGCGGTCTGCAGCGCGTGACGATGTATGACCTGACCACCGAAAACCCCTGGCTGGCCGCCCGGCAGCGCGTGGCCGACACCCACCGCGGCCCGACGCTGTACTTCGGCTTCAACGCCACCCCGGCCCGGGCGCTGTCGGTGAACGCCAAGGTGACGCTCAGCAACGACCGCAACCTGTACTTCTACAACAACTCCGCCCAGGACTCGACCAAGTTCGAGCTGGTGTACGACAAGAAGGCCACCCAGCTGGTGAACGTGCACGGCGAAATCCTGTACAATGCCGCCGAGCAGCTGCGCATCGGCTTCAAGGCCGACTACAACGGCTACAAGGTGCACACGCTGGCCAAAGCCTACCACCGGCCGGCCTTTCAGTCCACGCTGTTTGCCACGTATAACATGTACAGCAAGCTGCTGCTGGGCGCCGAGCTCTACACCTATACCGCCAGCTACGGCACCACGTATCAGCCCGATGTGACCTTCCCGCTGCCCGCGCCCCAGATCGGTATCGTGCAGGAAACGGATGCCGTAATTGACCTGAACCTGCGCGCCGACTACCGTATTATGGAAAATCTGTCCATCTTTGCTTCGGGCAATAACCTGCTCAACCGCAAGTACGAGCGGTTCCTGAACTATCCGGTGAAGGGCCTCAACGTGCTGGCGGGCGTTACCTACGACTTCTAGAACCTGATTGCGTTGCTGCTGAATCCGCCGTCTTCCTAGTGCCCGAAAGACCTTCTGGTCGCCCGCAGCCCGCTTTTTGCCGTTCGGCAACCGGGGGCCGGCCGCCCGGAAGGTCTTTCGCGTTGCCCGGCCGAAACCCCCGCTCACCCAATCCTAACTTCGCCGCCTGATGCAGCTTTCCGACCATATCCGCACCCTGCTCCGGGACCACGACTGCGTTATCATCCCCGATTTCGGCGGCCTGATTGCCGATTATGCCCCGGCCCACATCCATCCCGTGCGCCACACGCTGGCTCCGCCCACCAAGCGCGTAGCCTTCAACCAGTCGCTGACCCGCAACGACGGGCTGCTGGTCGATGCGCTGAGCAGCGCCCTGCAGGTGTCGCCCACCCAGGCCCGGCAGCTGGTGCGCGACGCCGTGCTGGGCCTGCAGGCCCAGCTGGAAACCAGCCAGCGCGCTGAGCTGCCCGGCATCGGCACCTTCCGCCGCCTCGCGGGCCGCGGCCTCGACTTCGAATACACCGGACACCAGAACCTGCTCACCGCCAGCTACGGGCTGCCCGAGCTGGTGTCGCGCCCCATCCGCGCCACCGATGCCCTGTTGGCCCGCGACCGGCAGCCCGCCGCGCCGCTGCTCACCGTGAGCCGCTCGCGCCGCCTGACCAAAGCCTTCAAAGCGGCCGCTACGATGCTCATTGCCGGCCTGATCCTGACGGCCAACTACCAGGGCGCTTTGCGCTTAGGGTATCTGCCTGAAAGTCTTACCCTAGATCTGAGCCAGCCCGCGGCTGACGCTGAAAAGCCGTCCGGGGCCGCGCAGCCGACCTTCGACCGGCAGCAGGCCGCCCTGACCAACAGCAGCTGGTCGGAAGCGGCTCCCGCGCCGGTGATTAGCGCGGCCCCCGCCGTCGTCAAAGGCCCGGCGGCTATCCCGGCGAAAGCAGCCCTCGTGCGCAAGCCCGCGGCAGTGGCCAAGCCGGTGGCCGTACGTACGCCCGCAGCGCCGGTGGCGAAAGCCGGGGTAGTGGCTCCCCGCCTGGCGCCGGCTACCGGCCCCACTACAATTAAAAGCCGTACGGGCCGTTCCTACATCATTGTGGGGGCCTATACCACGCTGGCCCACGCCGAGAAAGGCCGCCTGGCCCTGCTGCGCCACGGGCACAAGGACGCCAAAGTAGTGCTGCCGGCCCGCGGCAGCCGCCAGTACCGCCTCTCGGTGGTCGACTTTCCCAGCAAGGCCGTCGCCCAGCAACAATTGCCCCTGGTGCGGAAGCACTTAGGTTCTGATCTTTGGGTTCTCAACTACTAGCATGACCGCATTCCTGCTGCAGATTACCACCGCCGCTACCACCGCCACCGATACCGCCGCCACCGCCGTTGCCGCCGGCACCCCCACCGTCACCGGGGATTTGTCCCTGCTGGATCTGATTCTGAAAGGCGGCTGGATCATGCTGCCGCTGCTGCTGCTCTCGTTCGTGTCGCTCTACATCATCATTGAGCGCTTCATTACCATCCGCCGCGCCGCCGTCAACCCCGACTCGTTTATGAGCGGCATCCGCGGGCTGATGGTCAAGGGCGACCTGCAAGGCGCCAAGATGCTCTGCGCGCAGAATCCCTCGCCGCTGGCCCGCATGATTGAGAAGGGCATCCGCCGCATCGGCCTGCCGCTGAAAGACATTGAGGCCAGCGTGGAAAACGTGGGTAAGATTGAAATTGCCCGCCTCGAAAAGAACATCAGCATCCTGGGCATCATCGCCGGCATTGCGCCCATGCTGGGCTTCGTGGGTACCATCATCGGCGTTATTAAGATCTTCTACGCCATCAGCGCCACCGGCGACTTCGGCATCGCCCAGATTTCGGGTGGTCTGTACACCAAGATGGTCACGTCGGCCGCCGGCCTGATCGTGGGTATCATCGCCCACATCGGCTACCACTGGCTCAGCATCATGGTCGAGCGGCTCGTGTTCCGCATGGAAAACTCGGCCATCGAGTTCATGGACATCCTTCAGGACAACTAATCAGTTGCCAGTTACCGGTTATCAGTTGCCCGTTTGTTCAACGACGAAACGGCAATCGTAACCGGCAACGGGCAACTCGCAACTGGCAACTCATATGGACCTCAGCCGGCGCCGTAAGCTTTCCTCGCACGTCGAGACCAGCTCGATGAACGACATCATGTTCTTCCTGATGCTGTTCTTTCTGATCGTGTCGACGATGGTGAACCCCAACGTGATTAAGCTCATGCTGCCCAACGCCCGCTCGGGCAAGGCGGTAATGAAGGAAACCATCAACGTGTCGGTCGATGCGGCCGGGGCCTACTTCCTCGACCGTCAGCCCGTGACGGCCGCCACCCTGGAAACGGCCCTGGCCCAGCGCGTGGCCGGGCTGGAAAGCCCTACCGTGGTGCTGCGCGTCGACTCGTCGCTGAACGTGCAGAAGCTGGTCGACATCCTCGAAATCGGCAACCGCCTCAAGGTAAAGATGGTGATGGCCACCCAGGCCCAGCAGTCGGCCGCCAAGTAAGCTTTCGGTTGGTTTTTGATAATTTGTTTTTGGTTTTTGGTCAACCAACAAAGTCGAATGCGTTGACAATAGATAACCAGAGCCAGCAACCCCAAAGCCAACCCCTAAAAACCAAAGTGCCATGCCCCTAGACTACCGCGAAGAGCACCGCCGCGAGGCGATAATTGGCACGGTGGCTATCCATGCGCTGCTGGCCGCGGCTTTTATCTTTACCGTATTTAAAGGCCCCGACCCGCCGCTGGCGGCTTTCGGCGGCGACGGCGTGGAGCTCAACTACGGCGTGGACGAGGCCGGCTCGGGCGACATTCAGAGCAAGGCCGTGGCCAACGCGTCCACCAACCGCGAGGACAGCCGCCCGCCGGCCTCTTCGCCCGACCCCACGCCGCGCCCCGTGCAGCAGGCGGCCGAGCCTACGCCCCAGCAGGCTTCCGAGGATAAGATCGTGACCAGCGAGGCCGAGGAAAGCCCGGTGAGTGTGCCGCCGGTGGAAAAGCCCGCCCCGCGCCGCGAAGAGGTGAAGGAAGTGCCCAAGCCGGCCGAAAAGCCCCGTACGCTCTACACGCCCAAAGGCAGCGCCAGCGGCGGCGGCAACGGCGAAAACGGTACCAGCAACGCCCCCACCGGCAACAACAACGGCGACCGGCCCGGCGCCACCGGCGACCAGGGCGACCCCAACGGCTCGCTGGATGCCAAAGCCCTCTACGGGCAGCCCGGCAGCGGCGGCTCGGGCCGCAGCCCCGGCTCCGGCGGGCTGGAAATGGCGGGCTGGACCTTCGTACGCATCCCCGACGTGCCGCCCCTGGACAACAGCTCGGGCTTCGTGCGCTTCAAGATCAAGGTGAATGCCGATGGCGAGATTGAGGCCGTGACCAAGGTGTCGGGCAACGTGTCGCCGGCCCAGGAGAAGGTATGCCGCGACGCGCTGGAAAATGCCGACCTGCGCCGCACCAGCTCGGCCGGCGGCGGGGCCACGGGCTTCTACACGTTCAAGATTACGGTGCGCTAAGCGGCTGCACCCAATTAAAAAGCCGTCGGTCGGAATTCTCCGGCCGGCGGCTTTACTTTTGTGGGCAGTGGTGGTGCCACGACTTTTTCGGTCGTGGCACCACCACTGCCCACCCGCTTCTCTGCTCTGCCTTCCATGACCTACGCCCAAACCCTTGCTTTCCTCTACGACCAGCTCCCGATGTTTCAGCGGGTGGGCGCGGCCGGCTTCAAGAAGGGGCTGGGCAACACCGAAGCCCTGGCGGAGGTGCTGGGCCACCCCGAGCGGCGGTTCCGGGCCGTGCACGTGGCGGGCACCAACGGCAAGGGCAGCTCCTCCAACCTGCTGGCCGCCGTGCTGCAGGCTGCCGGCTACAAAGTCGGCCTCTACACCTCGCCCCACCTGCGCGAATTCACGGAGCGCATCAAGATCAACGGGCAGGACCTGACGCCGGACTACCTGGTGGCCTGGGTGGCGCAGTGGTGGCCGCAGTTTGCCGCGGTGCAGCCCTCGTTTTTTGAAATGTGCGTGGCGCTGGCCTACTCGTACTTCGCCGGGCAGCAGGTCGACATTGCCATCGTGGAAGTAGGGCTGGGCGGCCGGCTGGATTCGACCAACATCATCACCCCGCTGGTGTCGCTCATCACCAACATCAGCTACGACCACCAGAACCTGCTGGGCGACACGCTGCCCGAAATTGCGGGGGAAAAAGCCGGTATCATCAAGCCCGGCGTGCCCGTCGTCATCAGCCAGAGCCAGTCGGAAGTAGCCGCCGTATTCGAGCAGAAGGCGGCGGCCGAAAACGCCCCGCTGCTCTTTGCCGACCAGCACTACCAGGTGGAGCTGCTGGGCGAGCCCGCGCCCGATGCCGGTACCCAGCTTCTGCACGTGAGCGGCGCGGCCGGGCTGGACGAGCTGGAGCTGGCCCTGGCCGGCGACTACCAGCGGCTGAACGTGGCCGGGGTGCTGGCCGTGCTCGACGAGCTGCGCCGCCAGGGCTACGTCATTCCCGAGGCCGCCGTGCGCACCGGCTTCCGCGACGTGCGCCGCCTCACCGGCTTCCGCGGCCGCTGGACCATCCTGGGCCGCCACCCGCTGGTGGTCTGCGACACGGGCCACAACGAGGCCGGCCTGCGCTTCGTGACGGCCCAGCTGGCGCGGCTGCCCTACCGGCAGCTGCACTTCGTGCTGGGCGCGGTCAACGACAAGGACGTAACTAAAATGCTGGCTCTGCTGCCCCGGTCGGCAACGTACTACTTTTGCCAGGCCAACATCCCGCGGGCTTTGCCGGCCGCGGAGCTGGCTGCCCAGGCCGTCCGGGTGGGGCTGCAGGGGCAGGTGTACGGCCCGGTCATGACGGCCGTGGCCGCCGCCCGAGCCGCCGCCCAGCCCGCCGACGTGGTCTTTATCGGGGGCAGTACCTTTGTGGTGGCCGAAATCGAAGAGTTGTAGGGCTGGTTTTTGGGCAGTGAGCCCCGACCGAGACTGGCAAAGCGCCAAAAGCCAAAAACGAATAACCAAAAACCAAGTCAGTGAGTCGAGTTAAACAGAAGCGCTTTGCCAATAATGCCGAGCGGCCCGACATCGTGGAGCCGGGCAAAGCCAACTTTCAGCAGCTGGCGGGCCAGTGGGAAGCCCGCTTTTTTGCCCGGCCCAACCCCATTACCCTGGAAGTGGGCTGCGGCAAGGGCGACTACACCGTAGGCCTGGCCGCGCGCTACCCCGACCGCAACTTCCTGGGCCTCGACATCAAGGGAGACCGGATCTGGAAGGGCAGCCACCGGGCCCAGGAGCTGGGCCTGACCAACGTGGGCTTCGTGCGCATGCGCGCCCTGGACCTGCGGCAGCACTTCGGCTACGGCGAGCTGAGCGAAATCTGGATTACGTTTCCCGACCCGCGCCCGCGCCTGGGCGACGCCAAGCGCCGCCTCACGGCCCCGCGCTTTCTGGATCTGTACCAGCAGATTCTGCGCCCCGGGGGCCTGGTTCACCTCAAAACCGACGACGAAGCCCTGTTCGACTATTCCCTGGCCGTGGTGCAGCAGCGCCCCGGCGCCACGCTGCGGGCCCACACCAAGGACCTGTACGCGACGCCCGAGCTGCTACCCCACGCCGAGGACATTCAGACCCACTACGAGCGCCGCTTCCGCGCCGAGGGCATCCCCATCAAGTACCTGCAGTTCCAGCTGAGCTAATCCCGGTCTTGCCCGGGTCCGCCCTGCCGCCGCTTCCGACCGTGCGCCTGCTCCCCGGGCTGGAGCAGCACCTGCTGGCGCTGCCGGCCGAGTGGGAGCGGGCCACGCTGGCGGGCGCGCGCCGTGGCCCTGCACCTGCTCGGCGGCAATCGGCGCCTGCTCTCCCTGCTGCCCGGAAATCGTGGGGGTTTCTGGATCAGCTCAACGCGGAGTGGGTCGGGGCCGGCCGGCGGCGGAAGGCCACCTTCAGGTTTGTGGCCCCCCGGAGCTTACCGAGCCGGCCTCTACCGTGCTGGCCGTGCCGGGCTAAGGCCCGACGCGGCGCCGGGCGGCCTATTCCTCCTCCAGCTGCTCGAAGATGGCTTCCAGCTCGGTGAAGTCGCGCAGCCCGGTTTTGATTTCCTCGCCGCCTTCCAGCACCAGGCCGGCGGGCGTCAGCTCGTCCACGAGCTGGCGCATGCTGTGCGGGGGTGCAAAGCCCGTGCCCAGCCAGATTTTGTAGGTGCGGGCCTGCGACGTGAGCTGGGCCCGCTGCATGGTCGTGAGCGGCTCGGGGGGGGGCGTGGCCAGCACAAACCCCGCCACGTGAGCGTGCTGGTCGCGGAAGCGCTTTTCCACGTCCTGCTCCAGCATGTCCGGAATCCACTTCACCAGCTTTAGCGCCGGCACGACCAGTCGCGCCAGCTCCTCGGCGGGGCGGCGGCGGTGCAGCAGCACGTAATCCAGTCGGCAGGCCTGCGCCAGCTCGTTGATCTGCTCCACGGGCAGCGTGTCGAACTCGCCCACGAGCTGCACGCCGGCCACCCAGCCGCTGAGCTCCTGCACGGCCGCGGGCTGCAGGTGGCCGGGCAGGGCCGGGTCGAGGCGGAAGGTAAGGTATTCGGCGCCCATGCCGGCGCAGTAGCGGGCATCCGACAGGTTGTTGATGCCGCGAACCAGCACCGGGGTAATCAAAGACATAGCAAACGGGAGGGAAGCAGGGCGGAAGGGAAGACCTGCCGCAATATTCGGGATAAAAACCGTTGCCTTGGCGAAGTCCAACGTTTTAGGGGCTTACTGATCGAAAAAATAACCCGGTATCCGGGGCCGCGTCCCGGGCGGCCCGCGCCCCGGATGGCTCCTAACCCCGCGGGGCGGCGGCCCCGGCGGGCCCAACGGCAGAGTGCTTACCTTTGCCCGACGGGCGGCGGAAACTTTCAGCCCGCCTCTTTGCTTTTTACTGGTATGAATACGAATACTTCCGAATCGAAAGGACGGGTCCTCGTCGCTATGAGCGGCGGCATCGACAGCTCCGTAGCCGCCGTGCTGCTGCACGAGCAGGGCTACGAAGTGGTGGGCATGACCATGAAAACCTGGGACTACGCCTCGGCCGGCGGCTCCAAGAAGGAAACCGGCTGCTGCTCGCTCGACAGCATCAACGACGCCCGCCAGATTGCCGTGGAGCTGGGCTTTCCGCACTACATCATCGACATCCGCGACGAGTTCGGTGACTTTGTCATCAACAACTTCACCGACGAGTACCTGGCCGGCCGCACGCCCAATCCCTGCGTGCTCTGCAATACCCACATCAAGTGGGACGCGCTGCTGCGCCGGGCCGACCAGCTCGGCTGCCAGTTTATTGCCACCGGCCACTACGCCAACATCCGCCACGAAAACGGCCGCTACGTGGTCAGTAAGGGCCTGGATGAGAACAAGGACCAGTCGTATGCCCTCTGGGGCGTCTCGCAGCAGAGCCTGGCGCGGACTATGTTCCCGCTGGGGGGGCTGCGCAAAACCGAAATCTACGACGAGGCCCGCCGCCGCGGCTTCACCGAGCTGGTCAACAAGCCCGAGAGCTACGAAATCTGCTTTATTCCCGACAACGACTACCGGGGCTTCCTGCGCCGGCGCGTGGCAGGGCTGGAGGCCCGCGTGGCCGGCGGCGAGTTTGTGCTGCGCGACGGCACCGTGCTGGGCCACCACGAGGGCTACCCGTTCTACACCATCGGGCAGCGCAAGGGGCTGGGCATCGCGCTGGGCTTCCCGGCCTACGTGACCGAAATCCGGCCCGACACCAACCAGGTCGTGCTCGGCAACTTCGACGATCTGGCCAGCACCCGCACGCTGGTGGGCAAGCTCAACATGGGCAAGTTCGCCTCGCTGGAAGGCCGGGGCCTGGTCGCGAGCCGCACCAAGATCCGCTATAACCACGACGGCTCCCCCGCGTTTCTGGAGCAGATCGGCGACAAGATCCACGTTTACTTCGAGGAGGCCGTGCACGCCGTGACGCCCGGGCAGGCCGCCGTGTTCTACGACGGGCCGGACGTTATCGGCGGCGGCTGGATCGAGCGGCATACCATCGGCGAAGTTCCCGTATCTTCCCCTGCCGCGGCTACCGTAGCCGCGTCCTAACCCATTCTCCTATGCTATTTCGTTTCCGCTGGTCGTGGGGGCTGGCTGCGGCCGGTGCACTGACGCTGCTCGTGGCCGGCTGCCAGACCGAAACTGAGCCCGGCCCGGAGTCGGGCGCCGACTACTACCCGCTGGCCGTGGGTGACTACCGCATCTTTGCCGTCACCGACTCCAGCTGGCTGAACTTCCAGCGGCAGCCGGTGAGCTCGTTTCAGTTCCGCGAGCGGGTCGACGAGCAGATTACCGACGCCAGCGGGCAGCCGGCCTACCGGATTGTGCGCTCCCGCCGCCTGCTGCCCACCGACCTGTGGCGCGACGACAGCGTGCTGGTACTCAGCGCGACGGCCACCAACGTGCAGCTCGTGCGCAACAACCGGCGGACCGTGGAGCTGGTGTTTCCGGTGCGGGCCGACCGGGCCTGGAACCGCGACGCCTTTAATGCCCGGGATACGGTGGTAGCCGAAAACCGCCGCTACCAGCGCGTGGGCCAACCCTTCACGGCCCAGGCGGGCAGCCAGACCTTCCGCTACGAGCGCACGGTAACCACCGACGACATCGAGGATGTAAACCTGGACGACGGCCTCTACAACGTGGCCAAGTACCGGCAGGTGTACGCCCAGGGCAGCGGCCCGGTGCAGCGGGTGCGGCGGCGGCTGGAGTTCTGCAACGGCGGCAACTGCACGCCCGACCCCACCCGCATCTTTAAGGGCCGGGTGCGGGTGGAAACCCTGCTGGAAAAAGGGCATACCCCGTAAGTCTGCTGCCGGCAGTGCAGCCAAGAGGATGGACCAATTACAACCAAAAGCGCGGCCCGGGACTTTCCCGGGCCGCGCTTTTTGGGGGTCGGGGCCGGGGCAGCGAAAAGGTGGGCGCCCCCGGCCAGTGCGGGGGCAAATTCGTATCTTGCCGTACGTCCACCTCTACTCGTATCCATGCGCTTTTCTTACCTTCTCCTTCTGGCCGGACTCTGCGCCGGCGTCAGCCCGGCCCGGGCCGCGTCGGATCCCGTGACCGGAACCCCAGCCCGGGCCATACCCACCGTGCGCCGGCACCTGATTTATTTCACCAACAAGACCGGTACCCCGTTCAGCCTGAGTCAGCCCGGGGCGTTTCTCTCGGCCCGGGCCCTGCAGCGGCGCACCCGCCAGGGCATTGCCCTCAAGCCCCGCGACCTGCCGGTAAACCCCGCCTACGTGGCCCAGGTGAAAGCCGTGGCCGGCACCCGGCTGTGGTACACCTCCCGCTGGTTTAATGCCGCCATCGTGTCCTGCGACTCCACTACCCTGGCCCAGATCCGCACGCTGAGCTGCGTGCAGGGTGCCCAGACCCTGAACCGCGGCCAGGGCGGGCCGCGCCAGCCCGAGAAGGAGCCGGTAGCGCCCGCCGAGCGGCCCAGCAGTGCTCCCGCCGACTACGGCATTGCCTACAACCAGGCCCAGATGATCGGGGCCGTAACTATGCACAACGCCAACTTCCGCGGCGAGGGCATGCAGATTGCCGTCTTCGACGCCGGCTTTCCGAGCGTAAACCAGATGGCCGTCTTTGCGCCCCTGCTGCAGGAGCAGCGCCTGATCAGCACGTTCAACGTGGTCGATAAGAACACGGACGTGTTCCAGCGCAACGATCACGGCACGCTGTGCCTGTCGACGCTGGCGGGCAACCAGCCCGGCGTATTCATCGGCACGGCGCCCAAGGCCTCGTACCGGCTGTTCATCACCGAGGACATCGGCTCGGAGCATCCCGTGGAAGAAGCCAACTGGCTGGTGGCGGCCGAGTACGCCGACTCGGCCGGGGTGGACGTCATCAGCTCGTCGCTGGGCTACAGCACCTTCGACGTGCCCTCCGCCAACTACACCTACGCCGATATGAACGGGCGCACGGCCATTTCGACGCGGGCCGCCACGGTGGCCGCCCGGGTGGGCATGCTGGTGGTCAACAGCGCGGGCAACGAAGGCAACTCTGCCTGGCGCTACATCACGGCCCCTGCCGATGCCGACTCCATCCTGACGGTGGGCGCCGTAACGGCCCAGCGCAACCACGCCGCCTTCAGCTCCTACGGCCCCTCCGCCGACGGCCGCATCAAGCCCAACGTGGTGGCCCAGGGGCAGCAGGCCGCCCTCGTCTATCCGACGGGGCCGGGCTACGGCAGCGGCACTTCCTTTTCCTGCCCCATTATGGCGGGCATGGCCACCGCCTTCTGGCAGTCGTCGCCCACGCTGGGGGTACAGCAGGTTATCCAGTTCCTGCAGCGCTCAGGCTCTTTGGCAGCCAATCCGAACAACACGCTGGGCTATGGCATTCCCAACTTCGTGACGGCCTATAACCTGGCCAACCCCAGCACCCCGCTGGCTGCGGCCAGCGCCCTGCCGGCCGCCGAGGCCCTGGCCGTGTACCCCAACCCCAGCCGGGAGGAAGCCCTGTTTCTGCACCTGAGCCCGGCTTTCCGGGGCACGCCGCTCAGGGTGCGCCTCTTTGACGCCCGCGGTACGCTGGTTCGGGAGCTGCAGCTGGCCCCGGCCGGGGCCGCGGAGGTGCGCCTGCCGGCGCTGCCGCTGGCCAAGGGCATCTATACCTGCCTGGTCAGCTCCGGCAAAGCTCAGCAAACGGTCCGGCTGGTGAAGCTCTAAGCCCCAAGCGCGGTGCCCAAACCAAAAGGGAGGAAGCCGGTCCGCCGGGTTTCTCCCTTTTTTAGTTTTTATTGGTAATTATTCCAACCATATTAGTGTTGGCAAAGAGCTGAACCCAGCTTCATTTCCTTTATTCCGCACTTTTTTACTTTCCGGCAGCATGTTGCAACTCATGATTACTAAACGGATTGGCCGCCGCCAGTTCCACTTCACGGTGCAGGGGCCGAATCTGCACGAGGTCGTCGCCGAGTACGACCGGCTCAGCTTTCCCGACGTGGCCGCCTGTGGCCTGTGCGGCTCCGACAACCTGGACCTGTCGTCGCGCCTGGCCCAGGACAAGTTCAAGTACACCTCCGTCAAGTGCCTCGACTGCCGCGGCGACGTGACCTTCGGCAAAACCCAGAAGGACGACCAGACCTACTTCCTGCGCAAAAAAGACAACGGCGAGCTGGACTGGCAGGCCTGGAAAAAGCCCGTGGAGGGCAAGTAGCCCGCCCCGCGGGCGCCGCCGCCAAAAGCCCTTTGTCCCGCCCGGGCAAAGGGCTTTTGGCTTTTCCCCGAGGCTTGGCCGAACACGGTGGGTGGCGGCGGCCGGGGCGCGGCGCAACAGGCGTAGCGGGCCGCTGACGCGGGGCGCGCGGGAAAAAAGGCTGGTCGAATCCGGGTTGGGCTATACCAAAACCTGCTTGCCAAAGCGTTACCTTCGCCGTATGAACTCGTCCCGACGCATGGCCCCGCTGCTGGCTCCCTCCCTGCTGGCTGCCGACTTTGGCAACCTTCAATCCGAAACTGAGCGCCTGGGCGCCAGCGCCGCCGACTGGCTGCACTGCGACGTGATGGATGGCCGCTTCGTGCCCAATATCTCCTTTGGCATTCCCGTGCTGCAGGCCATTCACCGCCACGCCCGGCAGCCGCTCGACGTGCACCTGATGATTGAGGAGCCCCAGCACTACCTGGCCGCCTTCCGCGACGCGGGCGCCGCCAACCTGACCGTGCACTACGAGGCCTGCCCCCACCTGCACCGCGTGATTCAGCAGATCAAGGCCCTGGGCTGCCGCGCCGGCGTGGCCCTGAACCCGCACACGCCCGTGGCCGTGCTGACCGATATTGCCGCCGACCTGGACCTGGTCTGCGTGATGTCGGTGAATCCGGGCTTCGGCGGGCAGTCGTTTATTCCCAACACCCTGCGCAAGGTGGCCGCGCTCAAGGAGCTGCTGGTCGACAACGGCTCCGCGGCGCTGATTCAGATCGACGGGGGCGTGAGCCTCGACAATGCCAGCGCCCTGGTGGAAGCCGGCGCCGACGTGCTGGTGGCCGGCAGCTTCGTCTTTAACTCCGCCGATCCGGTACAAACCCTGGCCGACCTGCGGGCTCACCTACTGGCCACCGCCGCCCAAGAGCAACGCTGATGCCGCACCGCTACCGACGGATTCTGGCCGCCCGCCTGGGCTGGCTGACCCTGTGTTTGATGATCTTGGGCCTGCCCGCCGCCCAAGCCCAGCAGGCCGCCCGCATCCTGGTGACGGGCACCGTGCGCGACGCCGCCGGCCAGCCGCTGGAGCTGGTCGGGGTGGGCATTGAAGGGCAGCCCGGGGGGACCAGCACCGATAGCCGGGGCCGGTTTGCCCTGAGCGTGGCCCGGCCTGTGAGCGGCCGGGCCCCGGTGCTGGTGGCCCGCCGCCTGGGCTTTGTGGCCGTGCGCCAGCCGCTGGATCTGGACCGCGGGCAGGAGCTGAGCCTGACGCTGGCCGCCGACAACCAGGCGCTGAAAAACGTGACCGTGCGCGGCCGCAACGAGGATGCCAGCACCCGCGAGCAGGTCAGCATCACCCGCATCGACCCGCGCTCGGTGAAGGAGCTGCCCTCGGCCTTCGGCGACTTCAACAAGATTCTGACTACGCTGCCCGGCGTGGTAGCCAACAACGAGCTGACCAGCACCTACTCGGTGCGCGGGGGCAACTACGACGAAAACCTGGTCTACGTCAATGGTATCGAGGTGTACCGGCCGTTCCTGATTACGGCTTCCCAGCAGGAGGGCCTGAGCTTTGTGAATCCGGACCTGGTGGGCAAAATCGAGTTTTCCAGCGGGGGCTGGCAGCCCAAGTACGGCGACAAGCTCTCCTCGGTGCTCAGCATCGACTATAAGAAGCCCGCCCAGTTCGGCGGCTCGGCCACGGCCAGCCTGGTGGGCGGCACGATGCACGTGGAGGCCACCTCGCCCAACAAGCGGGTAAGCTACCTGGCCGGTATCCGCTACAAGAACGCCAGCTACGTGCTGCGGTCGTTGCGGGCGCAGCGCGGCGACTACAACCCGACTTTCTACGACGCGCAGGTGTACGTTACCGCCGCCTTGGGCCCCCGGGACGATAGGGAGCGCACCAGCCTGAGCCTGCTGACCAGCGTAGCCCACAACGACTACCGGCTGACGCCCGAATCGGGGCAGGTCACGTTCAGCACGGCCACCAACCAGGTGTCGCGGCTCTTTGTTCAGTACGACGGCTACGAGCGGATGCAGTACGACACTTACCAGAGCGGGCTGAGTTTGAAGCACAACTTCACCAGCACCCTGCAGGGCGAGCTGCTGGGCGGGGCCATGTTCTCCCGGGAGCTGGAATACCGCGACGTGGAAGCCCGCTACAGCTTTGCCGAAATCAACCGCGACCCGAAGTCGCCCGACTTCAACCAGGCCGTGCGCCAGCGCGACGTGGGCTCCCGCTTCGACAACTCGCGCAACTACCTCACGGCCCGGGTTTTTAACCTCGAAGGCCGGGGCCGCTGGACGCCGGGCTCGCGCCACTCCGTGCGCTGGGGCGCCAAAGCCGGCCGCGAGCAGCTCCAGGACCAGCTCAACGAGTACAGCTTCGCCGACTCGGCCGGCTTCGTGCCCGACTACCGCCGCACCCGCCTGCTGACGGACCTGGACCTGACCAGCTTCCGCTACCAGGGCTACGCCCAGCACACCGTCGAGCTGGACTCGCTGCAGACCCTGACCTACGGCGTACGCGCCAACTACTGGTCGGTGAACGGGCAGCTCACCATCAGTCCGCGGCTGCAGTATTCGTTTACCCCGCGCCGGCACCCGAACCTGTCGTACAAGCTGGCCACGGGCGTGTACTACCAGCCCCCGTTCTACCGGGAGCTGCGCGACCAGAACAGCGGCACCCGCGCCACGCCCCAGAGCGTGCTGGTGCAGCAGCCCACGCTCAACGCCGAGCTGCGCGCCCAACGCTCCCTGCACTTCATTGCCGGCACCGAGCTGCGCTTCCGGCAGTGGGAGCGGCCCTTCAAGCTCAGCAGCGAGGTGTACTATAAATACCTCACCGACGTGATTCCCTACGACGTGGACAACGTGCGGCTGCGCTACTTTGCCAAGAACAACGCCACGGCCTACGCCGCCGGCCTCGACGCGCGGGTCAGCGGCGAGTTTGTGAAAGGCTCCGAGTCGTGGTTCAGCCTGGGCGTGCTCACCACCCGCGAAAACGTGGCCGGCGACTTCACCGTGCTGCGCAACGCCCAAAACGACTCCATTGGCTTTGCCGAGAAAGGCTACATCCGCCGCCCGGCCGACCAGCGGCTGAACTTCGGCATCTTCTTCCAGGACCAACTGCCCAATAACCCCACCGTGAAAGGCTACGTGAACCTGGTCTTCGGCACCGGGCTGCCGTTCAGCATTCCCGGCAACCAGGAGCTGCGCGGCACCTCGGCCCTGACGCGCTCCTACAAGCGTGTCGACCTGGGCTTTTCCAAGATCCTGTTCGTGGCCAACCGCTCCGAAGCCGCGCGCCGGCCCGGCCAGCTCGAAAGCCTGTGGCTGGGGCTGGAAATCCTCAACGTGCTGGACGCCAACAACGTGGCGGGCTACAGCTACGTGCAGGACGTGAACGGGCGCACCTATGCCGTGCCCAACTACCTGTCTCAGCGCATCATCAACCTGCGGGCCATTGCCCGGTTCTGACGAACCCGGCAGATGGAAGAAGCTGACAGCAAAAAAGGCCCGCAACGAAACAGTTGCGGGCCTTTTTGTGGGCGGGCCGGACGACGGGCGGCGCCGGGCTTCAACATCAGTAGGCCTTGCTTTGCCACTCCGTCAGGGCCAGGCGCATGCCGGGGAGCTGGGTTTTGAAGTTCGTGTCGCGCTTTTCGCCCAGCTTGATGGCCTTGCGCCCTACCTCGATGGCGGTGCCGAAGTCCTGCTGGGAAGCCAGCAGGCGGGCTTTGATCCAGGTGTTGGTGTAGGCTTCCTTCAGACGGATGGACTCGTTGATGTAGCGCAGGGCCCGCTCCGACTCCAGGTTGTTGAGCACCAGGTAGTCGGCGGCCTGGGCCAGCAGCTGCCAGTTCTGAGGCTGGGCCGCAATCGTTTTTTCGATGGTGGCCAGCACCTTGGTGTGCACGTCGGTGGTGACCAGCACGCTTACCGTACGCTTTTCCCAGGTCAGGTTCAGGCGGGCGCTGGCCGGCTTGAGCTCCGAAAACCAGTACAGCAGGCTCTCGTGCAGGGGAGCCGTTTCGGGGGCGGCCTTCAGGCGCAGCTGGTCGTCCTTGGCCTCGTAGCCCTCGGCGCCCCAGTGGGTCGTTACGCGGTTGAGTACCACTTCCCAGTCCTGGGTTTCGTGGGGCACCACGTAGAAGGAGTAGCGCCCGGCCGGCACCGACTGGCCGTTCAGAATCACCGGGTCGGCAAAGGCCAGGATGGTATTCTCGTTGGCCCCGGCCCGCCACACCTGGTCGTAGGGCACGAGCGCGCCCCAGATGGCGCGGCCCTTCACGCTGGGCGAGTGGTAGTCGACGGTGATGTCGGTCAGGCCCACGGTCTGCTGCACCACGGCGTGCGGACTGGCCTGGGGTAGGGGCAGCTGCTGCTGCTCGGCGTAGGACTGAGCCTGGGCGCTGGAACCACCCAGCAGCAGGCCGAAGCACAGGCCGCTGGCCAGCAGCAGGGAAGAAAACCGGAGAGGATGCATAGACAAGGAGTGTGCGCGCCAAAACGGAGCGTGGCGCCGGTACCCGAAACAATGGTGCCAGAAAGCTGGTTGGCAATCCAACCCAGGGGCGAAGATCGGGCTTTTGAATATTTTTTCTCCGTAAACTTTTGTTCCGGATTCCCCGCTTGTACATTTGCCCAGCAATTCGCCTCCATGACCTTCGTCGCGCCCCTTTTCCGCACCCGCCCCCAAGCCGCCGCCCCCACCGTGGGCGTTGCCGCTGGCTGGCTGCGCGCGGCGCACCATCATGTGCACGGCCACCATTCCTCTTTGTAGAGGAATGAACGCAGCATATCGTCCCCGTGGGGCCTGCCGCTAGTCGGTGGCCCGGCCGCCCAGCAAGGCGGCCCGACCGCTGTTTGCCCGCTTTCGGGCGCCGCGCCGGTCTTTCTCCCGTAACCCAGTCTTCCCATCCCCGAAGGGTCCGCTCGTCCGCCGCCAGGCCCGGGCCTCCTTCTTTTCTTACCCCCCCCCCAGAATTCCATGATCCGTTTAGCCATTCAGAAGTCGGGCCGCCTGAGCGAAGATTCCCTCAATCTCATTCGGGAGTGCGGTATTTCCTTTGTCAGCAGCACCTACAAGCTCAAAACCGAAGCCACCAACTTCCCCCTCGAAATCCTGTTTCTGCGCGACGACGACATTCCCGGCTACGTGCAGGACGGCGTGGCCGACCTGGGTATTGTGGGCCAGAACGTGCTGGTGGAAGCGGGCTTCCCGGCCCTGGAAGTCGAAACGCTGGGCTTCAGCAAGTGCCGCCTGTCGCTGGCCGTGCTCCGCAACGAAGCCTACAGCTCGGTAGCCGACCTGCAGGGGAAGAACATTGCCACCTCGTACCCCCAGATTCTGGGCCGCTACCTGGCCGGCGAAGGCGTGCAGGCCCACCTGCACACCATCAGCGGCTCGGTCGAAATTGCCCCCAGCATCGGGCTGGCCGACGCCATCTGCGACATCGTTTCCTCGGGCTCCACGCTGCTGGGCAACGGCCTGCGCGAAGTGGAAACCGTGTTCCGCTCCGAGGCCGTGCTGATTGCCAACCAGAGTCTGCCGGCCGAAAAGCAGGAGCTGCTGGCCCAGCTGCAGTTCCGCATGCAGGCCGTGCGCCGGGCCCGCCGCAACAAGTACATTCTGCTGAATGCCCCCGTGGCCGCCCTCGACGCGGTGAAGGCCCTGCTGCCCGGCATCAAGTCGCCCACGGTGACGCCGCTGGCCGAGCAGGGCTGGGTGTCGGTGCAGTCGGTGGTGAACGAGGACGACTTCTGGCACATCACCGGCCAGCTTAAAGCCGTGGGCGCGGAAGGCATCCTGGTGCTCCCGATTGAGAAAATGATTTCCTGAAGCAGCCAGCAGCCGGGAGTCAGGAGCTGGCCCCTGGGCTTGCAGGTCCCGACTTATCAGGCGAGCACCACTTCCGACTGCCAGCTTCTCGCCCCTAACTTCGCCAACCCGATGCAGATCTTTCACTATCCTTCGCAACCCGAATGGGCCGCCCTGCAGCAGCGCGCGGCCGCCCAGCAGGCCCCCGACGTGGAGCAGCGCGTAGCGCAGATATTCGCCGACGTGCGCCAGCGCGGCGACGCAGCCCTGCTCGAATACGCCCAGACTTTTGACGGGGCCGACCTGCGCGCCGGCCTGCGCGTGACGCCCGCCGAGCTGGAGGCCGCCGTGGGCCAGGTACCTTCCGCGCTGCAGACGGCCATCCGCCAGGCCCACGCCAACATCCGCCGCTTTCACGAGGCCCAGCGCCCGGCGGAGGAGAAAGTGGAAACCATGCCGGGCGTGCTGTGCTGGCGGCGGGCCGTGCCGGTGCAGCGCGTCGGGCTCTACGTGCCCGGCGGCACGGCGCCCTTGTTCAGCACCCTGCTGATGCTGGGCGTGCCGGCCCGGCTGGCTGGCTGCCCCGAAGTGGTGCTGTGCACGCCGCCCCGCCCCGACGGCTCGGTGAATCCGGTTATCCTGTTCACGGCCCAGCTGCTCAACATCACCACCATCATCAAAGCCGGCGGGGCCCAGGCCGTGGCCGCGCTGAGCGGGGGCACGGAATCGGTGCCGGCCGTAGACAAGATCTTCGGGCCCGGCAACCGCTACGTGACGGCTGCCAAGCAGCTGGCGACCCGCTACGGCGTGGCCATCGACATGCCCGCGGGCCCCTCGGAAGTCTTGGTTATTGCCGATGAGTCGGCCAACCCGGTTTTCGTGGCCGCCGACTTGCTTAGCCAGGCCGAGCACGGCCCCGACTCGCAGGTGATTCTGCTGTCCGACTCGCTGGCGGTTATCGAGGCCACCCAGGCCGAAGTGGCGCGGCAGCTGGCTACACTGCCCCGGGCCGCGGTGGCCACGCGGGCCCTGGACGAGAGCCGCGCCATTCTGTTGCGCACGCCGGAGGAAATGCTGTTCTTCTCCAATCAGTACGCGCCCGAGCATTTGATTCTGGCCGTACAGAACCCGGAGCAGCTGGCCGAGGGCGTCACCAGCGCCGGCTCGGTGTTTCTGGGCCACCTGACCCCCGAAGCCGCCGGCGACTACGCCTCGGGCACCAACCACACGCTGCCCACCAACGGCTACGCCCGCAACTATAGCGGCGTGTCGCTGGACTCGTTCCTGAAGAAAATCACCTATCAGCGCATCACCGCCGCCGGGCTGCAGCATATCGGCGCCATCGTGGAAACCATGGCCGAAGCCGAAGGTCTCAGCGCCCACGCCCGCGCCATCACGCTGCGGCTGGAGTCGTTGGCGGCCGGATAAAAGCGACTCAGCAGCCAGCCCCGGCCCCAAGAACAGGTTAATCAGATAAGCAATCAGCGCCCGGGCGGCGTTATCAGCCCCACCTCAGTTATGGATTTAGAAAGTCTCGTTCGCCCCAATATCCGCGCCATGAAGCCGTACTCGTCGGCCCGGGATGAGTTCCAGGGCGACGCCCGGGTGATGCTCGACGCCAACGAAAACAGCCTGGGCAGCGCCGGCCCCGAGCAGTTCAACCGCTACCCCGACCCGCACCAGCGGGCCGTGAAAGCGGCACTAGCCACCCTAAAGGGGGTAGCCCCCGGGCAGATTTTTCTGGGCAACGGCTCCGACGAAGCCATCGACCTGCTTGTGCGCCTGACCTGTGTGCCCGGCCAGGACCGCATCCTGATTCTGCCGCCTACCTACGGCATGTACGAGGTAGCGGCCCACCTGAACGATGTGCACCTTGAGCGCCTGCCGCTCACGGCCGATTTCCAGATTTCGGCCGAGGCCACGGCGCAGATTCTGGCTTCGGAAGCCAAGCTGGTCTGGCTGTGCTCGCCGAATAACCCCACCGGCAACCTGCTGCACGCGGCGGCCATCGAGCAGATTCTGCGCGGCTTCCGCGGCCTGGTGGTGGTAGATGAGGCCTACGCCGACTTTGCCGCCGCCCCGAGCTGGACTACCCGCCTGGCGGAATTCCCGAACCTGGTCGTGCTGCAGACCTTTTCCAAGGCCTGGGGGCTGGCCGGCCTGCGGCTGGGCATGGCCTTCGCCTCGCCCGCCATCATCGGCTACCTCAACAAGATCAAGCCGCCGTACAACGTGTCGGAGGCCACCCAGCAGCACGCGCTGGCGGCCCTGCACGATGCGCCCCGCTTCGAGCAGCTGCGCCACCAGCTGCTCGCCGGCCGCGACTGGCTGGCCGCACGGCTCCCGGCCCTGGCCATCGTGGCGGAAGTATTTCCCTCGGATGCCAATTTCCTGCTCGTGCGCTTCCGCCCCGACGCGACGGCCGTGTACGACTACCTGCTGGCGCGGGGCATCGTGGTGCGCAACCGTACCACCCAGCCCGGCTGCGCCGGCACGCTCCGCCTGACGGTGGGCACCGCCGCCGAGAATGAGCAGCTGCTGCAGGCGCTGCGGGATTACAAGTAAAACGAAACGCACTGCCCGCGGCCCTAACCCGGCGCCGGGCCCATAAGCACCCCATGAAAAAAGTACTCTTCATCGACCGGGACGGCACCATCCTGATTGAGCCGCCGACGGATTTCCAGGTCGACGCCCTGACCCGGGAAAAATTTCAGTTCGTACCCGGCGCCATCAGCGGCCTGGCCCGCATTGCCCGCGAGCTGGACTACGAGCTGGTGCTGGTCAGCAATCAGGACGGCCTGGGCACGGCCAGCTTCCCGGAAAAAACCTTCTGGCCCGCCCACACGATGATGCTCGACGTGCTGCGCGCGGAAGGAGTGGAGTTCGTGCGCGAGCACATCGACCGCAGCTTCCCCCACGACAACCTGCCCACCCGCAAGCCCGGCATCGGCATGCTCGGGCAGTACCGGGAAGCCGGCCGCTACGATCTGGTGCACTCCTTTGTAATTGGCGACCGAATCACCGACGTGGAGCTGGCCCAGAACCTGGGCTGCCAGTCGATCCTGATCCGGGCGGAAGCCGACGAGCGCGCCGCGCTTAGTACCACGAGTTGGGAAGCTATATACCAATTCCTGCGCCTGCCCGCCCGCACGGCAGTAGTACAACGCGACACGAATGAAACCAAGATCCGCATCGAGCTGAACCTCGACGGCGCGGGCCGCCCCCAGATGCGCACCGGCCTGGGCTTCTTCGACCACATGCTCGACCAGCTCAGCAAGCACTCGGGCGTGGATATGAAGATCGACGTGCAGGGCGACCTGCACATCGACGAGCACCACACCATCGAGGACACGGCCATTGCCCTGGGCGAAGCCTTCACCCAGGCCCTGGGCGACAAGCGCGGCCTGGCCCGCTACGGGTTCCTGCTGCCCATGGATGACGTGCTGGCCCAGGCCGCCATCGACTTTTCGGGTCGCCCCTGGCTGGTGTGGGAGGCGGAGTTCAAGCGCGAGCGGGTAGGGGATATGCCCTGCGAAATGTTCTACCATTTCTTCAAGAGCTTTTCCGACGCCGCCCGCTGCAACCTCAACATCAAAGCCGAAGGGCAGAACGAGCACCATAAGATCGAAGCCGTTTTCAAAGCCGTAGCCAAAGCCATTAAAATGGCCCTGGTGCGCGACGCGGGGAAGATGGAAATCCCGAGCACGAAGGGTATTCTATAAGGTCAAGGCCTGTTACCCAAATGTTATAACATTTGGGTAACAGGCCTTGACTGTCTGGATTAGTCTGCTCAGGCTCCTTCCGAGGCAAACAGCGAGGAGCAGGAAATGAAAAAGAGTATTTTACAAATGAGTAAACATTTCATATTGCTCAAATGAATATAGCAGTCGTAGACTACAAGGGCGGCAACGTGCAGTCGGTGCTCTTTGCCCTGGAGCGGCTCGGGGTCCAGGCCACGCTCACGGCCGACCACGACACCATTCGCCGGGCCGACAAGGTGCTGTTTCCCGGCGAGGGCGAAGCCTCCTCCGCCATGCAGGAGCTGCGGGCCCAGGGCCTCGACCAGCTGCTGCCCACGCTCAGGCAGCCTTTTCTGGGAATCTGTCTGGGAATGCAGCTGCTGGGCCAGCACAGCGAGGAGAACGATGCCCGGATGCTGGGCATTCTGCCCTTCAACGTGCGGCGCTTTCCCGAAGCTGCGGGGCTGAAGGTGCCCCATATGGGGTGGAACAACCTGCAGCAGCTGCGCTCCCCGCTGTTTGCCGGCCTGCGCGAAGAAGACTACGTGTACTTTGTGCACAGCTACTATGCCCCGGTCGGGGAGTACACCATTGCCGAGGCCGCGTATCCGGCCCCGTTTAGCGCGGCCGTGCAGCACGAGAACTTCTACGCCGTACAGTTCCACACCGAGAAGAGCGGCCCGGTCGGCACGCGTATTCTGGAGAACTTCCTCACCCTCTAGCCGCCTCTGGCTCCCCGGGCTTTTCTTTCGCGTCCCACTACCCCCCCCATGGAAATAATACCCGCCATCGACCTGATCAACGGCCAGTGCGTGCGCCTGACCGAAGGCGACTTCACCCAGCAAACCACGTATGACGCCGACCCGCTGGCCGTGGCCCAGCGCTTCGAGCAGCACGGGGTGCGGCGCCTGCACCTGGTCGACCTCGACGGGGCCCGGGCCCGGCAACCGGTGAACCTGCCGGTGCTGGAGCGCATTGCCCGCCACACGGGGCTGATGATTGACTTCGGCGGCGGGCTGCAAAGCCCGGCAGCGCTGCAGCAGGCCTTCGACGCCGGCGCGGCCCAGATTACGGCCGGCAGCATTGCCGTGCGCGAACCGGAGCTGGTCCAAACCTGGCTGCAGCAGTTCGGCGCCGACCGGATTCTGCTGGGCGCCGATTTTCGCGACAACCACATTGCCATCAACGCCTGGGCCGAGCAGTCGGAGCGCACGCTGGCCGAGTTTATCGGCCAGTACCTGCAGGCCGGGGCTACCACGTTTATCTGCACCGATGTCAGCAAGGACGGCAAGCTGCAGGGCCCTTCGCTGGCCACGTATGCGCAGCTGCGCACCGGGCTGCCCGCCGCCCGCCTGATTGCCAGCGGGGGCGTAACCACCCTTGCCGACGTGGAGGCGCTGGCCGCTATCGGCATGCACGGGGCCATCATCGGCAAGGCCATCTACGAAGGCACCATCACGCTCGACGAGCTGCAGCCCTGGCTGTAAGCAGGAGTAGTGGATAGCCAATCCGCCCGCCGGCGCCCTGGCTAATGCTCAGCCGCTGCCTAAAAACCAAAAACGACAAACCAACAACCACATGCTGACCAAACGCATCATTCCCTGCCTCGACATCAAGGATGGCCGCACCGTGAAGGGCGTGCGCTTTGAGGGACTGCGCGACGCCGGCGACCCGGTAGCGCTGGCCGCCCGCTACGCCCGTGAGGGCGCCGACGAGCTGGTGTTTCTTGATATCACCGCCACCAACCAGAAGCGCACCACCCTGGTGGCGCTGGTGCGCGACGTGGCCCGGGAGCTGGATATTCCCTTTACCGTGGGGGGGGGCATCGGCACGGTGCAGGACGTGGAGGCGCTGCTGCTCAACGGGGCCGACAAGGTCAGCCTCAACTCGGCGGTGCTGGCCCGGCCGGCGCTGATTGAGGAACTGGCCCGCCGCTTCGGCAGCCAGTGCATCGTGGTGGCCGCCGACACGCGCTACAACGATGCCGACGGCTGGCAGATCTACACCCGGGCCGGCACAAACAACACCGGCCGCGACGCGGTGCAGTGGTGCCGGGAGGCCGCCGACCGGGGCGCGGGCGAGATTCTGCTGACCAGCATGAGCAACGACGGCACCAAGGACGGCTTCGCCCTGGATATCACCGGGGCCGTGAGCCGGGCCGTATCGGTGCCGGTGGTGGCCTCGGGTGGGGCCGGCTCGATGCAGGACTTTACCCACGTCTTTGAGCAGGCCCAGGCCGATGCGGGCCTGGCAGCCAGCATCTTTCACTTCGGCGAAATCGGTATCCGGGAGCTGAAGGAGCACCTGCGCCGGGACGGGATTCCGGTGCGCCTGTAGGAACCGGTTTTTGGTTGATGGCTTCTGGTTTTGGGCCCGTTCACACGGGGTGTGCCAATCCGGGACTGCAGCCAACTACCAAAAATCATTAACCAAGAACCATTATGGAGCTGGACTTTGCAAAAATGGATGACCTGCTGCCCGCCGTGGTGCAGGATGCCGATACGGGTCAGGTGCTGATGCTGGGCTACGTGAACGAGGAAGCCTGGCAGAAAACCCGGCAGGAGGGCCGCGTGACCTTCTTTTCCCGCTCCAAAAACCGTCTCTGGACCAAGGGCGAAACCTCCGGCAACTTTCTGACCGTGGTGAGCCTGCACCCCGACTGCGACGGTGACGCGGTGCTGATCCGGGCCCGGCCCGACGGCCCGACCTGCCACCGGGGCACGACCAGCTGCTTCGAGCAGCCCGGGCAAACAGCCTATCCGGCCGCGCCCGTGGGCTTCATTGCCGAGCTGGAACGCCTGGTGCAGCGCCGCCGCGACTTTCCGCAGGAGGAGCCTAATTCCTACACGGCATCCTTGTTTCGGAAGGGCATGCCCAAGATTGCCCAGAAGGTGGGCGAGGAAGCGGTCGAAACCGTAATTGATGCCGTGGGCGGCAACGTGGAGGGGCTCAAAGGCGAGGCCGCTGATCTGCTGTATCACCTGCTGGTGCTGCTGGCCGCCTCCCAGCTTACCCTGGAGCAGGTCGTGGCCGTGCTGCGCGAGCGGCACACCACTATTTCGGCCGGCATGCGGCGGCCGTAAGGGGCGCAACTAGGGAAGTGGGGTGCTTAACCAAGCGGGCCCCGGGAGTAGCCAGGGTTGTCTGGTGGTCCCGGGGCCCGCTTGGTTACTGACGCCTGATTTTACCAGCGGTAGCCGGCCTGCAGACCAAAAACGGGGTTGAGGTCCAGATGACGGCGGGGCTGGGCTACAAACGCATAATCAGCGTACTGCACCAGGTCGAAGCCCAGAAACGTGTCCAGCAGAAAGCGGGGGCCAACGGCCCATTGCCGGCCGGCGCGCAGCTGGGGCTGAAGCTGCACCTGGCTACGGACAATGGCCGCGGCCGAATCCGGCCGCACCCGGGCGTGCGAATAGACTCCGGCCAGCCCGGCGCCGGCGTACCAGCCGAGCAGCGCGGGTTTCTGCCCCTGAAAATAGTAGCGCAGCTGCGCCCCGGCCGTCAGCCGGTTCTGCTGCTGGGTATACGAGTCACTCGTCACGCCGGTGCTGGTCAACCTGACGTTATAGGCGTGCCGGGTGGCGCGGGCCGAGTACCCGGCGCTGGCTTGCACGCTCAGGCGGGGCCGCAGCTGCGATTCGTAGCTCAGCGTGGGGAGCAGGCCGCTGGACGAGGTCTGCCCGCCCAGCTTCAGACTGTGCGGGCGCCTGGTCATCGTCGTATCAGGCTGGATGGGCTGGGCCGCGGCCGGCAGGGCTCCGAGCAGCAGCGCGCCGAGAAAGAAAGTAGTCATGGCGTAAAACGGATAAGGTGGTTGAGAATCGGGGACAGTATTGCAGCGGGAGCTAGTACCCGGGTGCTTTTGAACTGCTGAACGGCCACTTCTTTACGCAAGTATTTCTCTGCGCAAGTATTCTCCGACTCTGCCATCAGCATCTTATCCGTATCATCGTCAACCCCAACCCCTGGCTCGCCCGTAGGCCCAGGAACTTAAAACCGGTAGCCGAGCTGAAAGCCCGCGGCGGGAGTGGCTATCCAGGGGCGCCGGCCGGAGGAAAGCTGGCCCGGGGTCTTATTCATATCCAGGCCCACGTAGGTATCGAGCAGGAAACGCTGGCCCAGGGCCCATTGCCGGCCCAGACGCAGCTGGGGCTGCAGCATCAGGCTCTGGGTGGTGGTGCCGGCGGGCTGGGTATCGGAGCTTAAGAAGGCATAGGTATAGGTCGTGCTGAGCCCCAGGCCGGCATACCAGCCAACCAGGGCCGGGGTGTGGCGCTGGAAGTAGTAGCGGGCCTGCACCTGCCCCGTCACCCGCCGCTCCCGGTGCGAAGAGGAGAAGCTGGTGACGGTGTTGTCGTCGTTGACCAGGCTATAGCTGTTGCGCCAGGTCGAGCCGTAGTAGCTCGCGCTGGTTTGCAGGCTTAGATGCCGGCCTAGGGTCCATTCGTAGCCCAGCGTGGGCAATGTCCCCGCATAGTTGGAGGAGTGCAGCCCCAGCTTGAGGCTATGGTGGCGCCCCGGCCGGGCCGTGGTCGTATCGGGCTGGGTAGTGCCAGCCACTACGGGCAGCGTGCCGAAGCAGAACAGCAGCGCAACAGCGGATTTTCTCATCTGCATAAAAAGGAGGGAGTAGGTAAGGAATGATAGAGGGGCTCTGCTGCTATAGAGCCGGCAGCCCGCGGCCGGGTTGCCTGCCGGGGTCAACAAATTCGGTTTGCCGGCCCGGACGGGGAAATAGTTGCTACTTTGCGCCCCGATTTCAGCCTGTTTATGTCCGATAATTCTGCTTACCTGGCCCTCCAGTCCCTGACCGTCCTGGTGCCGGTCTACAACGAGGAAGAAAGTCTGCGCCAGTTCGTGGTGGAGATGAGCCGGTTTCTGGCCCAGACCCCGGTGGCTACCACCGTGCTCTTCGTCAACGACGGCAGCACCGACGGCTCGCTGCCTATCCTGCGCGACATCTGCCGCCACGATGCCCGCTACGAGTTCATCTCCCTGAGGCAGAACCGCGGGCTGAGTACGGCCATCAAGGCCGGGGTAGACCAGTGCCGCAGCACGCTGATTGGCTACATCGACTCCGACATCCAGACTTCGCCGCTGGATTTGCTGCGCTTCTTCGAGTTTTTCCCCCAGTACGATATGGTCAACGGCATCCGGGCCAAGCGCCAGGATACGCTGGTCAAGAAGCTCTCGTCCAGGCTGGCCAACACCGTGCGCCGCACCCTGATCAACGACGGCATTCAGGATACGGGCTGTCCGCTCAAGATTCTGAAGGTGGAGTATGCCCGCCGGCTGCCGCTCTTCCACGGGATGCACCGCTTTCTGGGCGCCCTGGTGCAGCTGCAGGGCGGCCAGGTCAAGCAGATTGCCGTGCAGCACTTCCCGCGCTTTGCCGGCACGGCCAAATATAACCTCTGGAACCGCGCCTGGAAGCCCCTGGTGGATACGTTCGGCTTCCGCTGGATTCGCAGCCGCTGGAAGAACTACGAAATCGGGGAGGACCACCGCTCGGCGGCGGCCGGCCGCTAAGGAATGAGAACGGAGACAATTGCGCTGGGCATTGGCCTGGTGTCGCAGCTGCTGTTTTCCAGTCGCATTGTGCTGCAATGGGTGCAGAGTGAGCGGGCCCAGCGGGTGCTGGTGCCCACGCTGTTCTGGCAGATCAGCCTGATATCCTCGTTTCTGATGATTATCTACGGCATGCTGCGCCACGACCCGATCATCCTGCTGGCCCAGCTCATTAGCTACGCCATCTACATCCGCAACCTGCAGCTGCTGGGGGAATGGCATAAGCTGAACGCCTGGTTTCGGGCCGCTGCCTACGTATTTCCGCTGGCCATGCTGGGTTGGTTTGTGGCCGGCAACCAGCATTTTAGTCTGCAGGGAATGCTGAATTCCCGTATTCCCGGGGGCTGGCTGCTGCTGGGAGCCGTCGGTCAGGTCGTGTTCCTGCTGCGCTTTGTCTACCAGTGGATTTACTCCGAGCGCAAAGGCGAGTCGGTGCTGCCGCTGCACTTCTGGGTGGTCAGCCTCGTGGGCTCCGTGCTGATTCTGCTTTACGCCAGCCTGCGCGTCGATGCCGTGCTGATCCTGGGCAACGTCTTCGGCACCGTGGTGTATGCCCGTAACATCGTACTGCTGCGCAAAGAGCCGCCGCGGGTAAGCTAGCTTTTAGGCTGTTGTTTACAAGGCCGCGGCTGGTTGGGCTGCGGCCGGCAGGGTAGGCTGAGATGGGTGCTGCTCATCCAGCCAGGCCACAAACTGCCGGATACCTGCGGCCAGCGTTGTCTGGGGAGCATAGCCCAGCAGCTGCTCGGCCTTGCGGATGTCGGCGTAGGTCACGTCCACGTCGCCGGCCTGCATTGGGTGGAACGCCAGTTGTGGCTCCCGGCCCACGGCCTGTCCAATCGTTCGGATAAGGTCCAGTAGTTGGACGGGGCGCTTATTGCCCAGATTAATGGTTTCGTACACCTGTTCGTGGCCGAGCAGGTAGTCGATGCCCCGGCCGATGCCGTCCACGGTATCCAGCACGAAGGTGTAGTCGCGGGCGGTGGTTCCGTCCCCAAAGACCGGAATTGGCTGGCCGGCGCGCAGCAGCTGCACAAATTTGTGTATCGCCAGGTCCGGGCGTTGCCGGGGGCCATACACGGTAAAGAAGCGCGCGTTCAGCACGTTCAGCTGATACAGATGGTGGTAGGTATAGGTCAGCTGCTCGCAGGCCAGCTTGCTGGCGGCATAAGGGGAAATGCAGGCCTGCAGCAGGGGCATGTCCTCCCGGAAGGGCAATTCGCGGGTGTTGCCGTACACGGAAGAAGAGGAAGCCAGAAACAGCTTCCCGATGCCCCGCAGCCGCATCCACTCCAGTAGTTGAGCGGTGCCTACCACGTTGGCCTCCAGATACGCAATCGGTTGGCGCACGGAAGGGCCTACGCCGGCTTTGGCAGCCAGGTGTACTACCAGGTCCAGGCGCTCGGCGGGCAGCGCATCGGCCAGGGCTTCGGCACCCTGATGCAAGTCCAGTTCGTGAAACGAAAACAGGGGGTGGGTCGCGAAGCCAGCCATGTTCTGCTCCTTGATAGTCCGGTCGTAGAATGGATCGAAGTTGTCAAGGCCGCTCACGCGGTGTCCCTGGGAAAGAAGCTGCTCGCACAAATGAGACCCAATAAACCCCGCGCAGCCGGTAACCAGAATCGAAGCCATAGACAGAGCGAGGAAGAACGAAAAAAGCAGCCAGGAGTGGCCGCCGGCGGATAAGCAAGGCAATAAAGATAAGATGAAAAGCCGTCAGTCGTTTGAAATGACCATTTCCAAGCTTAACATAATACTTCTATGCTGTAAGCAGTCGAATAATCAATTCCGTCGGAAAGGGGTAGTGGTTCCGCTCAGGAAAGCCGTTTGCGGATCTTCTCCAGCAGGCTGCTCACGATAATCAGGTCATCAGCGTCCTGAATCAGCAGCTGGGTATTAATGCCAGGACCACTGATGTGAATTGAGTAGCTGGTTGCGGAGCTACTGGGTAAGAAGGGCGTTGTCGGTGGACCTGAATATGTCTCTGATACAACAGCAGAAGAGTTCACCGCTACTCCAGTTGAAGGCACGGCTTCAGCTGGAGTAGCGGTAGTGCTAGCGCTTATTAAAGCGCTTGGCGGGGATGGGTCCGCAGAGTCTTCCATGTCGTCAGTATCGAGCCCGAAGAGGCTGGATACGGCGTCTCTGCCACGGACGGGAAGTATAATAGCCGGTCCTCGGTTAGTACTAGGCTGCACATCCTCTGAAAGAGTATCTGGGGCCGTTGCAGAACTGGTACCCACGGTTGGGTTGTTTGTACCGGGTGGTGCCGCCGTCGTTTGCTTGAACAAGTTGGCAGGTAGCTCTACACTGGCCAGCTCCCGCCGCGGGCCGGTCTGAGCGGCTAATAAGTCAATATCCGCGATGATATTTCGCTCGTCGATGATGCCCACCATGCGCGCCCCGTCCACGAAGGCCTTGGCAACATTCTGGGCATTGATCTCCTCCACTCCGAACTCCCGGATTAGCATCACGTCAAACATATGGACGGG
The DNA here is from genome assembly GCF_039539525.1 of Hymenobacter algoricola. Lineage (NCBI taxonomy): Bacteria > Pseudomonadati > Bacteroidota > Cytophagia > Cytophagales > Hymenobacteraceae > Hymenobacter > Hymenobacter algoricola. Next base: position 123,958 of record NZ_BAABDH010000041.1, on the reverse strand, counting down.
AAGCTCCCGGTTACGGAACTTACGGCAGATCTGGGTGAAGAGTGGAGGATGCAAAAAAGCCTCCCGATGGTAAATCTTCTCTTCCTGCTTGTCATAGGCGTGTTTGATACGCCGGAACAAGTTCGTCGTGGTCAACAACTCCCGCTTGCTGGTGACTAACCCAAACTTGACTGCGGAACCAATGATGGCTTTGAAGGAGCCGCTGACCTTACGGCTCAGCTTACGGGCACAGGTCTCAATGGCACACTTGCCACCAGTATCATCAACGACTTCAGCAATCTCCCAGGCGCTTAAATAAGTGGTACGAGGGTAGTCAATGGTCTTAGGCATGGCAAAGGCAGAAGCAAACAGGAAACACAAGTATAAGACATAAAAGTATAAAAAAGTAGTATAAAGTATAAAAAAGTAATACTTTTTCAGGCTTTTTTATACTTTTTTATACTTTGCCTGAATGGCGATTATACATAGAAGTACTTATTCAGAATAATACCAACCTACCATAAAGAGGAAGGGGCGGGCGGAGGGGAGCGTTTGAGCGGGCTCTATTGATCAGATAAGAGCCCCAGTGAGACTTTCACTGAATACAGGTGCCGATGATGGATAGAAAAGTCCGTCGCCGGTAAAGCAAGCTGAACCGGCAGGAGCAAGGCGTCTCGGAAAGTATATCGCCGAGGTGAGCGTGAACCAAGGGCTAGCAAGACCCGCAGAAAAACAAAGTGGTGCTGACCGGCGTAGTCACGCACTTGCAGCATCTCGGTAGCGCGGCCAGCTACCACAGTGCACTGGTTTGGTACGGGATGCTGCAAGTGTGGTCAAGTGGTGGCACGATTGCGGGGTCTGCGCTCATACAACCTCCTCAGGAACGTCCATTACTGAAGCTGCTACTATAGGCTTTGTCGTTTTGAATCGTGAGATCCCATGAAAGTAAAAAACGTGGCCTGTTCATGAACCACCAGCTGAACTGAATTCGCTCAACGCTTGGCCGATTCACCGGCCCAGCCAGAGCATCCATTCCAGAAAGCGACCTTGCCCTGCGGTGACGAACCAGCAGATTAACCGTGGATACAAACGGATACAATAGGTCCTGGCTGACCGAATCATCCAGTGGTGTAACCAACCCAATAACTGGCCACAGATACATCAAAAACCAAAATCATCTTTGTCTTATAATTTATATTATGTTAAGTAATGATTTGAAAACAATGCCCGAACACTATTTCCGCGTCCGGGCATTGCCTACACCTCTACCCTTATTAAGAAATAGAGCTGCTTATTTTTTCAGTGCTTCCAACTTCGTGTTCATACGCTCAGCATCCGCCGGACGACCTAACCGCACGTACACTTTCTGCAGTGATGATATAACCGCCCGATCGTTTGGCTGAAGTTGCAAAGCCTTCTCAAAGTAAGGCAGAGAATCCTGGAAATACTTCTTACCATCCGTCTCAAACTTCTTGCCCGACTTCTGGTACGTTGCCAGGTCCATCTTGCTGGCTTTGGTGTACAGATCAGCCGCCTTGTTGTAGTTGTATACTCCAAGATTAAACTGAGCGTCAAAGTTGTTCGGATCTACTTCAACGGCCTTTTTGTAGGCGCCCAGAGCCTTCTCCTGCTGCTTGCCCTGGTCGTAGAGCGAGCCTAATACAGCATATAGATTCCCGTTGGTCGGATCTGCCGCGATGGCCTTTTCCAGCTTTCCAATCGCCTCCGGACCGCGCCCGGAGCTCAGATACATGTTCAGCTCTTCGAGCATGAAGGCTTTGTTGTTGGGATACGCCACCAGGGCTTGCTGCACCACTTTCATGGCCTCAGCGTCGTTCTTTTCCTGCCGGGCAATCTGCAGCAAACGGCTGTACAGTGCGGGCGACTTATAATTCATCGCCAGCAATTTGCTGTACGTATCCTTGGCTACCGTAAAATCCTGCTTGGCTTCGGCCGCATACGCCGCATACAGATAAGCCGTGGTGTCCTGCGGCCGAATCTGCTGGGCCATCTGATACGAGGCCAAGGCTTCGTCGTAGTTCTTGCCGTTGTAGCTTTCTACTCCGGCATTAAGGGCCAGGCCGTACAGATTACCGAGCTTTTGCACGGCCTGCTTGCCAAATTCACCATCCTTGGTATCCAGCTCAACAGTTTTGGTATACGACTCATACGCCACCTTGGTGCCTTCGCCGGGCTTGAGGGCTTTGCCGAAGATCGGGTTGGCCGTCAGCTGCTCGTAGATTTCGCCGCGGGTATACCACGTTTTGGCTTTACCGGAGGTTTTGGCGTTCAGAATAGCGCCATCAATATCCGTACGGGCTTTATCCAGCAGGCCTTGCCGCTGATTCAGAATAGCGCTGGTGACGGCCGAAGTCTGGGCCGAAGCAGTATGCAGCGCCGCAGCAGCTACAAGCGTCAGAAAAATCTTCTTCATGGGTTTTGCCGAAGAATGGAACGAGGGTGAGAGAAAGGAAATATTTGAACAAACGGCTGGTATCAGCACTAGGTTCAGCTGCGGATACCTCCGAAAAGAAGCCTGGCAGACGTTCAGACGCCGTATTCCAAATCGAATACCGTGCCTGAAAGCCCCCAGGCTCCGTATTACCGCGGTTTAGTTGCTGCTCAGCGAGTCCGGGTCAGTAAGGGAAGCCAAATCAGTATCGGCCGTTGGCACCGGGCCCGGCTCCTGCCCGTCAGCGCTGCCGGTGAGGACCGCATCGAGTTCAGCGTCTTCCAGTTCCTTATCGTCGGCGGCCACCTTGGCTACCGACGAAATTTCGTCGCCGGCACTGATTTTCAGCAACCGAACGCCCTGGGTGGCACGGCCGATGGTGCGCAAGTCGCTCATTCGCAGACGGATGGTGATGCCCGACTTGTTGATAATCATCAGGTCATCCGAGTCCTGCACATCCTTAATGGTTACCAGGGCCCCGGTTTTGTCGGTTATTTTCATGGCGCGCACCCCCTTACCACCCCGATTGGTAACGCGGTACTCGTCGAGCGCGCTGCGCTTCCCGTAGCCGTTTTCCGAAACCACCAGCAATTCCTGCGACTCCGGATCCGAGATGCAGACCATGCCGACGACCCGGTCGTTTTCGTCGGCCAGGGTAATGCCGCGCACGCCGGCGGCGTTGCGGCCCATGGAGCGCACCTTGCCCTCGGGGAAGCGGACTGCCCGACCCGAGCGCAGGGCCACCACAATCTCGCTGCTGCCATTGGTGAGCTGCACGTCGAGCAGCCGGTCGCCTTCGTTGATGGTAATGGCATTGATACCCGCCGTGCGAGGCCGCGAATAGGCTTCCAGCGGAGTTTTCTTCACCGTGCCCTGCTCGGTGCAGAACATCAGGAAGGTGTTTTCCAGATAGTCCGGGTCGCGCAGGCCGCGCACATTCAGGACCGAGCGGACCGAATCCTCGCGCGGAATCTCAATCAGGTTCTGAATTGGCCGGCCCTTGGTGTTCTTCCCTCCTTCCGGAACTTCGTACACTTTCAGCCAGAACACCCGGCCCAGCTCGGTGAAAAAGAGCAGGTACTCGTGGGTGGTAGCCACAAACAGGTGCTCGGTAAAGTCGTCCTGCTTGGAAGCGGCGCCCTTCGCTCCTACCCCGCCGCGGGCCTGCGAACGGTACTCGTCCAGGGCGGTACGCTTGATGTAGCCTTCGCGGGAGATGGTGATGACCATGCTCTCGTCGGCAATCATGTCCTCCATCGAGAAGTCGCCGCCGGCGTATTCGATCATGGTGCGGCGCTTGTCGCCGTACCGCTCCCGAATCTCGAGCAGCTCGTCCTTGATGATCTGGCGCTGCAGCACGTCGGAGGCCAGCACGGCCTTCAGGTGGTCTATGAGGCGCATCAGCTCCTCGTACTCCTGCACGATCTTATCCCGCTCCAGGCCGGTGAGGCGCTGCAGCCGCATGTCCAGAATGGCGCGGGCCTGCACCTCGCTCAGGGCGAAGCGCTCGATGAGCTGGGCCCGGGCGGCGTCGCCGTCGCGGGAAGCGCGGATGAGCTTGATGACCTCGTCCAGATGGTCGAGGGCAATGAGCAGGCCTTCCAGGATGTGGGCCCGCTTCTGGGCTTCGGCCAGCTCGTAGCGCGTCCGACGAATAATGACGTCGGCACGGTGCTCCACGAAGTAGTGGATCAGCTCCTTGAGGTTGAGCGTCATCGGGCGGCCTTTGACCAGGCACACGTTGTTGACGCCGAACGAGGACTGCAGCTGGGTGTAGCGGTACAGGTTGTTGAGCACCACGTTGGGCATGGCGTCGCGCTTCAGATCGTAGACGATGCGCATGCCGTCGCGGTCGGACTCGTCGCGCAGGTCGGAAATGCCTTCGATCTTCTTGTCGTTGATCAGGGCCGCCGTCTTCTCGATCATCGAGGCCTTGTTCACCATGTAGGGAATTTCGGTGATGATGATCTGCTCCTTGCCGCTGGGCAGGGTTTCGTAGTGGGCCTTGGCCCGCATCACCACCCGGCCGCGGCCGGTTTCGAAGGCCTGCTTGACTCCCTCGTAGCCGTAGATGGTGCCGCCGGTCGGAAAGTCCGGCGCCGTGACGTGCTCCATGAGCTCGGCAATGGTGATGTCCTCGTTGTCGAGGTAGGCAATAATGCCATCCACCACTTCCGTCAGGTTGTGCGGGGCCATGTTGGTAGCCATGCCCACGGCAATACCCGTTGTGCCGTTGACCAGCAGGTTGGGAAACTTGGCGGGCATCACGCTGGGCTCTTCCAGCGAATCGTCGAAGTTAGGCTGAAAGTCCACCGTGTCCTTGTCCAGGTCGCCGAGCATCTCGTCGGCCAGGCGCTTGAGGCGGGCTTCGGTGTAACGCATGGCGGCCGGCGAGTCGCCGTCGATGGAGCCAAAGTTGCCCTGGCCGTCGACGAGCGGGTAGCGCAGGCTCCAGTCCTGGGCCATGCGCACCATGGTGTCGTAGACCGAGGAGTCGCCGTGGGGATGGTACTTGCCCAGCACCTCACCCACGATACGGGCACTCTTTTTATAGGATTTGTTGTAGGACACGCCCAGATCCGACATGCCGTAGAGCACGCGGCGGTGCACGGGCTTCAGGCCGTCGCGCACATCAGGCAGAGCCCGGGAGATGATAACCGACATCGAGTAATCGATGTAGGCGCCGCGCATCTCGTCTTCAATGTTAATCGGAATGATTTTTTCGCCTTCCGCCATAGGGAAATCTTAGTCAGCCGGAGGCCCTTTACGGGGCATTTCCGACACCGGTGAGTGAGTACTAGGTGAAGCCCGCAAGATACGAAAAAAGGCCTGTTTGGCCTAATCGCGCCTACTTCTTCCCCTTGCTTTTATCGGCCTTGTGGGTGCCGGATTTGGGGGTATGGACCTTAATTTTTTCACCCACCGCCGGGCTCTGCTTTTTCCACAGCGGCTGGCCCCGGTACTTGTTTCCGTTGTGGGTATGCACCTTGCGGGTGTGGCACGAAACCATGGGGCAGGTCCGGCATGAGGCCACCAGCAGCAACACCAGCAGCGGCAGCAGCAGCCGGGAAGTCAGGAAACGAATGTTCATGGGGTAAAAGTAAGCACTTGACAGTTGGGGCCGGCACATTCCCGCCCACCGGCCAGCGGTGCCACCGGCCCGCGCCGCGCCGCGAAGGAAGCTTCTTAGCCCAGCAGCTCAGCCACGTCCCGGCCGTCCCACTCGCGCAGGAACTGCGCTAAAAAGGCTTCCATGAACTGGTGGCGCTCCTCGGCCAGCCGGCGGGCGGCGGGCGTGTGCAGCCGCTGGCGCAGGTGCAGCAGCTTTTCGTAAAAATGGTTGATCGTAGGCGCTGAGTTCTGCTTATAGCTTTCGAAAGATTCGTGCTGAACGGGCGGCACGGCCGGGTCGTGCAGCGGGCGGCCCTTGTGCCCGCCGTAGGCAAAGGCCCGGGCCACCCCGATAGCGCCGATGGCTTCGAGCCGGTCGGCATCCTGCACGGCTTCGCCCTCGGGCGTACTCATGGGCGTGGGCACGCCCAGCCCCTTGAAGGAAATTTCCCGGATGATGGTTTCGACCCGCTGCACCACGGCTTCGTCCACCCCCAGGCCGGTGAGCCAGGCGCGGGCCGCGCGGGGACCAGCTTCTTCGTCGCCGGCGTGAAATTTCCAGTCGGCCACGTCGTGCAGCAGGGCACCCAGCTCCGTGACCAGCGGGTCGGCCCGGGGCAGCGTGGCGGCAATAGCGCGGCTGGTCTGCCACACCCGGCGGATGTGGTCCCAGTCGTGGCCGGAGCCTTCCCCCAGAAACTTCTCCCGGATAAAGTCCGCGGTCTGGGTGATGATGGCTGCGGGACTCAGGTGATTCGGTGGCATACGATACGGTATGAGGAAGTTGCCGCCCCGACTCTGCGGGGCGGCAACCCGGTCAAAGCGCTGGTCGGGGCACAGCGGCGTTAGTCAATCAGCGGAGCCCGCTGAAACTCCTTGCTGCGGTCGAACAAGTAGCGGAAGGTGGCGTGGGTACGCCAGACTTTGCTGCCGATCAGCTCGGCCACGCGCATCATTTTGGGGTTGAAGTCGCCCACCCAGTTCAGCACAAAGTCTTCGTAGCTCACCTTGGTGCTGTCCTGCAGGGTGTTGGCCACGGCCAGGATAAAGGCGATTTCGAGGCCCCGACGCTGGTGGGCGGGCACAATGCCGAAGGCCACGCCGGTGAGCGTGCGCACGGCCCCGCGCCAGCGGTGCCAGGCAAAGGTGAGCTTACCCCACCAGTTCAGGCTGCCATTCACGTAGCGAAACAGCTCGTTGAGCTCGGGCAGGCCAATAAAAAACCCAACGGCTTCACCCCGGTGGTAGCTAAACCAGCACACCCGCTCGTCGATGATGGGGCGCAGCTTGCGCATGATGGTAGCCGACTGCTCGGGCGTCATTTCCTTCACGCCGTCGTGCTTCACCCAGGCCTTGTTGTAGACCTGACGGAAGTCCTCGGTGTACTTGGCCAGGTTATTCAGCCGCAGGTGCTCGAAGCTGTACTCGGGATTTTGCAGCAGCGCGGCCGCCCGGGTGTGAAAGCCGGGGGAAAGCGGGGTGGCAATCTTGCGGAAGTAGGTGTACTGGTTGAAGTAGAGCTGGAAGCCATAGGTTTCGAGCAGGCGCCGGTAGTAGGGCGGATTGTAGTTCTGCCCGTAGAGCGGGGCGCCGAAGTTGTCGAGCAGCAGGCCCCACCACTGGTCCCGGTCGCCAAAGTTGATGGGACCGTCCATGGCCTCGATTCCCCGCGCCATCAGCCAGGCGCGGCAGCCGTCGAACAGGGCGGTGGCCGCGAGCTGGTCGTCGAGGCACTCAAAAAAGCCGACTCCGCCGGTGGGCTGCTCAAAGGTGCGGGCCGTGCGCTCATTGATAAACGCGGCGACCCGGCCCAGCGTCTGCCCGGCCTCGTCGAGCAGCAGCCAGCGCGTGAGCTCCCCGTGGTGAAAGTATTTGTTTTGCCGGGGGTCGAATACCTGGGTTATGTCCTTGTCCAGCGGCCGGATATACTGAGGGTCGTTCTGGTAGAGGCGCACCGGAAATTCCAGAAATTCACGGGCCTGCGCCGGGGTTAGCACTTCCTGCAACTGCATAGATGAGCGGGACGGATGAAATAATGCGCCGGGGCCAACAGCAGCCTGACCGGACCAAGGTACGCACTCCCCCCCATTCCCGGGCCGGCAACCCCTAAAATTCGGCCTGCTGCCTTCCCCCACGGCAGCCGCGGTTGACTTTGGCGGGGGCAATGCTTATATTGAGAAAGAGGCTCGCCGGACCAGGCTCCCACCCGCTGACATGCCTGCTCCTGCTGTTTGCCCGGTATGCTCTGCCCCGTTACCCGCACCGCTTTCCCCATTTTTTCTTGCCCCACAACCATGGTCTGGCTAAGAAACTACGTGCGTGCTGCCGGCCGCCTGGTCGCTGGCACCTGTTGCGGCCTGCTGATGGCCGCAGCCCCGCCGCCGACCGGCTTTGCGGGGCTGCCCCGCCCCGGCACCGAAGCCGTACGGACCCTGCGGACCCTGCTCGACACGGCAGCCCTGGGCCCGGTGGCCACCTACCAGCACCTGGGCCTGCAGGCCGGCGCCGGCGTCCACCTCTTCTACGCTTCTACCGGCTATGAGCCCGTCTGGACCCAGCCTGCGGGCTGGACGGCCGCTGCCACCGAAGCCCTGGGCTGGCTGGCCCGGGCCGCCGACTACGGCCTGCCGCCGGCCGAATACGACTGGCAACCGCTGCAGGCGCTGCCCGACACGCTCCGGCTCCTGCAAGCTGACCGGCTCGGGCCCCGGCTGGGCCTGTTTGAGCTGCAGCTCACCGATGCGCTGCTGCGCTACACCACCCATTTGCAGCGGGGGCGGCTGCTCAGCACTACCCTGGCACCAGCCCCGCTGGCAACGACCAGCCTGACGGCCGCCGACCAACTACGCCAGGCCCTGGATACGGGCACGCTGGCTGACTTCCGGGCGGCGTGCCAGCCCACCAGCCGGGCCTACCAGCAGCTGCTGCTCGCCTGGCAGGCCACGCTGGCCGCCGCCTGTCCGGAAGACTCGGCCCGGCTGCTGAGCGGGGAGCAGGCCCTGTTCCGCCGGGTAGCCATCAACCTGGAGCGTCTGCGCTGGGAAGCAGCCCCGGATTCGGAGTACGCCATGGTCAATATTCCGGCGTACCGGCTCGCGCTGGTGCGCAACGGGCGGGTGGTGCAGACCCACCGGGTAGTGGTCGGGGCGCCGGCTATGCCCACTCCCACCCTGAACAGCCGCATTATCGTGTTTATAACCTCCCCGGAGTGGCGGGTGCCCTACAGCATTGCGGTGAATGAGCTGCTGCCCAAAATCCAGCGCGACCCCGGCTTTCTGGCCGACCACCACTATGAGCTTCGAAACGCGGCCAACGAGCGGGTAAACCCCTGGCGGGTACGCTGGCGCCACGTCACTCCGCAGACGTTTCCCTACACCATCCGCCAGACGGCCGGTCGCACCAACGCCCTGGGTAAAGTAGTGTTTTACTTCCCCAACCGCCACACCGTTTTCCTGCACGATACGCCCGTGCGCAGCGTCTTCGCCCGGCCCGACCGAGCCCTGAGCCACGGCTGCGTGCGGGTCGAAAACCCCTTGCTGCTGGCCGACTACCTGCTGCGCCGGGAAGGTACCGCAGCCACCCTGCGCCCCGCCCTCACCGGCCCGGCCCGCCACGAAAAGCACCGCTTCGACCTGCGCCGCGGACTGCCCCTGCACTTCCGCTACTACACCTGCGGCGGCGAAAAGGGGCAGCTCCGCTCCTACCCGGATATCTACGACAAGGACCCGGCCCTGCTGCGGGCCTTCTTCGCCCGGCCCTGAGCCAGCGGCTACTGGCAGCAAGGCCGACCGGGGCCGAACAATTCCGGGGCCCGGCGTCCGTTCATTCGATATTCTGCCGTTCCTTTGTGGTTTCCATTCCAACGACCTCATGAAAGGCAAAACCCTTTTTGCGGCCACGCTGCTGCTGGCCGGCAGCCTGCTCGGCGCCTGCGGCAGCAAGTCGGCCGAGACGGCCGCCCCGCCCGCGCCGGCGGCTAAAGCGGCGGCGGCCGTTTACGAGTGCCCGATGCGCTGCGCAGGCAGTACCAGTGCCAAGCCCGGCACTTGCCCGGTATGCGGCATGAAGCTCGAGAAAAAGAGCTGAGTGCCCAGCGCGGCCTTAATCCTTAATAAAGTAGTCCGGGCGCTGGCACCAACCCCGCATTTTTTTGTTTACTTAGTTGAATGACTGCCCGGTTAGCGGCCGGACAGTCTCCCTTTTCGCTTTACCCTTTGTTTTATGTCGCACGAAGTAGCCAATCTGACCCTTGCCGAAGCTACCAGCCACGCTCCGTTCGTGGATTTTGCCCGCTGCGTAGATGCCAGCAGCCGCCCGGCCAACCATACTGGCGACTGGCCGGTGGAAGGCCAGCTCTACCCCGTGCGCGTGGTCGAGTCGCACCTGGAAGGCATGCCGCTGGTGCACGTGCTGGGCTTCGAGGCCGAGGCCCCATACTTCAACGCGTATGCCCCCCACCGCTTCGAGCTGCTGCACACCGTCTGGCTTAACTAACCCGATTTCGCAACCCAGCATAAAAGCGGCTACCCTACACGGGGTAGCCGCTTTTTTGGGTCCTCCGATGCGGTTGCGCCCCATTTGGGCCTTACTCCACGGTGGCCGTCTGCAAGCGGCGCAGCAGGCCCGCGACTTCGGGCCGGTCATAGTCGGCCATGCCCTCGTGGCGCACGATGATTTCCCCGGCCGGCGAGATGATGAAAGTGGTGGGAATAGACCCGGACTCAAACACGGCGGGCAACGGCCCGGCCAGCAAGTACACGGGCATGGTAAAGCCGCGCCGGGCTACGAAGCGGCGCGCCTTGTCGGGATTCTGATCCAGGGAAAGCAGGACAAACGCCACGTTGGGCGCGGTTTTAAGCTGCTCCGACAGGCGCTGAATTCCGGGCATCTCGGCCACGCAGGGCGGGCACCACGTGGCCCATAGGTTCAGAAACACCACTTTGCCCCGCAGCGCCTGCAGCGTGGTCAGGCGCCCGTCCAGCGTGCGCAGGGCCAGGCTGTAGTCGGCTTTGGCCGGGGCCACCGGGGCCGATAGCCGGGGCACAAACAACCCCGTCGCCAGCAGCAAACGTTGCGCCCCACCGATTACTTCCGAGTGCAGCCCCGATGCGTAGAGCAGCAATGGCACCAGAATGTAGGCCGCGGAGCGGGCCCAGGCAGGCCATTTCAGCGCAATTGATTTCATAAGAAAGACAGGGCAAGCCGCCTGACCAGCGGCGGGACTCCCGCCGGCCAATATACGCCGGACGAAACCAACTGTGCCGACCAGGCAGCTGGCCCCGCTACGCCGGGGTCGATGGTGCAGGCGCCCGGAGGGTCGGCCCCCATGCCGAAGATCAGCAGAATGGCCGGGGCCGGGGCTTCAAACAGCCGGTAATACCGCAACTTCGTGCTCACGCAGAAACGAGGCCGGCGCCCGTTGTAGTGCTGCGGGCTGCGCCGCTCCCGAATGGGCAAGCAGGGCATAGAGTCCCCGCATAACGTCGCGTTGGAGAGTTTCCGGCCCGGGCCGCCTGTCCGCCCTGACTGGGGAACTGGCGCGAAGACAGGGGCTGAGTAGCAGGCCGCGCGGGAGCCTACTCCGGCATTGGCGCGGGGCAAGGACTGAGTTACTTACGCTGTAGCAGCCCCCGGGAGGCAACCTTTAGCCGCTGCCCCTACTCCTTGGCAAACTGACAACCCTTGCCGCTCACGTTATTATGCCGCTTCGCTCCAGTAGTCACTTTCTGTTGTTCTCATTTTTTCTCCTGCTCCAAAGCCCCGTAGCGGCACAGTCCCTGCTGCTCGAAGGCCAGGTGCGGGACCAGGTCAGCCAGGCACCCGTGCCCTTTGCCACGCTGGGAATTCAGCAGCAGCCCCTGGGTTCGGTAGCCGATGCCCAGGGGCGCTTCCACTTCCGGGTACCCACGACCCTGCTGGCCAGCGGCGCGGTGCAGCTGGTCGTGTCCTGCGTGGGGTTTACGCCGGCCGCGGTACCGGTAGCGGCTTTCCGGGCGGGCCCGCAAACCGTGCAGCTGCGGGCGGCGGCGGTGGAGCTGGGTGACGTGACGGTCCGGCCGGGCAACGTGACCACCAAAACCTTTGGCCGTACCGGGGCCTCTGCCTTCATGGTCGCCAGGATGTATACCGAGCCAGCCCTGGAGCAGGATGAGCTGGGCAAGGAGCAGGGCACCATCCTTGACCTGGACCCGGACTGTCGGCTGCGGGAGCTGCGCTTTCACGTGGCTTTCAACCGATTTCAGCGGGTGCGGTTTCGCCTGAACCTGTACGCCGTGCAGGCCGGGCGGCCCGCCGCGCCTGTGCCCCATCCGGATATTCTCTTTGAGGTAACGCAGCCCCGCGGCTGGGTGAGCGTGGACCTGACCCCGTACCGGATTCTGCTCCAGAATCATCGGCAGGTGGCCGTTACGCTGCAGTGGCTGCAGAGCGAGGCGGCCCCGGGTACCCCGAAAGCTTTTGGCCTCTCCGCCGTGCCGACCCCGGGACACGCCATTCTGTTTCGCGACAAAAGCCAGGCCCCCTGGCGGGAGGTGCGGCCCGGCCACCTGAGTTTGTTTCTTACCGCCGACTCGTACCGCGGCGCCGCACCCCGCCGCTCAGCACCGACCCCGGCCACCTACGCGGTGCCCGACAGCCTGAAGTACCTGCAGTTTGTCGAGCACCCTCAGCCCGCCCCCCCGGATTCGCACCACTACGGCGACAGTGCCGCCGCGGGCCACTACGTGCCGGTACGGGGTGCCCGGCTGTATTATGAAGAGTACGGCCAGGGTGCGCCGCTGCTGCTGCTGCACGGCAACGGGCAATCGGTGGCGGCCTTTGAGCGGCAGCTGGCGCCGCTGGCCCGTCATTTCCGCGTTATTGCCGTCGATACCCGGGCTCAGGGGAAAAGCCGGGATTTTACGACCGGGCCGCTTTCGTATGATCTGTTTGCCGCCGATGCGTGGCAGCTGCTGCAGGCCCTGCACCTCGAGCGGGCCAGCGTGCTGGGCTGGAGCGACGGAGCCAATACCGCCCTGCAGCTGGCGCTGGCCCACCCGGCCGCCGTCGACCGGCTGGTGCTGATGGCCCCCAACCTGTTTCCTACCGAGCAGGCGCTGGCCCCGGGCGTGCTGGCGGGCCTGCGCGAGCAGCTCCTAAGCCTGCCTGCCCGACCCGACACCAGCGCCCGGCAGCAGGCCCGGCTGGTACAGCTGCTGCTTGAGGAGCCGCGGCTGAGTTTTACCGAGCTAGCCGCCATTACGGCGCCCACGCTGGTGCTGGCCGGGCAGTACGACCTGATTCGCGAAACCCACACCCGCGCTATTGCCCGACACATCCGGGGCGCCCGGCTGGCAATTTTTCCCGGAGCCTCACACAATGCGCCCCAGGAAATCCCTGCCCTCTTCAACCAAACGGTACTCGACTTTCTGCTCACGCCCTAAGCAGCCGGCCCAGCCCGTCGCACCCGCCCCCCTTCCGGATAAGGCCCGCACCCCGGCGCTACAGGGCCTTGCCGGGCTTGAGCTGGTCGGCAAAAGCCCGACGGAACTTGTCGACTTTGGGCTGGGAGACGTGCTGAATGTAGCCGCTTTCGGGGTGCAGGCGCATGTAGCCCTGGTGGTAGGCCTCCGCGGGCCAGAACTGCGTGAAGGCCGTCACCTGCGTCACGATGGGCGCCGCGTAGTGCCGGGTGGCGTTGATGCGCTGGATGGTCGTTTCCAGCAGCTGCTTTTCCTGCGCGCTGCGGTAGAATGCCACCGAGCGGTACTGCGGGCCGGTGTCGGGGCCCTGGTAGTTGAGCTGGGTGGGGTCGTGGGCCCCCAGAAAAAACACCTCCAGCAGCGTCTGGTAGCTGACCTGCCGGGGGTCGTAGTACACCTGCACCGACTCGGCGTGGCCGGTTTTTTCGCCCCCAATCTGCTCGTAAGTCGGATTTTTTACCGTGCCGCCGGCGTAGCCCGCTACCACTTCGCGCACGCCGCGCAGCTCCTCAAAGGTTTCCTCGCAGCTCCAGAAGCAGCCCCCCCCGAAGGTAGCCACGGCCAGGCCGCTCAGATTCTTGGGGGCCGCGCCGGCCGTGGGGCGCGTCGGCGTCTGGGCTGAGGCCGCCAGGTTGGCAGCAGCCAGCAGCACCAGGGCCGCCAGGTTCATTCTAAAAGAGGACATGAGCGAAGCAAGTAAGACGAAAAAAAGGCCGGAGCGGCCTACTGGGCCGCCCCCGTAAACTTAACCCCGAAGCCAGCAAAAAGTCACGCGCCGCGGGGTTTTTACCGGCTCCGGGGCACGTGACCAGCTCCGCAGACACCTGCCGCCCAGGATTGGCGGACCACTCCGTGGCCGGCCTTAGAGCCGGCTGCGGGCCGGGCGGGCGCGGTGGGTTTGGGGAATGAGACGGCCCAGCCAGGTGCGGTGGCGCCGCGGATGGCCGCGGCAGATTTTGTAGTTGGGCCGGTGCACGTAAAGGGGCCCCTTCATTTTGGGCCGGGCGCAGGCGCTGGGCCGGGCCGCGGTGGCGGCGGTGCTCAACACCAGCAGCAGGATACCCAACAAAAGCAGGATTCCGGTTTTCATCAGCGGGCAAAGTTGGTACGGGAAAAGAACTGCGGCGGGGGCCGAAATAGTGTGCCGGGACCTGCGGCGCAGTTGGGGCGGGTCGGGCAGCCGTGTATATTGAGCTTTTATCCCCCGCCTGTTCCGCGCCCCTATGCCCTCTTCTTTCGTCCCGGCCGACTCCGTGGCCGCTCTTACCGCCCAGCTGCAGGCTGAGCGCCGCCTGCGCGAGCGGGCCGAAGCCGAGGTATCCGGGCTCAAAAAGCAGCTGGTCGAAACCCAGCTCAACGCCCAGCGCTACTCCACCCGCCTCTCGGCCCTGGTCCAGAACCTGCGCATGGGGCTGCTACTCGTGGACGACAGCGGCCAGGTGGAGTTGGTCAACCAGCGCTTCCTGGAGCTGTTTGGGCTCGAAGACCAGGCTGCCGGGCTGCCGCGCGCCATGGGCCTGAGCGTGGCGGCCCGGATGCAGCACCACTTCCCCGATCCGGCCGCGCACCTGGCGCGGGCCGCCGCAATTCGTCAGGCCGGGCGCACGGTGCTCAACGAGGAGCTCGTGCTGGTCGACGGCCGGGTGCTGGAGCGCGACTACCTGGTGCTCGACAACGCCATGGCCGGGCGGCTGGTGTGCTACCGCGACGTGACCAGCCGCCACGCCCGCGAGGCGCAGCTGCACACGGCCTCCCTGATTTCGGAGCAGAGCCCCAACCCGATTCTGCGCCTCACCACGGCCGGGCAGCTGCTCTACGCCAATCCCGCGGCCCGGCCCGTGGTGCAGCAGCTGGAGGATCCGGCCGGGGCGGCCCTGCAGCGCCAGCTGCTGCAGCTGGTCACCACTGCCCTGCGCACGGCGGCCCCCCAGCAGCAGGAAATCGGCGTCGGCGCCCGCTACTTCCTGCTCACCGCGGCCCCCGTGCCGGCCGCCGGCTACGCCACCCTGTACCTGGTCGACATTACCGCCCGGCGGCAGGTGGAGCAGCAGTTTGCCGAGCAGCGCGAGTTCTACGAAACCATTCTGGAGGAGCTGCCGGTGGCCATTTCCGTCTTCGATGCCCAGCACCGCTACCTGTTCGTGAATCCCAGCGTGATTACCGATGAGCCCACCCGGGAGTGGATGATTGGCCAAACCAACTTTGCGGTGTGCGCCTACCGGGGCCGGCCGCTGGCACTGGCCCAGCAGCGGCAGGCCATGTTTGAGCAGGCCGTGCGCGCGCGGCAGGATGTGCGCTGGGAGGAAACCATTGCAACCGGCCCCGGCTCTATTCACATGCTGCGCCGCTTCCGCCCGCTGTTCCACCCCGACGGCACGCTGCGCATGGTGGTGGCCTACGGCGTGGATACGACCGAGCAGCACCGCGCCGAGCTGCAGCTGGCCGAGCAGCGCGAGTTCTACGAAACCATTCTCAACAACCTCTCGGCCGATATTTCGGTGCTTGATGCCCGGCACCGCTACCTGTTCGTAAACCCGGTCAGCGTCAAGAACCCCGAGATTCGCGCCTGGCTGATTGGGAAAGATGATTTTGAGTATTGCGCCTACCGGCAGCGGCCGGTGGCCCTGGCCCGGCAGCGGCGGCAGATGTTTGAGCAGGCCGTGCAGCAGCGCGAGGAGATTCAGTGGGAAGAAACGCTGGAGTCTGCCGCCGGCCCGCGCCGGGTGCTGCGCCGCCTGGCCCCGATTTTCGGCCCCGATGCCAGCCTGCGCCTGGTGGTGAGCCTGGGCCTCGACATCACCGACCGCTACCTGGCCGAGGAGCGGCAGCGGCAGAGCGAGGCCGAGGTGCAGGCCCAGCAGGAGTTCATCCGCCAGATCGTCGACACCTCGCCCAACTTCCTGTACGTGGCCGACAAAAATGGTACGCCCATCTTTACCAACGCCAGCTTCGAGCTGCTGCTGCAGGGCAGCCGCCACGCCCAGCTGGGGCCCGACGACGACGATACGCCCGAAGCCGCCGAGGTACGCCAGCTCAACGAGTGGCACGCCCGGGTAATGGCCACCGGGCAGGAGCTGTCCACCGAAATGCCCTTCACCCTGGCCGATGGCCAGGTGCGGCAGCTACAGGTGGTGAAGCGCCCCCTGGTGCGCCCCCACGGCACGCTGGAAGTGCTGACCGTCTGCACCGACATCACCGAGCTGAAGCGGGCCAAGCGCGAAGCCGAAGCCGCCGCCCGGGCCCGGGAAAACTTCCTGGCCAACATGAGCCACGAGATTCGTACGCCCATGAATGGCGTGCTGGGCATGGCCGGCCTGCTGGCCCGCACCCAGCTCAGTGCCCGCCAGCAGGAGTTCGTGACCATCATCCGCAACTCGGGCACGCACCTGCTGGGTGTGCTCAACGATGTGCTCGACGTGGCCAAAATCACCTCTGGCAAGCTGGAGCTCGAGCACATTGCCTTCGATTTAAACCAGGTCCTGCACCGCCTGGGCCAGACGCTGACGTTTCAGGCGGCCGGCAAGGGCCTGGGGTTTCGGCTGGAGTTGCTGCCGCTGGATCAGCCCATTGTGCTCAGCGACCCGCAGCGGTTGCAGCAGGTGCTGCTGAACCTGCTCAGCAACAGCCTCAAGTTTACCGAAAAAGGCCACATTGTGCTGGCCGGCACGCTGCTGCGCGAAACCCCGACCAGCCTGACCATCGGCTTCCGCGTCAGCGACACGGGCATGGGCGTGACCCCGGACAAGCAGGAAACCATTTTCTCAACCTTCTCCCAGGCCTACGCCGATACCACCCGCCGCTTTGGCGGCACCGGCCTGGGCCTGTCCATCAGCAGCAGCCTGGTCGAGCAGCTGGGGGGCCACCTGGTCTTGTGCAGCGTACCGGACCAGGGCAGCTCGTTTGGCTTTACGCTGACCTTCCCCAAAGCCGCCGCCGCCGCCGCCATTCCCCCCGCCCAGCCCCCGGCCGATGCCGACGCCGTGCGCGGCCGGCGCGTGCTGCTGGTGGAGGACCACGACGTGAACCGGCAGCTGGCGCAGCTGGTTCTGGAAAGCTACGCCGTGCAGGTCGATACGGCCGCGGATGGCGCCACGGCGCTGGCCCTGTTCGAGCAGCACCCGTACGACCTGGTGCTGATGGATATTCAGATGCCGGGCATGAGCGGCCTGGAAGCCACCGCCCACATCCGCCGCTGCCCCGACCCGGCCCGGGCCCGCACTCCCATCATTGCCCTGACGGCCAACGCCTTCCGGGCCGACAACGAGCGGTACCTGGCCGCCGGCCTCGACGACTGCCTGGCCAAACCCTTCGAAGCAGCCGAGCTGCTCAGCCGGATGGTGGCCCTGCTTGCGCCCGTGGCCCCGCTGTTCGACCTGGCGGGGCTGCACCGCATGGCCCACGGCAGCCCCGATTTTGTGCCCCGTATCCTGACCTCCTTTCTCACCCACACCCCCGCCCTTATTGAGGAGCTGGCCGAAGCTGCGGCCACCGCGCAATGGCCGCGGGCCGCCGGGGCCGCTCACAAGCTGAAGCCCTCCCTGAAGCTGCTGCAGGTTTCCCGGGTGCTGCCCGCCCTGGCGACGCTCGAAGATGAGCAGGCTCCCGAAGCCGCCCGGCAGCGAGCCGCCCAGCTGCTGCTGCTGACTTTGCCCGACCTGCTCACGCAGCTGGCCGCCGGCCTGCGCCCCGACTGATCTGCGGTTTTTGGTCGACCCCGGGGCTTCTGCCAAAGGCGGGCGGGCCACTTCCTCGGCGGGTCAGCCGTTAAGGAGCCCCAGCGCACTAGCCCGCCGGAATCAGGGATGGGTGACGCTGCCGGGCTCCGGGCCCGGCTGGGGCGACCGGCTGGTTCCGTGGCACTGCGCCGCCAGCGTGCGGTGGTGGGCCGCCACGCGCTGCACGGCCAGCTCAAACCGCTCGTAGTCGAAGGGCTTGACCAAATAATCCGTTACCCGCAGCTCGTAGGCTTCCCAGGCAAAGTTTTCGTGGGCGGTGGTGAGGACCACCTGCGGGGGCTCGGGCAGCAGCCGCAGCATATCCAGCCCGTTCAGGTCGGGCATCTCCACGTCCAGAAACAGCACGTCGACGCGCCGGCCCGTGCTGAAAAACTGCAGGCCCTCCACACTTCCCGACAGGGACACGACGATCTGCAGGCTGCCGTTGAGGCGAATAAAGTGCTCCAGCGACAGGCGGTTGATTTCATCATCGTCCAGAATGGCGCAGGTCAGCGGGGAAGTCCCGGCCGCGTAATTATTTACCATAACCCGAGAAGAAGCAAGCTAAAACCTTGTTCAAAGGCCCGGGTGAAATAGCTGGCTTTACCAAGCAGTCTTGCCACGGGCCACCCCAAAAGGCAGAGTGTAAATATATAGGAATAATGAAAACTAAACTTCCCCCAGCCCTTGACATTCCGCCGGCCGCGCGCCCGGCAGCAGCCGGCCCGTAAGACCAGGTTATTGTTCTGCGCCGGCCCGTGGTGGCCGGGTGGTTAAGCCGTGGGGAGTTTGCGAAAGCCGCCCGAAAACTGCACCTTAAGCCGATGGATGAGCTGCAGCACTATATCGACACTCCAGGCCTCTGCATTGCTTACGATCCGGCCAATCAGTGGCTCTATGTGGAATGGAAGGGGGAGCACGACGAGGCGTCCGCGCTGCGGGGCGGCTACGAAGTACTGCGCTGCCTGCAGCTGCGTCCCTGCGCCAAAATCCTCAACGACAACAGCCAGGTCACAACCAACTGGGAAAAGGCCGCCCGCTGGGTGGGCGAGTACTACTACGACCAGCTGGCCCAGCGCGGCGTGGAGTACGTCGCCTGGGTGTATCCGGTGCACTGGGCCGTGCGCAACTCCATGGATACGGCCATGAAGTTTGTGACCCGCCCGCTGGTGGTCACCTTCGATGATCTGGCCACGGCCTACGGCTGGCTGCAGCATGTTGCGCCGCCCGGGGCCGGCTAAAGGCTGGGCATAGTCAGCTGAATGGCGGAAACCAGGCCCGCGCGGTCAAGCTGCTGCCGCTTCTGGGGGTGGGCGCCCAGGTAGCAGTCGGCTACGTAGGCGGCGGCCAGGGCGGTACCCAGGCTTTTCCAGGTAGTACGCAGCAATTCCATCCGCCAGGGCGCCTGCCCCAGCGCGGCACTGATGGCGATGATAAGGCGGTCGGAAGCACTGCGCTCAAGCTTGGCCGACACCGGTAAGTCGTGGCTTTTCATACCCTGCTTTTTTACTGTGGAGCCAAACGTACGAAATCCGCCCCGCGGCCGGATTGCCCCATGGGGCCCGGCATTATTTCGTGGGAGCATTTATTTTATTTTTAAAGTATAATATTTAATAAAATAAATATAAATTAAGAACTGTATAAAAAACGGCTATTGCCTTGCCAGCTTGTTGCGGGCCTTGGCCATTTACCCTTCGGTGTTTGCCCACGATCTACTATCTGCTCCCACACTACTGAGGCTGGACGCATTGCCTTGCATCAGCCATCCTAGCTGAATTCAGGTCAGCCGGCCTCCGGTATACTCTACCCCAAGCAAGGTATGGCAGTCGGCAACAGAACTAAGTAAGCTTGCAAGCAACTAGCCGAATAGCTAGTTGCCCCCTGCTCTGCATCAATGTTTCAACCTGATACCTCACCCTTCATTGTATGGATTCAACAGCCCTTTGCTCGCTGATGCGCACAATCACTTTTCTGCTGTGCCTGATCCTGGTGCCCTCCTGTAACAATACGTCGGAAGACCCCGACCCCGATTCTACAACTGACACCACGGCGCTAAAAACAATCAAGTCCCAACATGCCCCGTATGAGCTAGTGTTGTTGAGGTCGCCTAAAAGTATACTGGGAACCCAGCCGCTGGAGGGCACCATTAATGAAATCAAGGTCCAGATAACGCCCAAGGACACGTTGGCCTGCTTCATGCTGCCCGGTTTGACAAACGGCCCCTACACCCTCCGGCTTACCGCGAACAACACGGTTTACACAGTGCCCGTGGTTGTGGTAGCTGTTGCCAACCTGCAGAGCCCAGAAACCTACTTTACGGCGGCTGAAACGCAGATGCTGCGCAACTTCACGCAAATCAATACGCACGCCGATGCCTTGATCCAAGACGGGGGCTTGCCCGCCGATTACCTGCCCCTCAAACAGGATGTGCTGCAGCAGGCAGCGCTGCTGAGCGAGTACAAGACCCGCTTCCAGAATCTGTCAGCAGCCGATAAGCAGGAATTTGCGCGTGCTATGGCCGCCAACGCGGCAGTAGACGCCGAATTTGAAAGCCTGACCGCCGCCTTCACCACCAGCGCCACCGCGCTACGCAGCACCCAGGCAGTGTCCGACTACGAGGCCGGGGTAGAGGTGAGCATGGGCCATTTCATCACAACGGCCATATTTACAGCCGGGCATATTCCGCTTATTTTGATGGGCGCCAAGCTGTTAGTAGCCGCCCCCAACCCTGGGGTGCTCCTGGCCCTGGCCCTAACCGTAGGCAGCTTCGAGGTACATCTGCTGCAGCTCTATTCGATTACCGGCATCCTGCTCAGCAAGGCGTTGAAGCCCTACGAAGGACTTGACCTGAACCAGACTGTCTTCCAGCTGGGCCAGGAACTTGACGTGGCGGTT
Organism: Hymenobacter algoricola; assembly: GCF_039539525.1. Classification (NCBI taxonomy): domain Bacteria; kingdom Pseudomonadati; phylum Bacteroidota; class Cytophagia; order Cytophagales; family Hymenobacteraceae; genus Hymenobacter; species Hymenobacter algoricola. The sequence continues at coordinate 103,346 of NZ_BAABDH010000041.1, read as the reverse complement.
ACGGCCAAATACCGCACTTTCTTCCAAGGCGATGAAGCGACGTTTCCCGGTGGTTCGCTGCTAAATGCCGGTATGGCACAATTCACTTCGTTTCGATCATCCTTTAACGAAATTGTCAATGCGCTACCCCAGACATTGCGGCCGAGCACCAGGTTTAAAGAGTTACGCACCCAGTACTCGACCAGTGTGCGCAACGTGTTCAATCGGTACCTGCGCGTCAGCAACGTGAGCAACCCCAACGTAACGCTCACCCAGCTTAACCAAGCCGACGGTGGCATTCGCCTACGGGCTACTACCAGCGCCACCACCAACCAACCCTTCAGCTACGACCTCACCTACACTAACGGTAAATTTTCCAATGGCCTGACCAAGCGGGTAACCACCCAGCTGATTGCCAGCCCATGCAGCACCGGCACAGTTACCGCTCCGGTCATCAACGGCACTCAGGTAGTATGCAATGCCAATAATATAGTGAGCATTCAGATTGCCTTTACGGCGAACGGTCCGGGCATTTTGCCCAGTGGTGGGTCTTTATATTGTGACCCGACCCAAACGTGCTACCCGGTTCGGTTGTATTTCCTGAGCCCCGGTGCACCTGCCTACAGCATAGCATACAACGGCTATTCCGCTTCTTTACTATCCGGCACTGTCAATCAGGGCGTGGTAGAAATCAGGTTTATATCCTGCCGTCCCAATATGTCAGCCAGGGCGTCTATGGATGCTACGTACCCTAATTATCTGTGGAAAGTAGAGCTGATGAACATGTGTAATCAACGCTCAGCGCAGCAGAGTATTTAGGGAGTGTTTGCAGTTGAGGCCAGGTTAAGTCCACAATCAGGCAACAGGTGGCAAAGTAGTTAGCAGCGTGTTTGTCAAACCGGGTTACCACGGCCCGGAACCGTTTTAAGCCGTTAGTGGCTTGTTCAATAGGGTCACGCTCTTTGCAGATTTCGGTATCGTGGGCGACGGGATGAGGCGGTTTTTCTTGCTAGGAATCACGGCCGTGGCCCTGGCTTGCTGGATTTGATTCCGTGCGTAGGCGGCCTCATATGCCCTGTCAGCCAAGACGAAACGCTCGGTGGGCAAATCACCCCACGACACCCCACAACGCGCCCGCCAGAGCACTGCCTCAACGAACATATCTTTGGCCGTCTTGCCCGGCGACCACTCCTGGCCCGGCAGCGGCAGCGCAAGCTGGGCCCACGGCGTAGCCGTCAAAGATCCTCCCTGTTTCGCGTTGCAGACCACCGATTGGCCTGAACGCAAAAAACCCGGAAAACCGCTTCTGCGACGCGAGAAGCCATTTTCCGGGTGCTCCGGGTACGATAACAAGAGCCTCCTGCCGGGATCGGAACAAGGTTTTCAATCGTCTATTTATCAAGTTATTGTAATTTCACACCTTCGAATGGGCATGGTTTTAGGCGGGTTTGCGTGTGGAAACGCCTTTTTCCACCGGCCTTCCCCGCTGGCGCTGCAGGGTGCGGACCGGCTCAGCCCGTCCCGTCAAGGCGGCCCCGAACAGCACCCAGTTCACGTCGGCGGCCGGGTACTGGCGTAGTAGGTTGTAGAGCATCCGCTGGTTGCAGTGATTCTTGCCCGACTCGATGTTACTCAACAGCGAGGGGTGGGCGGCGATGGCGTCCAGGAATTCGCGGAACGTACTGAAGACACCTACTTCGAAGAGTCGGTGTACCTCGGCCACGAAGCGTCGGTCCATGGCCTCCTGGTCGAACTCGGGCAGCTTACCAGCTAGGGGCGCAAGCGAAGTGGTAGTGCTCATGCGGTACGGGAAAGCAGACGGTCTTTTTCGCGCTGAAACTCGGCGTCGCTCAGCGCGCCGGCCTCACGCAGGCCCTGTAGCTTGCTGAGTTCGTCGGCCACGGACCTGGGCACCGCGGCGGCGCGCGCGACGACCGCCTGCGGCTTATCGTTCGACATAGCCCAGACCAGTGCCCCAATCCAGCCCAGCACCGTCCAGCCGAGCAGCAGATTCAGGATGGTGATGGAATTGCTCTGCCGGTGATTCCGTCCCAGAATAGCTGGCAAAAAATACAGGAACAGAATAATGAGCATCCCGACGATACCACCTGGTGCGCCGCTCAAACCACCGATGAGTAATACTGAAGCCATATTATTAGATTTTATGAGGAGGCAGCAATGAAAAACACCGTGGGCTGAACCGATTACTTAGGATTATTCCCAACGGGCCTCCCCTTCATTTCCTGCATGAAGGCCAGTAGCTCATCTACGTCGGCGCGAGTGCGCATTAATTCGTCGTTCACGTCGTAGCGCGGGTTCACGAACTGCCGGCTCAACTTGGCCACGGCTACCCAGACTTCACGGACAGAGGCTCCGTCCAGGAACTGCACGGGGAAGGCCGGATTGTCGGAGTGCAGGGTCAACTCCCCGCGCTCGGTGAGTCGGTTCTGCAGGCGCTTCACCAGCAGGGAGTCTTCGGATACCACGACGTACACGAAGCCATCGCGAATATCTCGGTCCCAGCGCTCCACATAGCGGCAAATCACCCAGTCCCGGTCGTAGAGCGTGCTGGTCATGGATTCGCCGCTCACTTGAAACGCCCGGAAGCTGCCGTTGCGGTAGGCTGGATCGGGCAGCGATAAGCTCGGTAGCTTGCTGATGAATTCCCGCTCCAAAAAACCACCGGCCACATAGCCGGCTGCGGCCCGGCTGTTGACCAGCTCAATGTTCTCATTATTATGGCTGTCCACCTGCACAGTCACGACCCGCACATTCTTGCCATAGGGCGCGGCTGGCTCCTCCATTGCGACAGAAGCGTCTTCCTTAGCAAGGAAAGGGCTCGGCAGTTCTTCACGCAACATAGACCCCTCCCCTTCCCCGCTGATCAGCCATGCCGGATTTACGAGAGGGTAGGCTGCTAAAATCTTAGTCAGCACGTCAAAGCTCGGCTTGTTCTGCCGGCCGCCGATAATATCTGCGAGGGCCCCAGTGCTCAAGGTGATGGCACGGGCGAAAGCGGACTTATTGCCTCCCTCCATCTTGTCAATCAGGGCATTAACGCGCTGATGGATGGACATTACTTGGCCTTCTTCTCGCATTTAAGAAATATTTCTCGCAAATGACTTGACATACTCTCGCATATCAGGTACATTTGAAACAACAACGACAACAACACTCGCAATATACACCCCTTCCGCAAATGCTTATGGACACCCAGACAGCAGCCCCGAGCATCCGCTCCCTGATGCCGGAAGGCTTTCTTAAGAAACTGGCCGATCTGACAGGTTGCCGCCAGCGCGCCACCCTTTCCGGGGTAGTGACTTATGAGGCAACTGCCTCCAAGTACTGGCCCGCCGTCGAAGCCCTGGCCCGCGAAACCAATCCGGCAGGCTTCGCCCAGTGGCAGGCCGCCCAGGCCGAGCACGCCCCCGCCTAATTCTCCCCGCAGCGGCGGCAACCGCTGCTTTCCACTGACTCCCAACCTCACATTTCTTACACCACTCTCCTATGAAGATTGTCACTGCGACCCCGCTCTACGAGCTCCGAACGCCCGACGGCCCCGCTCACCTCTCCCACCCCTGCTTTGGCGACGCGCTGGCCGTGCTGGAGGCCAACAGCCATTACACGCTGCCCCAGCCTATTATCGGCTGGGCCCGCGACCTGGACGGCCAGCTGAGCGTGTACACGGCCGGTCCCGACTCCAGCTTGTTCCGACTCGCGCTGGAAGACGGCTGCGAGGATGAGCAGTTCTTCGCCGGCCGCGTGCCGGACACGCTGCGCGAATACCGCCTCGATGAGTACGCCCCCGGCGCGCTGCTCTACTTCCCCGTGCCTGTCGCCAACCCGGCGCTGATGCACGTTTCGTCCAGCTTGCTTTTCGCCGCGTAGCCATGGAAAAGCCCTTCTACACCGTCGGAGCCAACTCCCTTTACGCGTATCTGGTCGATGGCCAGGTGCTCTGCCTGGATAAGTCCACAGGCTCTACCTGGCTGGACATCAATCTCTACCCGGCCTTCCTGAACCGCGAGCCCGTCTTTCACGAGCAGCCCACCACGGCCGCCGTTTTTACCGCCGCCTACCATGAAGCGCTGACAACGTTGCAACAGGCCGGCCACGCGCTGGGCCTGACGCCCGCTCAAGCGGTCATCACCACTGTGGAACCGATGCCCGAAGGCGTGGAAGGCGTGGATTTCGCCGACGCGCTGGGCGAGTTCGACCGCACCTATATAGCCGGCACGGCCCGCATCCTGCAGCCAGCCACCGAGCGGATGAGCCGCGCGCAGGAGCAGCAGATCCGGCTGCTCTACCACGGCCACGTGCCCGACACGGTGGCGCGCCGCTTCGACTGGCGCCTGCGCACTGGCTTCACCATGGAAACGGCCCAGCTGCTCATCGACGAGCTCAGCGGGACCAGAAAGCAGGTGGCGTGATGGAGGAGCTACACCCCTTCACCGTCCACCTCACGCTCACCGTGCAGGTACAGGGCCGCTCCCAGCACGGGGCTAATCAACTGGCCCGCGCGCAGCTGCAGGAGCTACTGGAGCGAATCGACCGCCTGCAACCGGACCCGCCGGCCCCTGCGCCCGGGCCAGCCCCGAAACCGCTTCCGGCCAGCCCGCCGCCGGCCCGAGCGGCAACCCCGGCCCCGGTGGCCGTGTATCCCCGCCCCTTCGCCACATGGTCCCATCGTCAGCTCGCCGCCGACTAAAGAAGTCGGCCGGATTCCCTCCCCCAGTGCCCTACACAGATTTATGAAGCCCCTCTCCCTCTTCGCCCGCCTCGTCGGCCTGCTACTGCTCTGCGTCGCCGTTCCCGGCGCGCTGCTGCTGGTTCGTTTGGCCGGCAAATAAAAACAGCGAGGCCCACAGCACGGCAATGCGGTGGGCCTCTTTTACTTCATCCACTCTCCTAAAAAGTCGATGCGACTGCAAGTTAATGGAAAATAAAACAACCCCTTTTTCGCTCTCCGACATCGCGCTCTGCCTGCGGCGGGAAGTGCGCATGCGCTACGCCGTGTATCCGGGCAAGGTAGCCGACGAGAAAAGCACCTTCACCCAGGCCGACATGGACCGGGAAATTGCCCTGATGGAGGCCGCCGCCGACGCGCTGGAAAAGATGGCCAAGAACGGCCTGTTCCGCGAGGCTTGGAACGTGCTGGCTACCAGCCGTGCTCAGAACACCACGGAGCAACTGCCGGATGAGCTGGAGCGCGTCTTCGGACTGCTGAAAAGCGCTGACCTGATGGCCCGCCCCGCAGACGCAGCTTCCTACGCTATCAAGCTATCCGGCCTGTTTTTACACATGGCCGAGCTTTACAAAGCCGAAGCAGAGCTGCCGGGAAAGCCCGAAGCCGCGGCCAGCGCGCCGGCTTCGCCGATCCCTACTCCCTCCGTGGCATCCGCCGCAAGTACTGAGTTCGTGCCCAATCCGGATTTCGTCGCCACCAAAGAGCAGTCGGAGGAAATTATGCGGCTGGTCAACAACCCGAAAATCACCCGTTCGGAGAAGACTTCGCACCTGCTCAATGTCTACAAATACCGGCAGGACAAAGCACAGGAGGTTATTGCGAAGCTGCGCGGCTGGATTGAGGAGCGTGAAAATGGCAAGACCGCGGCGTAATGGGACAGACGCTCGAATTTACCCTGCCCGATTCGCTGGTTGCTCTTCTCAGTGAGGAAGCCACCAAAACGGCCACCGAGGCTGTAGCCAAGGTGCTGGCCCTGGTGCCCCAGCCCGTCACCGAGTACAGCGTGCCCGCCATTGCCGATGCCGTCGACATGGCGCCCGACACGGTCCGCCGCTACATGAACCTGCCGGCCGAGCATCCGCAGCGCCTGCACTACCTGCGCGGCATGGACGGCAACCGCAAGCTCGACCGCATCACGCTGGCCCAGCTTTCGGACTGGCAGCGCCGCCGCGGCGAGGTGCCCGTGCTCAAACCGGTAAGACGCCCGGCCCGCCGGCGTGCCGCCGCATGAGCCGCCTCGACACCCAGCTGGCCATGCGCCAGCACCTGCAGCGCCACGTCATGCGCGCCCGCCGCCGGCTGCTGCGCCGGCCTACTCCCTTCTTCGTGCGCGCCCTGCTGGCCAGCCAGCAAGATGCCGACCTGTTCACCGATGCGCTGCTGATGCAGGTGCCCACGGCCCATGACGAGGCTGTCTACGCGCTGGCCGCCTCTCTCTCCTCTTCTTCAGAGCAGTCCTTCTAGTCGATACGCCATGTCCTCAACGACCTCAGTTTCTACCATGCAATTCGCCGTTTCCCCCAAGCTTTTCCGCGCTACCCTGCAACTGGTGCAGCAATCCGCTATGCCGGATGACGCTATCATCCCAGCTGCCTGCGGTGTGCTGGTTGAATCGGAGGGCGGTGCCCTGCGCCTGACGAGCACCAACCTCACGACTTCGCTTTCGACCACGGTGCCGCTCTCGGGTAGCACAGGCACCATGAGCACCCTTGTGGATGCGAAGCTGCTGATTCAGCTGCTGGGTACGCTCCCCGCCAAACAGGATGCCCACTTTCGCTTTGACTACCCCGATCTGCTGACCTGTGCAAGCGGGACAGCGCAGTATCGGCAGTCAGTCAATCAAAGCACTGATTTCCCCCGTCCCAAGCCCGTGCAGGCCTTCGGTAACCGCGCAACACTGCCCGTGTTGCACCTGGCCAAAGCCCTGCGCACGGCGCTGCCCTTCGTGCTGAGTAAAAACAATACGGCCTATGCCTCTTACAGTGCCGTGCTGCTACGCTTGGCGGGCTCAGTGGCAACGCTGCAAGCCACCTCCGGGTTTTCGGCGGCTTCTACCCAGCTCCGCTTTATCGAAACCAGCGGCCCGGCCAAACTGCTGCTGCCGCTGCAATCCGTGCGCCTGCTGCTGGCCCAGCTGGAGCTGGCCGCCGCGGGCGAGGTGGTCGTGAACTGGAATGAGAACAACGCGGAATTCAGCTTCGGACATCCCTTGGTACGGCTCTCTACCCAGCTGGTGGATGATACGATGCCGGATATCGACAACCTGTTTATCGAAGACGAGCGGCGTACCACTATCACGATTTCGCGGCCGGCCCTGCAGCTGACGCTGCTGCGCCTGAAGCCTTACACCAAGACCAAAGGGCGGTTATCCTTCTCGCCGGATACCGTGACGGTGGAGGCCGGCCACCCCGAGTGGGGCTACGAGGGCACGGAGTGGCTGCCTGCTGTGGTGCCGGCCGGCGCTGCGCTACTGCCACTCAACTTTAACCTTCCCTACCTGCTCAAGATGGTGGAGGTACTCGATACCCCGGAAGTCGCACTGAGTGTGGCCCATGTGCAGGGTGGCATGCTGCGGGTCCTGCCCGGCCTGGAAGCTTCTGAGCCCTTGCTGTTCAATACCTCGCTGGCGTTGTCCACGCTGCCGGAAGAGGAAGTCGTAGTCCCTACCGAAGAGCAGGAGGCAGTATAATGAGCTATAACGATTCCACTCTCACGGCCTTCGATTTCTTCGCGGGCGGCGGCGGGGCTTCCCTCGGCCTGCACCGCGCCGGCATCAACGTGCTGGCTGCCCTGAACCATTCGCCGGTAGCCATCGATACGCACGGCATCAACTTCCCCGGCGCCCGGCACCTGCTCTGCGACATCCGCACCCAGAAAAGCTGGGGCCTGGGCCACGCCGATATTATGTGGGCCTCGCCCGACTGCACCCACCATTCCATCGCCAAGGGCGGCCAGAGCCGGGACGCCAAAGAGCGGGCCCTGGCGGAGGAGCTGCCGCGCTTCGCCTACAACCTGAACGTGAACTGCATCATGGTGGAGAACGTGAAGGAATTCCTGCAGTGGGGGCCGGTGATGGAGAAGGACGGCAAGATGCTGCCGGACCCGACCCGCAAGGGGGAGCATTACCGCGCCTGGCTGGCGTCGCTGGCTGAGCTGGGCTTCGTCCACTACGAGTACCGCCTGCTCAACTCGGCCGACTTCGGAGCCCCGCAAAGCCGGGTGCGCTATTTCGGCATCTTCACCCGCAAGGGCGTGGCCATCCACTGGCCTCAGCCCACCCACGACAAGCACGGCAAACACGGCCTGCCTAAGTGGGTGGCCGTCCGCACGGTGCTTGACCTCGACGACCGGGGCCGCAGCATCTTCACGGCCTGGGGCAAGCCGATTGCCGACAAGACGCTGCGCCGGATTCTGGCCGGGCTGAAAAAGCACGTCATCGGCAAAGGCCAGGGGCAGTTTCTGGATAAGCGCACCAGCAACCCACCGAGCGGCAAGCCGGGCACCGGGGCCAGCATCAACGAAACCGGCCCCACGGTGGCTACCTGCTACCTGCCTGATCTGGTGACACCCGTATTTCTGGCGCAGTACAATGGTGGTTCTGACAACTGCCGGGTACTGAGCCTCGACGGCCCCTGCAACGGAGTGCCCACCGAAAACCGCTTTGCTGCCGTGCAGTGCCTGCTGCAGGCCAACGGCACCCGGGCCAACGACGACCCGGGCCGCCTCACCATGCCGCTCGGCGGCCAGGCCCCGACCATCAACACGAACGGCGGCAACCTGTACCTGATGAGCTACTACGGCAACGGCAGCACCCGACCGCTCTGCCATGCCTGCCCCACGCTGAGCACGCATGACCGGTTTGCCCTGCTGGGCTTCGTGACGGGCAGCGGCTACGGGCAACGGCCCTACCCCTTCAGCCGGCCGGCCTCACCCATCGTGGCCAGCCGCCGGCACCAGTACCTGGTGCTGTGCGCCGCCGGCTCTGCGGTGGCCACCCAGCCCGGCGACTCGCAGGCCATGCGCCTGCTGAAGGTGACGTGCCGGCGCCACGGTATTGCCGACATCTTCATGCGGATGCTGAAGGTGTCGGAGCTGAAGCTGATCATGGGCTTCCCGGCCGACTATTTCCTGTCGGGCAGCGCCACCAAGCAAAAGGAGATGCTGGGCAACGCCGTAGTACCCCAGGTAAGCGAAGCCATTGCCCGGGCTATGCTGCCCAGCCTGCACAAGGCACGGCTCCGGAAGCTGCCCGCGCTGCGCCGGGCAGCCGTGAACCGGTACGAGCAGGGCCAGCTTTTTGGGAAGGAGGTGGCCTGTGCCTGATACAGACCTCTGGGATAATATCCGCCTGGGCCTGGAAACCCGGCCCACGGACTACCTGCAAAAGCACCGGCAGCAGCTGCTCCAGACCTGCCAGCTGGATGACGCCCGGCAGGTGCGCCTGGGCACCAATGTACCCGGTTGGGCAGGTACCTGCGGCCGGCCCACGGCGGGTATCATTCGCATTATCCTGCTGCTGAGAGAGGAGGTGGTCCATGCTCGGTAGCACCATACAGCCTGCTATTGGCAACCCTTCGGTCTACGCCCCCGACCTGCTGCAAGCCGAGCGGCTCCGACTACTCACGCTGGTACGGGCCCGCGGCCGCAATCAACGCGGCTGCTATGCGGCCATCAAGATGATTGCCCGGATTCATGAAGTTCTTGAGAAGGAGGTGACCGATGTCTAGCACACTACACCAGCCCAGCTTATTCCCCCGCCCCGCCCCCACACTGGCCGTGCCCGCTGTTATAGATGCTGCCCTTCGGGGTGGCGCCGATCTGGCCCTGAGCCTTTCCGCCGGGAAGGACTCGCAGGCCCTGGTATACTTGGTGGCGCCCTGGTTTCGGGCGCAGGGCTACCCGGGCCGCTGCTACGTAGTGCATGCCGACCTGGGCCGGGCGGAATGGCCCCAAACCGCGGAACTGGTCGAGCGGATGGCCGCTGACGTGGACTTGCCCCTGCTGGTCGTACGCCGGCCCAAAGGCGACCTGATAGCCCGGTTTGAAGAACGGCTGGAAGCCACCCGCGCAAGCGGCGCACCGTTCTGGCCTTCTTCCGCCAGCCGCTACTGCACCAGCCACCTCAAAGCCGGCCCCATCGACACGGCCCTGCGCAACCCGGCCCCGTTCTGGCCTTCGTCGGCTAGCCGGTATTGCACCTCCGATTTAAAGCGGGGCCCCATCGATACGGCTCTTCGCTCTGCTGAGGTCGTTATATCGGCGGAAGGTGTCCGGGCCGACGAAAGCCACGCCCGGGCCAAAAAGCCCGCGGTGGAAGTCCGCAGCGGCATTACGGCCAGCAGCCAGCAGGCCGCCCGCAATCTGGCCATGATGGAACCCGAGGCAGCGCTGGCCGCCCGGCAACCTGGCCAGCGGGTCGCGCTGAACTGGCGGCCGTTGCTGCATTTCAATACGGAGGAAATCTGGCAGGCCTGCGGCACGTCCACGGCCGACCTGCAGCGCCGTCGCCGGCTGTATGCCGCTGGCCAGCACGAGGCGGCGTTACTGGGCTGGCCCTGTCATCCGGCCTACGTGTTCGGCAACGAGCGACTGAGTTGCGCTTTCTGCGTGCTGGGCAGCCAAAACGACCTGCTCAACGGTGCCCAGCACAACCCCGAACTCTACGCCCACCTCATTGAGCTGGAAATCGTCGGTCAGGCCACCTTCAAAAACGGCTGGAGCCTCACGCAGCTGCCCGTTACGGGTGAAGCGGCCCGGCTGCGGGATCAGGTGCTGGCCGGTAAAACATTGACCCTATGAAATCCCCCGCATTCCAACTCTATACCGGTGATTTTCTCAGCTCGCCCGACGTGCAGATGATGGACGCGCGCGAGGTGGGGGCCTACTGCCTGCTGCTGTTCAACGCCTGGCAGGGGGAGCAGCCCGGCCACCTGCCCAACAGCGAGGACAAGATGCGCCGGCTCGCCCGCCTGAGCGTGGAAGAGTGGGCTGCCAGCCGGGAAATCCTGCTCGGTAAGTTCCCCGAGTCGGCCGATAAGCTCACCCGCTACAACCCGCGCATGGTCGCCGAAGCCGAAAAGCAGTGGGTTTTCAGAAGTAAGCAGGCTGGCAACGGGTCCAAGGGGGGAAGGCCCAAAAAGAACCCAACCGAAAGCCAAATAAACCCAGGCCTTTCCGAAAATAACCCAGGCCTTTCAAATCAAAACCCAGAGCATAACCCAAAAAAAGCTCTTCATCTTCACTCTTCTACTTCATCTTCTTTAAAAGAAACACCCCCTACCCCCGGGGTGGGTGCTGAGAAGTTGTCGGCTGAAGGCTCAAAAAAAAATGAGGCCAGCCCAGCCGCCTCAACTTACCCCGCTGATGACTCGCCCGCGTCGGCTTTGCACACCGGGGACGCGGCGGCCGGCGGCGAGACGCGGCCCGAGTTCCGTGCCGATCCGCAGTGGGCCCCGCAGATGCGGCAGCTCATCGAACAGATGGCCGAGTTCTTCAAGCTCACCATTGCCCAGGCCGACGCCAAGGGCCGCATCGGTCGCTTCTGCCGCACCCAGTTCGAAAAGGGCCAGGGCGAGCTGCTGACCCGGCAGTTCCACGCCTACCGCGCCTACAAAGCCGAGCGGGACGAGCGGGTACACAGCTGGAAGGCCTACCTCGGCGACGAAAGCCAGGGCTACGCCAACGGCGCCTGGAATGAAAAAGACTGGGTAGCTGCCCTGGCAGAAGCCCGCAAAAACCCTCGTAATGCAACATCTTCCCCTGCGGCAGGCAATGCTGCACCTCGCCCCGGACAAGTCAGTAAACGACTCTCCGTCATTGAACAAGCTCGTCAGCTCAACCGCGAACAGCAATCTGGCTCACAGGCAGCGTGACCTGCTGCTCTACGTCAGGCTGCCGCAGACCGTGCCTTCGGCCATCCGGCAGGCCGCTGAGCTGGTCCAGCAGCCCGAGTTTCTGCCTGTCCGGCAGCAGGAGGTTGAGCAGGTAGCGGATGCGCTGATGGAGTCGCTGTCGAGTGCCGCCTTCCTGCTGGGCCACAACAACACGCTGGCCGACCCGCTCGATCTGAACCTGATGAGCACCGAGGTGGCCGTCATGATCCGCCGCAACTTCCCCGGACTGCGCCTGCCGGAAATCCATCTGGCGATCCGCCGGGGCGTTGCCGGCGACTGGCGCCGGGAGAATGATTTGCTGCTGCTGACGCTACCCAACATCGCGTACTGGCTGGGCTGCTACCAGACCCACTGCCGGGCGGTTGCCCTGGAAATTCTGGAGCGGGAGCGGGGCCGGCTGCTGGCCCTGCCCCCACCCGACCCGACCGTCGGCTTTCCCGAGCGGGTGACGGAGTGGGCGGTCCAGCTCAGCCAGCGGCAGCCGCTGGAGTGGCAGAGGCTGGACATCGGCGACGTGGTGTACCTGTGGCTGCAGCGCATCGGCGCCTTCCGCCCCTACCTCACCCCGCGCCGGCAGCAGCGCATCCTGCGCACCGTCGGCTGGCAGCTGGCCACGCACCGCTCCATCGACAAGCAGCAGCGCAAGGATACCCGCGAATTCCGCGAGCAGCTGCGCACCGGGGAGCTGACGGGTCCGCACGCTGTCCGGCTCCGGGATGCCTGCCGCAAACACATGCTGCGCGAATGGCTGCATTACCAGGCTGCCGACACGCCCGTCTCGGACCTGCACCTGTGGCTGGAAGATTTAGCCGAAAACGCCTCAAGACAATGAAAAGCCCCGAAGAATACGTCGCCGCCCAGGTGCCCGCCGGCCGGGTCGTCTGCTCCATCACGGAAGCCGCTCAGGCCGTGGCGCAGGCCTTGGTCGATGCCGAGCGCTACAAAGAGCTACTGCTGGCCAGCCTGCGCAATTCCAAACCTCAAACGCCCGAGCCGGGCACCCTTACCGATGCCTGAAGCCCTGAAAAACTACCGCGACCAGAGCCGCCTGAATTGGGTTTCCTCTTCCCTCCCTCCGGCCGAGCAAGTGCAACTCGGCGCCCTGCAGCGCATTGCCGATGCCACCGAGCTGATGGCCAAGAACTACACCGATATGCAGCGCAACCTGGACTACTACAAAGCCGGTTACGAGCGTCGGGGCAAGGAAATCGAGAAGCTCAAGCTCAGTCAGCGGGCCCTGAAGGGCGTGGCGACCAAAGCCAAGAACCGCACCTGACCCCATGAGCCTCCCTCAGTTTCGGCACCGGCTGCTCAGCGCCTCGCTGGCCGAGCTGCACCGCCTGCGCCGGCTCTACCCTACCGGGCACCTGCTGGAACTGATTGAGGCCGAGGCCAGCCGCCGGGAAAAGGCCAGCCGCCGGCGGCGCCGCAGAACAACAACCATTCAAACCCCATCAAAACTTAATTCTTCCCCATGAAAACCGAAACGACAACTCCAGTCCCAGCAGCCATGACCGAAGAGCGCTGGGCTGAGCTGGATACGCATTACAGCCCGGCTGCTTCCGTGGATCACGCCTCCGCTGCCGTGGTTGAGTGCCTGGCCGAAATAGCCCGCTTGGAGCGTGACAACGCCCGCCTAGTAGACGAAACCCACCGCTGGAGCGCGGCGGTGAAGAAGCTGGAGTCCACGCCCACCCCGCCCACCCCGCCCACGCCGGCCGCGACCTGCAAGGCTGAGATGATCTACCGCCGGCGTGATACCGGCAAGGTGCACTGCCGCCTGTTCAAGTGGAAAGGGCTGAATCCGGCCGAAGCTCTGCGCGAGCTTATCGAGCAGGAAGGCAGCGAAGGCAAGTGGGTGGTGGTGACAGTGACCGTGCTGGACTCCAATCCCAGCCCGGCCACGGGGGCCGCTGCGGAAGCCTGGATAACCGACCGGATGCCGGACATGATGCCGGATGAGGTCTATGGGTTTGGAGAGGATGAGGACGAAGATGAAAAGGACATACAAAGGTGCAGTGAAGATGTGCTGGCCTGCGAGCTGAATGAGCCCACGGGCTCATCGGAGTTTCCTGCCTATTCATCCATAGTTATTGCCCGCTATTATGCGGCCGGGCAAAAATGGTATACCGAGGCCGGCTACCCTATTTCCGTTATTGGTTGGAGGCCCCTGCCGGCCCCGCGTGCAGTTGTTGAAGCTGGAAAGGAGGTGGCCCGTGGATAATGTCATAGCACTGGCAACAGAGCAGGACGGCTTCCAAGGCTGGCGGTGCGAGGTGTGCGGCGGCAAGATGGGTTACGACCAACCGATTGCCTTCGCTGAAGCCCTGCGGCTGGTAGGCGCGTTTCGTGACGTGCACGCAGCTTGTATCCCGCTAAACGGCCCCCGGCAACACCTTGCCTTGGATAGCATCAGCCGCACCAAGGGGGGCAAAAAGGTCAAGGAGCTATACTACATAGCCGCCTCCGACAGTAAGCCTAAGCCCGGCATCATCGGCCGGCTGTGGCGCCACGGCACCTACCGGGATGCTATCTGGAACGAGGACACTGGGCGCAGCATCTACGGGCCGGAGTTCGACCTAGAACTCCCCGCCCCCACCCTCAACCCGGTGCCCGCCGGCGTGCAGGCTCACTGGGATGCGGCTGGGCAGGAAGGAGGCGCAGGTGCCTAAAAAGCAATCCACCGCCCCGTTGAAGCCCTATGAGTGCTTTCACTGCGGAGAGCCAGCCGGCGTGCACGTCGGCCGCACCCCGGGCCAAGCCCGCGCTTACCTGGCTCGCCAGATGGATGGCTACGCCGACCGGGATATCTGGCCTCACCTGCGTAGCCGCCGGCTACGCGACCCAGAGCAAGAGCAGCTGGCCATTGAAGCGCACGAAGACCAGGGCAAGTATTGGCGTGACACGCGGCGCTATGCCCGCCTGCTGGCTGAGGCCGAAGCCTTCAACGCCCGCTATCCCGTAGGCACGCCGGTTCGGGTCGTCGGTTGCTGTGAGGCCGATACCTGGCCGGACGGGCTGACCACCATCCGCACCCCCGCCTGGGTGCCGAGCGAGACAGCCGTCTTCGTTTCCGTCGAAGGCTACGCTGGTGGTTTCTATCTGAGGCATATCCAGCCGCTGGCTGCCGCCTGATGGGACGCTTCACCGAAGACCTGCTCAAAGGCCGCATCGTGGCCACCACGCAGCGCAGAGCCCCGCCGGCCAGCAAAGACCCGCCGGCAGCGGATGCCCCGCTCAAGGCCCGCAAAAAGCCCGATACGTCGGGGGCGGCTTCCCTCACCAAGGCAGCCCTGGCCCTGCTGGCCCTGCACGGCTTCACAATGTGGCGGCAAAACAACGGCGGCGTCTGGGACCCCACCCGGCAGCTGTTCCGCGCCGGCTCCAGCACGCCGGGCATCTCCGACACGCTGGGCTACCACCGCGTCACCGGCCGCTTCTGCGCCGTCGAAATCAAATACGGTAAGGATACGCTCAGCAAACCCCAGACAGCCTTCCTGGCTGAAGTGCGCCGGGCCGGCGGCTTCGCCTGCTGCTGCCGGAGCATCGACCAGCTGGAGCGCGAACTGAAACTCTACCTCACCTCCCTTTCCCAAACCTTATGAAGGCTCTTTCCCTCATTCAGCCCTACGCCACGCTCATCATGCTGGGCTATAAGCAGTACGAAACCCGCTCGTGGTCTACTAAGCATCGCGGCACCCTCGCTATTCACGCCAGCGCCGGGAAGCCAGCTTGGGCCCGCAAGGTTTGTCAGGAGAATATGCACATCCGTCAGGTACTCTCAGCCCACGGCCTCACTTTCGACACGCTGCCCCGCGCCGCCGTGCTGGGCATCTGCCAAGTGAATCATATGCTCAAGATTTGTGCCCCGAGCGCGGCGGAATCTGAGCACGAGATTGAAGCTGGCGACTTACGGCCAGTAGAAGTAGCCTGCGGTGACTATACGCCCGGCCGCTGGGCCTGGGACCTAGACAAGGTCTTAGAGCTGCCCACGCCCATACCCCAAAAAGGAGCCCTGAGCATCTGGGAGTTGCCCACCGAGGTAGAGGAAGCAATAAAGGCACAGTCCCAGGCTGTATCCGATGCTTCCTGGGAGGTGCTCAAAAGCATCTGCAACGCCGCCAATGAGGGGGACTATGCCGCTCTCACCGTGCAGACCACCCAGCACCTGCCCAAGTTAGACCACAATCACTTCGAAGCAGTATTGGAGGCCACCGAGCTTACGCCGGAATTCATCGGAACCCACCGCGGCTTTCTGACGTCGGTTTCGGGAGAAATAGCCCGCCGGGATGTGAAACTCTACTCGTTCCGCTCTGGCATCCGACTGGAAGTACTTCGCACCCACCTTACCGAGGCTCAGGTATGAAAAAGATGCGCATCATCGGCCGCGACATCGACCCGGAAACCGGCGACGTGTCCTACTTCAATCCCGGCTACACCTCCCGCACGGAAGCCCTCAAGGGCCAACGCAAGGAGAAGCCGCCCACCAAGGGCCAGAAAGCCCACCGTCGCCGCAAGAAAAAGGAGCACTACGCCGGCTGCCGGCCCCGCCCCCTGTTCCACGACCAGACCCCCAAGCTGCACGACGACCCGGCCGAACGCTTCCGCCTCAAGCAGGAGGTGATCCGTGACGCCGGCCATCGGTGCCAGGTATGCGGCACGGGCGACAACCTCACGCTGGACCACATCATCCCGCTGAGCAAAGGCGGCGGCTGGCACCGGGCCAACCTGCAATGCCTCTGTAACGATTGCAACCAGGCCAAGGGGGATAAGATGCCCTACGAACTGGCTGCCTGAATTATTTGTCTTTAATGTCAGTAAATTGCTGACATTACCGATTTACTTTTCTTTACCACTTGCACTTTTCAGCGATGCCCATGGGACAGGCAGATGCACCAGAGCAGCCGACGGCTACGACAAAGCCATTGAATCACCAGCAGCGGGCCTTCGCAGCCGCCTACGCCCGGTTGTGGAAAGGTGCGCCGGCAGCCCGCGAGGCGGGCTACAGTGTGAAGACGGCCAAGCAGCAGGCCACGGCCATGCTCAACGATCAGCGCATTATGGCGGCTGTGCTGGCCGAGGCCGCCCGCCTGGGCATGACGACGGAGGAAGCCACTGTGCGCATGTCGGAGTGGGGCCGCGTCAGCATCGATGACGTGATGACGCTGGAGACGGAGGAGTACCCCACCCGCATCCAGAAGCCGTTGCGCGAAATTGTAGCGGAGAATTACGAGAAGATCCAGTTTGAGCAGGAGCTGGCTATCCGGACCGAAATCCTGTTCACCGACAAAAAAGACCAGAAACGCTACCGCAACAAGCAACAGGAAGCCCACCTGCTGCGGCTCATTGCCCACGAGCGGCTGCTGCTGGAGCTGGAGAAGGACCCGGAGGCTACCCGGGAAGTGCCAGGGCCGCTCGCTACCCGTGAAGTCGTGAACCTGGACCTGGTAAAGGTGCACAAGCTTAAGGCGGGCCACATGATTAAGAAGGTCACGCCCACCCGCTACGGCACCGCCGTCGAGCTGCACGACGCGAAGGACGCCGTTTCCCAGATGCTCAAGATTCACGGCGCCTACGCGCCTGAGAAGCACGACATCACCACCAACGGCAACGACTTGCCCGGTTCCAACATCATGATGCCTGACAATGGCCGCGACTGATACCGAAGCGGCCCGCATCATCTACCCCCAACCTGGCTTCCAGATGGCGGCCCTGAGCACCCCGGCTGACATTGCCATCATCGGCGGCGGGGCCGGCGGCGGCAAGACGTACGCGCTCCTGATGGAAGCCAGCCGGCACCGGTTCAACAAGGATTTCGGCGCCGTCATCTTCCGCCGCACCTACGCCATGGTCACCAACGAGGGCGGCCTGTGGGATACCAGCAAGGAACTCTACCCGATGGTGGGCGCCAAGCAGGGCGACCTGGAATGGAAGTTCCCCAGCGGCGCCCGCGTCTCGTTTGCCCACATGCAGCACGAGAAGAATATGTTCGACTGGCAGGGCACCCAGATTCCGCTCATCATCTTCGATGAGCTCACCCACTTCACCAAAAAGCAGTTCTGGTATATGCAGACCCGGAACCGCAGCCTGTGCGGCGTGCGGCCCTACGTGCGCTGCTCGTGCAATCCCGACCCCGACAGCTGGGTAGCAGAGTTGATTGCCTGGTGGATTGGAGAGGATGGCTTCCCGATTCTGGAGCGGGCCGGTACGCTGCGCTACTTCACCCGCGACGGGGAGATGATGATCTGGGGCGACACGCCCGAAGAAGTCCTGGAGAAGGCGCCCCACCTGTTCGAGGGAGAGCTGGCCGCCACCCGGCCTAAGTCGCTCACCTTCATTCCCGGCAGCATCTTCGAGAACAAGAAGCTGCTGGCCGTCAACCCGGAGTACCTGGCCGGCCTGATGGCCCAGGACGAAACCACCAAGGCCCAACTGCTGGAGGGTAACTGGAAAGTAAAGGTCGACGGCCTAGCCCTGTTCGAGCACCCGCGCCTCTCCGACCTGTTCACCAACCTGCTCACCCAGCCCCCGCGCCCACGGCGCTATATCACCTGCGACGCGGCCGGCTTCGGGAAGGACTTCACCGTCATTATGGTTTGGGAGGGCTGGGAGGTCGTGCAGATCGTGGTAGACCGTAAGACGGCCCCGCGCGACATCTATGACCTGATTGAGGCCCAACGCCGCAAGTGGAACGTAGCTGAGTCTGACGTGCTCGTGGACCAGGACGGCGTAGGCGGGAAAGTCTTCGCTTTCGGCCGCGGCTACAAAGGCTTCTCCGGTGGCGCCGCTCCTATGGTCGATCCAATCACGGGTAAGCCAGAGAACTACAAATACCTCAAAACCCAGTGCTACTACCGGTATTCCGACCGGGTGAATGCAGCTACCACGGCCGTGCGCGTAGATGACTACACGGTCGAAATCGACGGCAGCCGGGGAATGAAGCTGAAGGTGGGCGGCAAGGAAACCAACGTGAAGGAACTGCTCAAAGCCGACCTGAAGGCGGTGAAACGGGCCAAAACCGATGCTGAGGGCAAGATGCACATCAACAGCAAAGCCGAGCAAAAGGTGATGCTCAACGGCCGCTCCCCCGATTTCGGTGATACAGCCATGATGCGGGAGTGGTTCGAGCTGCAGCCAGTCGTTAAGCAGGGCTTTATGAAGCGCGTGAACTAAGTACGGACCCTGATTATATATTCTGTAGTTTAGTTGGCATTAATACTCACCCCAAATCATAAGGCAAAGGTTATGGCACAATGTACAGCACCATCAAGAGGACATCGCACGGCGAGTGCGGCAGCGGACTGCCCCGCATGTGGAGGCCGCTCTCGCAGCTACGGTTCTTCCTACTCATCCCCGTCCTCCTACTCGTCAGGCAGCAGCGGGAGCAGTGGAAGCAGCGGGTCCAGACAAAGAGCACGGTGGTCGAAACCAGGTTCAGTCGTTCTGTACACGCCTACCGAGGTGCGGGCGCTCACGCCGATCCGCGAGAATATTGAGAATCGCCCATTCGCACCCGACCTTCGGGATGTTTTTCTTTGCCACGCTTGGGATGACCGGCAGGGGGCTGCTAAAGAATTGCATGACCTGCTCGAATCGCGCGGTGTCTCGGTATGGTTCAGCGAGAAGGATGTTCTCCTCGGTTCATCATTGCTCCGCGAAATTGACAAGGGACTGGCCAAGTCGAAAATGGGAATCGTGCTGGTGACCCCTGCGCTGCTGAGTCGCCTTAAGAATGAGGGTATCGCTGACAAAGAGCTTTCGGTACTCCTGGCTCGTGAGCAACTCGTCCCCATTGTGCACAACACGACGTATGATGAACTGCGCGAAGTCAGTCCCATGCTCGCCTCGCGGAGCGGCCTTAGCACTAAAGAGCAGCCGATGACAGGCGTCGCAGCGAAGCTAGCTGAGCTGGTCGCCCCTTAGCGCTACTTGAACGCCCAGAAAACGCCCCCGGTCAGCAGCGACACGGGGGCATTTTTGTGCCTGGGAATAAGGGAATAAATCTGCAGAGTTGCTTGTTGTGAAATAAAGTATCTATTTTGCTTACATTATTCACTTAACCTCCTGCCTCCTATGGCCATTTGCACACGCCCCGCATCCTTGACCGCCATTGCGAAGCAGGATTGCGCCGTCAACCTCAAGCAGCTTCAGCGCCTGCTGCTTCAGCGCTACAACAAGGTCCCCACCTTCGCCACGGAGGCGGAAATGAAGACGCTGGCCGCCTGGGAAGCGCTGTTCGACGCCAACGATGATACCAAGGTCATCATCACCCCCTTTTTCCAGAAGGCCGTCATTCCTTCCTCGGAGGCCCAGTTCGGCGGCGAGAACAGCAACGACACGCTCAACGGTGTAGGCACCTTCCTGGGCTTCAACCCGGTCCGCCTCTCCGGCGAGTTCGTGGGCCTGGATTCGGCCACCTACGAGCAGCTCGATGCCTTAACGGCTGAATCCCTGGCTGAGCTGGGCGTAGCCCGGGTGACAGCCTACCCGGTGACGGCCGACGGCGAAATCCTGGCCAAGGGCCTGCGCGGCATCCCCGGCTTCAACTTCACCGTGGGCTCCCCCGGCACCCAGGGCTTCAAGTCCCAGACGGTCTTCCCCTTCGGCATGTCCTTCTCCGCCGACTGGTTCAAGGGCGTGTCGGTCATCAAGCCCACGTTCAACCCGCTCACCGACCTGGACGCCTAATGGCTGCTACTAAGGCAGGCGCTCCGGAGCCGGTATGGCTGCGGGCGCCTGACCTCGGGGACGAACCCAAGCCCTTCGCCCCCGAGCACGCCGCCCGCCTGCTGGAACGCCAGCAGCGCAACAAGACCGCCCACTGGCTGCTGGCCGAAGCGCCCGCACCGCCCCCACCTTCTGACTCTACGGCCCTGCCGCAGCATGATCCTAAGCCCCGAAGCCGTACGCGCACTGCTCGAAAACCCCGCTAACGGCGGCGTTATCGGTGATTGCCTGCGGCACGAGCATCGGCTGCGGTTGCATGCCATCCCCCATGTCGACCCCGCCCGGCGGCCCGCTGGCTGGCTGTATGTGCGTGACTGGGCCAAAGGCATGCTGCCCAACAACGAGTATCTGCGCTGGGAACAGTGCGTGCCGGCGCCGCTGCCCACGACGGACATTGTAGAGGATATCTTCACCGGCCTCAAACGGGTGTTCGAAGCACAGGACGGCCTGGTGCAGGTGGAGCTGGCCACGCCCGAACTGGAATCCGACTTCGAAGCGTACCGCACCACGATGCGCGAGGCGGACTTCTGGTCTGGCCCCGCTTTCAAAGCGCTGCGGGGCCGCCCCCACTCGCTGCTGGTAGTCGATATGCCGGCCGTACAGCGTACCTCCCGACCGGAGCCCTACGTGTTCCTGGTGCATCTGGAGGATATCTGGGATGTGGCCCTCAAGCCCGACGGCAGCTGTGAGTACGTGCTGTTCCTACTGCCTTCCCGGCGCAGTGAGCAGGACGCCACAGTCGTCATCGAGCGGATAGCCTGCTACGATGACGAGGCCTATACCATCCTCGAAAAGCCCGCCGGGGAGCAGGCCTGGACCGAGGTGCTGCGCAACCCCCACATCCTGGGCTACTGCCCGGCCCGGCTGCTCTGGTCGGAGCCGCTGGACTTAGCCACCGACCTGCCCCGGCGGGCCCCGTTGACCTCCATCCTGGGGGCGCTGGACCGCTACGTGTGGTGGGATGGCGCCATTGAGTACTACCGGCAGTACGGCACCTTCCCGATTCTGTGGAGCTTCGAGGCGCAGTGTGAGTTCACGAGCGGCGACGGGCAAGGCTGCGCCAGTGGCATCGTTTCCTACATCAAAAGCTACACCTCCCTGGAGAATGGGGAGCAGATGCCCGTGTACGGGGAGAAACCCTGCCCCGCCTGCGCGCTGCGCAAGCTGCTGGGCCCGGGGGTGCACGTCGAAGTGCCGGCCCCTTCAAAGGACATGCCCAACACTCGCGACCCGGCAGGCTTCGTCACGCCCTCGGTGGACATCCTTAACTACCTGACCGAGATTCTGGCGCAGAGCCGGGAAAACCTGCTGCGCGCCGTGCTCGGCAGCGGTGGGGAGCCCAGCAATGACCAGGCGAAGAACACCAAGCAGGTGATGGGCGGCTTCGAAATCAAGCAGGACGTGCTGGTCGAATTCAAGAAGCCGCTGGAAGAGGCCCGCACCTGGACCCTGAACACCTGGGGCGTGCTGCGCTATGGTCCGCTCTACCGCAGCACTTACGTGGGCATGGGCGAGCGGTTCTACCTCAAGACGTCGGAGCAGCTGGCCGAGGAGGAAGAGAAAGCCCGCAAGGCCGGCCGCCCCGTGTACGAGCTCAGCGATGCGCGGGACTTCCGCTACCAGACCCAGTTCCGCCGCAACCCGGCCAAGCTGGACCGCATGCGCATCCTGTCCGATCTGGAGCCCTACCCTGAGTACTCCATCGATCAGATCCTGACGATGATTGCCGGCGCCGCCAGCGAGGCCAACACGTTCGTGCAGGACCTCTTCCAGCAGGAGCTGCTCCGACTCAAAGTAGACTTCGGCCGCTACCTCACCCGCTTCGAGTCGGAGCAGATGGATGTGCGGCGCTTCGGCTCCCAGCAGCCCTACCACATCAAACTTGCTTCCATCACCCAAATCCTTTTGTCTTATGTCAACGAAAACCAAAACGGCGCCGGCCGCAACTAAAACGACGGCGAAGCCCAAACTCGACCTCAAGCAGCTCCAGCAGCAGCAGATGAACGAGGAGACGTCCGAGCCCACCGAGTCGGGCAGCGAGGATGAGGAATACAAGTTCCACGCCCACGAAGCCGACCGCATCCACGTCAAGCTCACGAAAAAGGAGAATGACCCCATCAAAAAGGAGTACGTCACCGTCGATAAGGTTGTGAAGCTCTATCCGGTGGAATATGACCGGATGAAGAAGAACGGCAGCTTTGACGAGTATGACTCGGTCACCATCCTGCACGACTCACGCAAAGGCGGCTCCACCAAGACGATGGGCGTAGCCGCGGCCGGCGAGAAGAAGGAGCCGATGCAGCCAGCTGAGGGCCTGCCCACGCTGCAGGATGTGCAGATGCGCTACCAGCAGCTCTACAACGAAGTAGCGCCAGCTGACAAAGACTATCACGAGCTGCTGGAGCTCATCAAGGCCAAGGACGCCGACTTCGGCAAGGAAAAGGAAGCTGAATAAGCGACCGGGCCGGTTCCACGCGGGTGGGATCAACCGGAGCCGGCCCTTTTCTTTCCCTCCCGCACAGTAGTCGCTTTTTCACAAACCCTGCTATTCCCCACTCGCATGGCCTCCCCAATCGAATTCCCCGAACAAAACGCCGTCCTGGCTAAGCCCGAAAATATGACGGACGAGGAGTGTACTCCCTTGCCCATCATGCGCACCGAAAAAGGTGAATGCATCAGCGTCTGGAAACTCGCGCCGGAAGAGCTGGTGAATATCAACCTCACGCATTGCGTCGTGGTAGGCGTCTTGAGCGGTCCACCCCCTATCTGGATTCAGGCCGCGGTTCCGGCGCTGAACCAGCAGGACGAAAGCACTCTGGTCTACCACGCTCGTGCCGAGATGAAGGCGGCGGGTCTCTGGGAGGAAGATGCGGACTACGGTGGCGACGTTGCCAACGCGGTGATGCAGCTGATTCAGGTGCTGTCGTACCAGGGGCATTCGGGTGGCTCTCATGCCCTGACGATGGATCTGTTTTCCAAGCTGGCCCATTTCAAACCACTAGGCCCGCTCACCAACAATCCGGATGAGTGGATGAGCCTCGAATATGCAGACGATCCTACGTGGCAAAGCCGGCGCCAGTCAGATGCATTCAGCAAGGATGGCGGTAAGACCTACTACACGCTTGACGGCCCGGAAGGCCGTGATTTCATAAACACTTCGGCAGAAGCAAAAGTAGCTGCTTAGTTCATTTTTCCCACTCGCAAACACCCACTGAACGGGACTCAGTATGGCCATTACCGACAACACCTTTACCCCCGAAGAGCTAACCGCTGCTGTAGCAGCCAACCCCGCTCTGAAAGACCACCTCGTAGGTGCCGTGAAAACGGCCGGCTACGTGGCGCGCACCGCTCAGGAGGAGGAATCCTTCATCGGCGAGAAAACCAAGTCGCTATATGATGGGCTCGACAAGGATATTTTCGATACCAGCGGCATTGCCAAGCTGCCGACCGAAAAGACCTACGACTACGCCAAGCGCACCATCGGCAGCCTGAAAACCAGCATTATGGAGGCCACCACGCCTCTTCAAACCAAAATTGCTGATCTGGAGAAGGCCATCGCTGACGGCAATGGCAACGAAACCATGAAGGCCCAGTTGGAGGCCCTGCAGAAAAGGGAGGAAACCTACCAGAGCGACATCAAGGACCGCGACGCGAAGCTGTTCGAAAAAGACGTGATGCTCGACCTGCGTGATGGGTTGCGCGGTATCAAACTTAACGAGGCGCTGCCCGCAGGCCTGCGTAAGCTGGCCGTCGACAACGCCACGGCTTGCATCGTGGCGATGGCCCGGCCGCAGAAAAATGCAGACCAGACGGAAACCGTCGTCTATCTGGGGGCTGATGGCAAAGTAGCGCTGAACAAAGAAAACCAGTCCGCTACGGCTGCTGACCTGCTGGCTGAGCTGCTGACCGAAGTAATCGATGCGGGCCATGGTGGTGCCGGCGGTGGCGCGGGCAGCGCTGGTGGTTCAGGTGGTGCTGGCGGCGCCGGCGGTGGCCGCAAAGCGGTGCCTACCTCGCTGCCTGCTACGGTAAAGACCCAGGGCCAGCTTATCGATTACCTGAAAGAATTCAGCGTGACCGATGGCACCGACGACTACGACAAAGCCTGGGATGCTCTGGGTGGCGACAAGTTGCCGCTCCGCTAATACGCACCAGGGCCAGCCGCATGGGACGCTGGCTGGCCCTGCTTTACGCTTACCGCTTACCCACTGCGTGATTACGGGACGATTTCGCAGGCCCTGTTTTATTTTCTCACACACTTTTCCCTACGACGATGCCTTCCATCGCTCAAACCCTCAAACAGGCCGTCCGCACCCGTTATCGCCGTCGGCCTGGTGGCCTGGACAACTTGGAGCTGCGCGGCTCCAACTACGGTGCTCTCGCCCTGTACCGCAAACAGTCCGCTTCAGCTACCGGCATCATGACGCCCGAGCTGAGAACGGCGCTGCAAAACAACTTTGGCAACACCGTGCAGGTGCCCGTCATTGACTATGAGCAGCCCACCATCGGCAACGTGCGCACCTGCAACGTGCAGGTTGGTGGACTCAACTCCAAGCTGGTAACGTTCACTTTCTTCACGGCAGCCTTCGGCTTTCCGATGATTCCTTCGCAGCACGTCAACAACGACCTCAGCTATGAGGATGCGTTCTTCCGGCTGTTTGAGGCGCGTCGCCTGGCCCTGATGGAACTGCTCGATCAGAAAGCCGTCGACCACCTGAACCTGTCGAAGAACCAGTTCTTCCCAGCTTCTATCACCGCCTACTACCCCGAGGTAGCCGACGCGCTGCAGGTAGCCGACGAAGACCGCTTGGAGTTCTACAACTACGTGCAGTCGATTCTGGAGACCATGGACCTGTCCGGCTCGCCAGACGTGTTGGTAAACCCCATGGCGATGGCCGACGTGCGGACTCTGACCAAAGCCGGCCAGACCGATGCTGGTGACCTGAGCTACCTGCTCGACGGCGTGGGCTCGTTCTTCTCGTCCAACCGCGTAGTGGCCGGCACCGGTAACCGTGCTGCCCTCTACTTGGTAGGGGACGGCGCTGTCGGGCTGGAAAGCCGCATCGATCCGGATTGCGCCCGTGGCGTGGTACACGGTGGGGCAGATAACCCAGTAAAAGAGTGGACTTCCCAGGACGTGCCCGGCGTTGGCCGCATGGGCCTGTTCTACCGCGCTGACTGCTCGGACCAGTCCGCTCCGCTGGCAGGTCAGAATCTGCAGGCCCTCACCCGCACGTCGGTGGAGAGCTACGAGTGGAGCGCTGACTTCTGCTATGTGAAGGCTTATAACTCGGATGAGGCTGGCCGCTTCTTCCCCGTTATCAAAGTGGAGCAGAAGCTGGCAGCTTAGTCAGGCGAGTTATTTATCCAAAAAAGCCCGACCCGAAGCCGGGGCGGGCTTTTTTGAATACGACAGCAGATGAAAAGAGAGACACCTAAGTATTCACCAATAGCTCGCCAAGACGTGTTTCGTATCTCGGATGGAGATGGAAACCCCATTGCTGAGGCCATTACGGATGTCCGCCATGGTGTGCGGTGGGTATCGAATGTCTGGGTAAAGGACGGCCACCGCGGCAACGGCCTGGGCCGGCAGGTCCTTACGGCTGTCACCGCTGCCTATCCCCACGAAACGCTTTACCTGCTGGTGCGTGCCTATGACGGTGGTATAGTCCCAGACGAGGACCTAATCGTCTTCTACGAATCCGCTGGCTTCACCCGCGCCGCCGTCCCGGGTATCCTCCACCGAATAGCCATTGTCTGCCATGTTTAACGCCTCGACCCTGGCCGCCCTGCTGGCCCTCTCCATTGGTTTCCGGACCACCTCCGACGGCGCCGTCGATGAGCCCGCACTGCTACCTGCTGAGCTGCTGGCTGCGGATGGCACGCTGGCCCTGCAGGATGTGCACCCGCTGCTCACGTTGCGCAACCTGCGCATGGGCGCCCCGCAGATGGCCGAAGCGGAGTTTATCAAGTACCTGACCAAGGCCCGCGAAACGGCTGCCATCAAGGTGCTGGATGCGTTGCGGCAGCGCAAGCAGCTTAACGGCACTGGTAAAAGGCTGCTGCAAAGCCTGCCCCTGACCAAGCGCAGTGGGGCCTACGTAGATAAGATTATCCGGGAGGACCGCTTCGTCGGCCTGGCCCTGCGCCCCCGGGCCGGCCAGACCAACATGGCCATCCGCATCACGGACGTCGGTACCCAGTTCACCCAGGTGGAGCCGGGCTTCAAGCTCGTGCTGTTGCACAGCTCCGATATGGCTACCCCGGTGAAGGAGTACCCCTTCCTCCGCGCCGACCGGGTGTATTTCGAGTGGACTCCGCTGGAGATTGATCTGTCAGCTAAGCTCAACGGCACCTGGTACCTGGGCTACCACGAGTCGGATATGAGCGGGCAGGCCATCCGTTTGGATCAGAACCTGCAGCAGCGGCCGGGCCAGTGCTGTGGCAGTGACTACCTGCAATACGATGCCTGGAGCCCCTACGTGCAGGTGCTGCCGTTTTCGCAGGCCTCCCCCGGCGCCGACATCACCTACCAGACCAACACCAATTGGGGCCTGAACCTGCAGCTCGAAGCCAGCTGCGACCTGACCCAGCACCTGACCAGCCAGATCAACTCCTTCGCGCCGGCCCTGCGCCTGCAGCTGGCCGTGGACATGCTCACGATGATGGCCAACAGCACCCGCAACAACGGGCTGGAAGCGCAGACGAAAGCCATGGCGTTGATGGAGCTCAACAACCGCCCCAACACCAGCCAGAAAGGCTTTCACTTGCAGCTGGCGGATGCGGTGCAGGCACTGGATGTGGACCTTTCAGGTGTTTCCTCCACCTGCTTACCTTGCGTGCCCAAATCGGGGGCCGTCAAATACGGCCGGGTGTAATGCGGCGGCTCGAAGAGTTGGCAGCAGCCCTGAAACTGCTACCGGACGTGCTAGAGCAGGCCACTGCCCAGGTCGTGCAGGACAATCGGCCTTTCCTCGAGGATGCCAACACCGAGCAGCTGGCCGCCGGCCTCACCCGGGAAAATCAACCCATCACCCCTGAGTACGCCCCGCTTACCATTGCCCTAAAGCAGATCAAAGGCCAGCCCACCGAGCGGGTCACGCTCCGCGACGAGGGAGACTTCTACACCGGTATTCTGGCCCTGTCGGATGCTGCTGAGCTCACCTTCGTCGGCACAGATGCGAAGACGCCAGGGCTGGTAGAAAAGTACGGCGAGGATATTCTGGGCCTCACCGATGCCCACATAGAAGAGTTTCGGCAGGACTATGTATTGCCCGAGCTCCAGCAGAAAACCCGTAATACCCTTGGACTATGACTGAAGACGAGCTCTTGCCTGAATCGACGCTCAAGCTGCTTGATGATGGGACCATGTTCAGCGGCCGGCACTTCTGGGTCAATGGCGAAGCGGCTGAGCTGACCTGCGCCATCGGGGTATGGGCGTGGGAGGATGTAAGCTACGTCGGCACGGTCCCGAAGGGTATGATGGAGGATATGCCGGCCCCGCGCTGCTATCTGCGCTGGCGAGGAGAGTATGTTTACCTGCAGGCTTACTTTGAAGAAACGCAACGGGCCTACCGCAACTTTCGCAAAGGCAACCAGGTGCGCAAAGCCTTTCCCTTCTCAGGTATTTTTCCTTTTTCCGGCAACTAGCTATGGTTTCCTACCTCAATCCCCAGGCGCCCACCCTACCCAACCCGATCGGGCTGGACAAAGAAATCCAGCGCGTGCAGCTGCTGCTGGCCGCCAAGCTGCCCTGGCTGCAGGTCAGCTACGGCCGGGCCTACCGCAGCGGCCGCAAAGACGGCACCAAGACCATCTACTACCCCGAGGTCTACGATGGCGAGCGGGAATACCGCGACGTGCTGCCCAACGACAACGTGTCGGCCCAGAGCTTCTTCTACCCGCGCGACCCGGCCAGCAACCCGGACTCAGCCCCTACTCCGCTGGGCCTGGCGCTGAACCAGCCTGTCGACCTGATTTTCTGGGTAAACCTGCGGGCCCTGGATCCGGCCAAAGACTACCGCTTCGAGGCGGAGCTGCTGCGCGACGTGCTGCGGGTGCTCAGCAACAACAGCATCGCGGTGCAGCGGGTGTACACGACGGCCGAAGAGGTCTTCAAGGGATTCTCGATGGATGTGGTAGCGGAGCAGGTGTTCAGGATGCCCTACGCCGGCTTCCGGATTCAATGTGAATTGAGCTTACAGAACGTGCTATGCTAACGGAACTGCTTGCCCTGATTGTGATTGTCGGCATGACGGCGGCCGCGCTGCTCGTCTGCTTCGAGAAGTGGGGCTGGCTAGTGGCCTGGGAGGTGCAGCGGCCGGCGTGGCTAATGAAGCGCTGCGACTTCTGCCTCGGCTTCTGGCTGGCGGTGCTGTTAATCACAGCAGCCATTATCATGTTGGGCTTGCCCTGGTATTGGGTGTCCGGAGCCCTGCCCGCCGCTGCCTTCTGTCGTTTTTTCTCCTGATTAATGTAAGCTATTTAGATATTTTATTACATTTGCATCAGGCAGAACGGCCTACGCCCCAGTAGCAAGTAACCCGCAAGGAGAGAAAGCAAAGCGGCTAGGGAAGTAGCCTCGGTTGCTCCACAGCATGACAGTCGGGAAAGACGGACACTTTTGGGCTGTTAACTCAGTTGGCTAGAGTGCTGCTTTTGCAAGGCAGATGTCGTAGGTTCGACTCCTACACGGTCCACGAAGAAGCGGCAGCCGGCTGCTTCGCCCGTTTCAAGACGGGCAACCAGATGGGAAAGCCGCGGGGCTGATGTGGTCTGCAAAACTTCATTCCCCAGGGTTCGACTCCCTGTCCCATCTCACAACTCCCCAGATAGGGGGCGAAACCAGTTCCGGCTCTTGCCACTGCTGTTGTAAGGCAGAGGGATGTTAGAATCGGAAGCTGAGTACCGGCCTGATCAGCTGGAAGCCCCCGCCGACATTACTTTAGTGGCGTGACGGACCACAGAAAGCGTGCACACATCGTCCAGGTAACAGGCGTAAGCCTGCGGTACTAAACAGAAGCGCACGACGAAGGAAAGTCGATAACTAAACCGCAAAAACCCAGAGGCCGGCCGGATACTCTGGGTTTTTTGTTGCCCAAAATCCCAGTTTCAGCAGTTTCGTATCTTCCAGCCATGAAACAGCTATCCACCCTCCGCTACCTGCTATTTGTCCTGCTTTTCGCCACGGCTTCGGCCTGTGGAGATGACGAGAAGAATTCCGAGCCGACCCCGAAAGCTCACACGGTACAAGTGCGCTATTCGGCTGTCCAAGTCTCTGGCCTGGGCGCCCGCATATCAGGGGCCAGCGTCAACACCGATGGTCTGCAGCCCCAAAACTCGTTTAATGTCAGCGTGGGCACCGACGTGGCCAATGTCGTACAAGCAGTCGGGCAGGTCACCAGCGACCGGGAATTCAACGTGACGCTGGTGTTTGAGAATGTGAAGACGCCCAACAAAGCGCCTACAGGCAGCTCTTTTACGGCCGACATCCTTGTCGACGGCGTGGTGAAAAAGAGCGTACGCATCGACAACAACACCGCTCCCGGCGTAATCAACGTTTCAGCTCGCACCTCTATTCTAACCAATGAATGGTAAGGCTTCCTACAAAAAAGCCCCGCTGACGTCATTGCCAGCGGGGCTTTTTTGCTTCTACCCATTCCGTCGGTAGTAGGCATTCTCGTGCCGGGTAACGGTGCCACCCTTGCGCGTGTACAGCCGCAGACCGTCTTCCGTCAGGCGCCACTCCGGCCGCTCGTGCAGGGCCGTAATGATGCGGTCGGCGTCGCGGCTGCTGGCCTGCGCCGCGGCCTGCGCCACCGCCACCACCGAGGCGGAAGGCCCGCTGGTGGCGCTACGCATGTCGGCGACCTGGCCCTGCATCGTCGTGAGGTAGCGGCGCTGCAAGAGCTGATCCTGCAAAGCCCGGTTGTTGCGCAGAATCTGCTCGGTGCGCGGGGCGGTGTGCACTTTGTCCCCCGCCTGCAGGTAGGTAACCGTGGGCTTCTCCACGAGTCGCATGCCGCCCGACTTGCCCTCAATCAGCTCCCGGCCCCGGTCGCCGACCCAGGCCCATTCGGCCGGGCCGTTCTCCCGGCCCTTGAAGTACTGTGGAATCGGCTTGGCGGCAATCACGGCCGCCTGCGCCACACCTTGGGCAATGACCAGCGCGGACAAGATGCCGGCGCTGATGCCGAAGTCGGCGTAGCGGGTGCCGCCGCCGGTGCTCAGCACCGAGGTGACGGCCATGGCCGTATTCAGCGCCACGTTGAACAGGGCCGCCGCCTTATCGGCCTTGGCCTGTTTCTGCCGTAGGGCCAGGTCTCGCTTGCGGTAGTTATCCTCAATCTGGGCTTTGAGCTCGGCATTGTCGCCGGCCACCTGTAGTTCCTGGTCCTTTTTGTGGGCCAAATCCTCTAGCTCCTTCTGCCGACGGGTGGACCCGATCTGGTAGAACGCATCGGCAATGCCCTGAATGTTCTGCAGGCCCTCAATCACCAGTTGGCCTTCCTCTTCCCGCAGCCGCTGCTTTTCGGCATTCTGGTTGCGCACCCGCTGCAGCTCCTCCTCATCGGCCTGCCGCTGCGCATCGGCATCCTTGCGCAGGTTGTTGATGCGGAAGGCGGCGTAGTCGTCATCAAGCTGCTTGAGCTGCTTGCGGTAGTCCTTTTCCGAGAGCAGCCCACTGGCCAGCTTCCGCTCCAGGGCGGTCTGCTCCAGCACATACTGCTTATTGAGCTCAGAATTGGTGAAGTCCGAATTGTTGGCCCGCGGCCGGGCCAGAATAGTGGCCTTCTGCTGGGCAAGCTCCTCGTAGATGAGTTTCTCCGCCGCGGCATCTCCTTTGGCTGCCCGAATCTTGCTGGCTGCTTCCAACTCAACAATTTCAATCCGCCGGGCCGCCGCGTCGAGCAGGGCCTGCTGCCGCTCCTGCGCGGACCGGTTCTCATCCTGGGCCAGACTTTCCAGCGCGTCGATTTCGCTGTTGATGACCAGTTTATCGACGGCCGTGAGTTGGTCCAGCAGCGTGTTGTGCAGGGCCAGCACCTGCTTATCGGTGCTGCGCTCTATCTCCAGCTTCTTCGCCGAGAACTGCTCGGTGAGCCGCACCCGCGCCACTTCCAGCGCCTGGGCCCCGCCCAGCTGGTCCTTATAGGTCTTGGCCGCTTCGTGAATCAGCTCTTCCCGCTCCAGGGCCGCCAGCTTGATGCGCTCCTCCTTGCCCTTTTGCAGCGCGGTCGTGCGTAGCGCCTCCGAGTTGGCCGGGTTGCCCGCCTGCCGGTCCAGGTCGGCAATCCGGCCCTCAATCCGCTGTTTTCTCAGGGCGTTTTCCTCCTTAACCAGGTCGGCCACCGCCTGTTTCTTCTGCTTATCCTTCTCGATGCTCTCATCTACCTTCTCGGTAGCATCATCGGTGGCCTGGGCCAGCAAGGTGTACGCGGTGGCGGCATCGTAGCCCAGTCGCTTGAGCTGGGCCAGCACCTTGTTGCGGGCGCCTTCGGCCCGGGCCGCTTTGTTGGCGGACAGCTGCGCCTGGTCCGTGAGCTGGACGTATTCCTTGTACTGCTGCAGCACGAGCGGGCTAATGGCTCCCTCGGAACTGTCATAGAGCTTCGGGGTGGCTTCGCGCTGGCGAATCTGCTGGGGCAGCACCTTCTCAAAGTCCGCCGATTTCAAGCCCGTGGCGGCCCGCACCAGCTTCTCTCGCGCGGTGGCCTCCTCCTGAATAGCCGTTGCTGTCGCGCGCGACAACCCGGCTTCCTTGTCCAGGCCTTCGAGGCGCTTGGCCAGGGCGGTGGCATCTTCCAGGTATTTGGCGCGGGCCGCCTTGGTGTTGCGGCCCACGGCGACCGTGTTCAGGTCGTACTGGCCGGTCTGCTGGTTGAGCACCACTGCTGTTTCCCCCAGACGGTCTTTTAACTGCAGCACGGTTTCGCGCAACTCCTGCTGGTCCTTGATGGTGGGCTTGGTTACCTCGTTCAGCCGGGAGAAGCGGGCCAGCAGGCTGTCGGTGCCGTCGGCAAACTTACGCTGGCTCAGGGCTGAATCTGCCAACGACTTACCGTAGTCATCCACCTGCTTTTTGGCCAGCCCGAACAGGCGGCCGTCGAACAGGGCCCCGAAACCATCCTTGAAATTCAGCGAGGCCCGGGTGGCGTCAACCAGCCACTTCAACGAGTCGGCGCCGGCCCCGCTGCTGAAGAAGTTGTTGATGTCGTTCTTGAGCTTGGCCCAGGAGCCGGCCAGGTTGTCGTTCTTGATGGCGGCTTCGGCGGCCAGCGACGTGGCCGTTTTCAGCTGCTCATTAGCCGTGGCCTGCCGCTCGGCAAACAGGTCGGTATTTTTGGCCAGCGTGGTGATGGCGTTCTTGGCCTCGCCGCTCTGCAGCTTCAGGGTTTTGAGCAGGGCGTTGAATTCGGTGGTGGTGTCGCCGCCGGCGTTCAGGCCTTTCAGGAAGATGTTGATGGCGCCCTGGAAGTCGTTATTCACCAGCCGCTTGAATTCCTTCAGCGTCAGGTTGCTGTCGGCCAGCTTGGCAATGGCGAAACTCTCCTTAGTTTTGGTGCTCAGCGTATTGAACAGCCGGTTCAGGGCGGTACCGCTGACCTCGGCGCTGCTACCGGTCTCCTGGAGCACGGCGGCATAAGCCAGCACGTCCTTCAGGCCCAGGCGGGAGTTGGCGGCAGTGGCACCCACGCGCAACGCTACGTCGGCCAGAAACGGGGCCGTGGCGGCGCCGTCGGCCCCGAGCTGGTTGATGGCCGAGCCGATGGCCAGCAGGTTCTGGTTCTGGTCCGGGCCCAGGGTTTTGCGGAACACCAGGCCGATTTTTCCGAGTTCCGTGGCTATCTGCTCAGCTCCACCCTGGAAGTCATCTTCCAGGGCCTGTACAGCTACATCGATGGCTTTGGTGAAGCCTTCAATCTCGGAGCCCGCCTTGCCCAGCTGACCACCCACTTTGGCAATGTCGAGCAGGCCGGACAACGAGGTGCGGGTATCGACCTTCTTCAGGCTTTCGGCCAGCTGGTCGGTGGCCTCCTTCGACAGGTTGGTCGTCTTACGTACGCTGGCCAGCTGGTCAGAGTATTCGGCCACCTTCTCAAAGGTGGCGGCTACAGCACCCGCCAGGGCTGTCACCCCGAGGTAGGCGCCCAGAAAGCCGTTGGCCATGCCGGCGGCGTTGGCGCCCAGGCTCTGGCTATCCTTGCCACTCTTGCTGGCCGCCACGCCGTAGGACCGAAGCTCCCCGGTGACCTTCTGCAGTTCCGTCTCCGTGCGCTCGATTTCGGCCCGCAGCTTGCGATGCTCGTCAGCGCTGAGGTGGGCGGCGTTGGCCTGCATCTTGAGCGCCTGCACTTCGCTGGTGAGGGCAACCTTCTGCGAATTCAGGGCGCGGGTAGCTTCCAGGATGCCTTTGGCGTAGGCGCCGACCTCCCGGAAGTTCTGATTCATCTCCCGGTCAAAATCCTTCAGCTTCTGCGTGTTGTCGGCAAACTCTTTCTTGAGTTTGTTGGCTTCCGCGCTGGTTGCCTCGAAGCCGCCGGGCAATGCCCGGATCTTCTCGCCCAGCTGCTGGGTTTCGATGCTGAGCCGGTTGTAGGAGCCGGCCGCCGCCGTAAGCTCCGAGTTGGCGCCCCGAATGGCTTTGTTGAGCTGGTCGGTGTCGCGCTTGTACTGCTGCACAGCCTGGGCCGCCTTGATGACGCGCTCCGAATCCTTAGCCGTAAAGGCCTGCTTCAACTCTGTCTGAAGCTTCTTAAGTTCGGTGCCGGCCTGCTTGGTCGCGTCGGCTACCTGCCGCCGGATTTCTGCCTGACCCTGCTGGGCTTTTTTGTAGGCCTCCTGCTCCCGGGCCATCTTGCCCAACTCCGCCGACAGGCCGGCCAGGGTTTCGCGCTCCTGCTCGTTGGCAACATTGAGCCCCTTCACCTGCTCGGCCAGGGTTTTGTTGCTTGCGGCAATGCCGGCCAGGCCTGCCGCAATGCGCTGGCCATCGGCGTCGAGCAGCTTGCTCAGGGCCTTGTAGCTGCGGTTCAGTGCCCCGACGGACTTGGTGAAGTCGTCGAGCTCCTGCCGGCCCGGCCCCAGCTGGTCGAACAGGTCCTGGTAGTGGATTGGGTTGTCTGCCATAATGTAAGCAAAATAGATATTTTACTGTTAGGATTCCTATCTTCGTCCTCCCCCTACCTGCATGAGCATGCGCACGATTTCACTCCACGACGGCCACACCGTCGACCTCTACCAGTCCATGCACGAGCTGCCGGCCCAGCGCCACAGCGAATTCCAGTGCCGCCTGGTGCAGGCAGGCGGCATCGGTTCCACCATGGTCGACGTGACCAAGCATTTTGAGCGGCTGGCGCAGTTTCTGGCGGCCGGCCGGACTGAGGACGCCACTGAAGAACTGGCCCACCTGCACTATGCCTTCAACTACTGTTTGGAGCAGTTCTCGCCCGCTTCGCTGGCTTTCGGGTGCTTGGTGGCCAGCGTAGACGGCACGGCCACGGCCACCAAAGTAGAGGATGATGGGCTCCGGCAGCTGCTGGACCGGCTCAGCGGCTGGGGACTGACGCAGGGCATGGTAGAGGATATCTGCCAGGACGTAAAAAAAAACTGCAAACCGAGCTAGGCCAGCAGTTTCCGGCCCGCTTCGGCGAGGCCCGCGAAATAGCCTACGCCCAGCAGCTCAAGCGGCGCACGCAGGCGCTGTCCGGCTGGATAGAGTCCGCCGACCCGGCCCAGCTCCACATCATTGAGCAGGTAGACAGCTGGATGCTGGACCTGGTCCGGCCGGAGGTATTCGACGATGGCCACCCGGAAAACGTGCTCGTGCTGCTGCGCCGCAGCTTTGCTCACCTCTGCGCCATCCTCTCCGAGCACGGCGTGCCCCAGCCGGGGCAGCTTTCCCTATTTGAGTTTCACGCCTACTTCGAGTATCTGGAGCAGAAGCAACAGCCAGAAAATAGAGGATGACTCGGTAGTTTGGAAATAAAGTAACTAATTTGCTTACATTATCTTCTGCCTATGGCTACGACTTCCCCTCGCCTGCGCTTCACTCTGGACTCCGAAGAACTCGGGCGGCTGGTTGTAGATGTCGAAGAAGATCCGATTGGCTGGGAACAGCTGGGCCTGCAGCTGCACCGCGATGCGAAGCTGCACGGCCTGACCACCGAGTACTCGGTGCAGCTGGGCTTCGTCAAGCGGGCCAAGCAGTACCTGGAGCGGATGGATGAGCTGCGCGGCATTGAGGCAAGCGTGACGCTCACCATTGAGCAGTACGACCCCAACTCCTTCCTATTTATTCCCTACTACACGGGCCGGCTGGCTTTCCGGGCCAAGCAGCGTACGGCTCTGGAATTCCGCTGTAATGTGGAGAATGCGGGCTTCACCCAGCAGTTTCTGAACCAGACTGACAAACAGGTCGACCTGTTCAAGGCCGAGTCGCTTAGCGGTACCGTGCTGCCCACCCTTGCCCCGGTCTTTGCCGAGCTGCACAGCAAAGCCATCATCAAGCGCTATGCCGGGCAGGTAGAGGACACCGCGCTTGTTTCGCCTGCCAACTACGTTACGGATGGAGAGAGCCGCTTTCAGAATCTGTATTTCGGCGTGGGCACCCCCACCGATGATGAGTTCGGTATCGGCGTTCTGCCCTTCGGGCCCGTTGTCCGGACCAGCGGCGTCGATCATTCAGAGGTCCCGATTTTCGTCACAAAGGAAGCGGGCCCGTTTTCCTTTGATTTCAATCTACTCAGCCGCCTGCTCATCAAGCAGGGGGTGCGCCAGTTTCCAATCCTGCGCTCCTTATTTCATCGGGTGGACGTGACCTACTTTCTGCGGATCAACCTGGACGCGCCGGTCGTGCTGGCCACCGTGGGGGATGATGTCGACGAGAGTGATTATAGCCGTGACGTGCTGCTGCGCTATCAGGGGACGCTGCCACTGGAAATCGGCGACGAGGTATATGTGTATGGCCTGCTCAACGTGCACGACATTGAGTACGACCGGGCCGGGCCGGGCTACTCCTTCGAGGTGAGCCTGTCGATGCAGCCTGGCTCCGCCTTCCGCATCGAGGCGCAAACAACTACGGAGCCCAGCCCCTGCGCTGGCCTGCTGGCTTATGAAGCGCTGGAACGCATCTGCCAGGCAGCCACGGATCAGCCTCAGGCTTTCCGGTCGGACTTTTTCGGCCGGACGGATACGGCCTCTGCCTACGCGCAGGATGGCGAAGGCAGCCTCACCTTCGTTACCGGCGGCTTTCAATTGCGCGGGTTTCCGCTGGATAAAAAGCCGCTGACGGCCTCTTGGAAAACGCTGTTTGAGTCCTCGCTGGCCCAGGTGTACTGGCTGGGGATGGGCATAGAAAAGCGGGCCGACGGACAGGAAGTGGTCCGGGTAGAGCCCGCGCCCTACTTCTATTCCGATGAAGTCGTCGTCGACTTCACCGAGCCGACCGAAACCAAGGCCAACGGCCTGGAAGACTATCATTTCAACACGCTCGAACTGGGCTACCAGAAATGGCAGACCGAGCAGGTCAACGGCCTGGATGAGTTCAACGCCCGCCGGGAATGGGCCCTGCCTATCACCCAGGCCAAAAACTCCTACTCCGTTTTGTGCAGTGCGGTCACGGCCGGCTTCTACCTGGAAAATACCCGCCGCAAGCGCTTTGATGCTTCTTCCAGCACGGATACCGCCAGCGACAACGACAGTTTCCTGATCTGCCTGCTGCGCCAGGCCGGCGGCGGCTTTGAATCCGAGCGCAACCAACGGTTCGCGCAGCTCTCCGGCATCCTGTCGCCCGAAACCGTGTACAACGCCCGCCTCAGCCCAGCCCGGCTGCTGCGGCGGCACGCACCTGCCTTTGGGGCCGGGCTGCGCCATGAGCTGCTGCGGCTGGTGCGCTTCACCTTCGGGGAAGGCAACAACGAGTTTGTCAGCCGTCTCGCCACCGAGGCGCAGTCGGTGGTGGAGAAAGGCGACGTGCGCGTCGCCGATCTGCCCGCCCCGATCTGGCTGCCGGAGAGCTACGAAATCAAGCCAGCGATGCGGGCTGAGCAGGTAGCCGCGCTGCTGGCCAACCCCCGGGGCCGGGTCCGCTTCCGCAATGAGGCTGGGCACGTCTGCGAGGGCTGGGTACTCGACTTCAAACACATCCTGCAGGAGCAGAAAGGAGATTTCACGCTGTTGCGGGCTGCGCAGCTTACCGCTCTTACCCAGTAGGCTATGCTGACGCAAATCGACACGCTGCGCTACGAAGCGGCCAACTTCCTGCTCCCGATCTACTTCGATGATGTCAGCCTGGACATCACCGTAGGGGAACGGGAGCCGATAGATCCGGATCAGGCTCCCACCAACCCAGGCGCCGAGGTGCCCCAACGCCTGTATGCCCCGGGCCAAACCATCATCGGGCAGTACTGTGACGATGCCAACGCCCGCCCCCAGCTCGGGGTTACAGTCGTCTCGATTGCCGCCTCCCCCTACGCCCGCGCCGATCAGGATCCGGCCGCCGCGCTGTGCGCCGTTCCCGTCGGTGGCGGAGACTTAGTCGGCACCTACACCTACGACGAGTCCAGCAGCACGATTACGATTACGGCCACTACCTCCAATGGGCCCTGGCGCAGCCGCGCCGCGCTGAACGTGCCGTTTGTGGTGAATCAGAGCATTTACCCTGTCGGTGCGGGGGAAACCGGTACGATCTACCTCAAGGACGCGGCCAACTACGAGGCCA
Source organism: Hymenobacter algoricola (assembly GCF_039539525.1). NCBI lineage: Bacteria > Pseudomonadati > Bacteroidota > Cytophagia > Cytophagales > Hymenobacteraceae > Hymenobacter > Hymenobacter algoricola. Next base: position 65,278 of record NZ_BAABDH010000041.1, on the reverse strand, counting down.
CGATTCCCTACACGATTCCCGGCACGGCCACCGGCGGCATTCAGGTCGATACCTTCACGTGGGAGGATGGTACGCTGGCCCGGATTTTCTATCAGGCTGGCCCGACGCGGCAGCTGACCTTTACCAACAGCGACGGCAACGCCAACAAAGGCGTGTTGTCGGCAGCAGAACGCGGCCGGGCCAGCGGGGCACTGATTACAGCGTTCTGTGAGGGCGCGACCCGGGTGGAGGTCCGCGCCTCGCTGGCGAAGCCCTACGCCGTGCTGAAGGTACTGGCCAATAGCACCGAGTGCGGCTACGTGGAACCTGCCGGCCCGCTCACGCTGGAGCGGCTCACGCCGTTTCAGCCGCTGCCTCAGCAGGCCAATGGCCGCGTGCAGGTCGATACGCTGGGCGGCGCGCTGCCCGTGACCGTCTTCGTGGCCGGCGTCACCGTGCAGCCCGAGCCGGTCAACGCTGATGGCTTCATTGAAATTCTTGGCGTGCCGCCCGGTGAGCATACGGCCGTTATCCGCGACAACGAGGGCGAGGAGCTGTCGGTGGACTTCACCATCCCTGCTCCTTTCGTCGGCGGCTGCACCGATCCGAAGGCCACCAACCGCAACCAGCTGGCCACCTACGAGGATGGCAGCTGCGTGTACACCCCACCAGTGCCGGCCCCGGTGTTTCAGCCCCCGCTGCTCAATCCGCTGCGTTTCGTCGTGCCGCAGGCCGTGGACAGCTGCTCCCAGTTTGAAACGCTGGACAACGTGCTGTTCTGCCAGCAGAGCCGCCCCGGCCACCGGGTGCGGCCGCAGTACTGGCAGAAAGTGCAGCACTGTGACCGGCTGCGCCTGCAGGTGCTTACCAACTACACGGCCGTGGAAGCGGTGGTGCAGGAGCACCTGTCCGGCACGGCCGTGCTCACCCAGGCCGCCACGCAGACCGTGCAGCTTACCGGGACGGCCGTGCCGCTGCTGGTGCAGCTCAGCGACAACGGAGACGGCCGCACCCGCCTGCGTCCCGCCGATACGATACTGCCGGAAAACCTGCTGCAAAGCGGCCGGGTCACGCTCAGTGGTGGGGTGAGCGGCGCCTACCTGGTTCGCTCCCGGCAAAAGCAGGCCAGCAACGGGGAAGAGTACCTGGTGCTGAACCGCCCCTGGGAAGAGGCCGGCAACGCCTTGGATATTTTCGTGCAGTGGGAGCTGCTGGGCCCGGGCTACGACGTGTGGCAAACCACGCTCGACCTATCCGGCCTGCCCGAGGGCCGCTACCAGGTGCGGCTGCGGGGCTCCCGGGCCGGCTGGCCGGATGCGGAGGCGGTATCCGAGCCGCTGTATCTGGCCGAAGAGCATGAAAACACCGTGGTGGTGGAGTACAAAAACACCGACAACGGCTACGGCATGGTCTGGACGCCCTACGCGGCCGGCGTGCTGCCCCGCCTGAGGGTGGAAGCCACCTTCTTTCGGCTCAAGCCCGCCGGCACGCTCAACGTGCACCGCAACAGCAACGGCGCAGCGACGGTGCTGGCCTCGACGGCCCAGCGCAAAACGCTGCTGGAAACCTACGGCCTGCCGGATTACCTGCACGAGAAGCTCTACCTGATCTGCCGGCTCGACTACCTGCGTGTCAACGGCCAGCGCTATACCACCGATGAGGTGTACCAGGTCGCCGAGCAGCGGGCGTCTCCGCTCACCGGCGGCGCCGTGGCGCTGGAGCAAGTGGAATGGCTCGGCGTCGGCAACGGCCACGATGCGGGCCTGCTGCCCCCGCCGAATGCCAACGAGTACCTGCTGGTCAACGACGAGTACCTAAAAGTAAAGGTGTAATGAGCTACGAACTCAACGATAGTATCCCCGACTTCGAAGGCGCGGGCCTGCTGCCGGAAAACGCGCTGGTGCTGGTGCGCAATGCAGCCACCGGCAAGGACCGCAAAGCGCGGGTGGGACGCCTGGGCGTACGCCACGCCAACGGCCTGCGCGGCGCCAACAAGGTCGTGGAATACCTGCAGCCCTTCACCGGCATGCCAACCGATGCCAGCACCCGGCAGAGCCTGGACCCTAAAACGCTCTGTCCGGAAGTCGTATGCACCGTACGCAACGACTCCGGAGTCGCGGAGGCCGCCGCCGGCGCCCCGGGCAGAAAAGTGCAGTTCGTAGTGGCTATCGACCCGGAGGGCGCCCTGACCGTGATGGCCGATGCGGGCCTCACCACGCGTACGGTGAAGGCGAACTGGGTAGCAGCCGGCACTGTAGCCGCGCAGCTGGCTGGGCGCGAGTATTTCACGCCTTTCCCAGCCAAAGGCGACTACCCGGCGGGCTTTGAGGTCAAGCATGTCCTGCAGGGCAAGCTGCGCCTGTTCCAGGCCAGGAAGCTGCTCAGCGTCGATGTCTTCGACGATGCAGGTATCCCCGCGCCCACAGGCCTGGCGAGTGACCTGAACTGGGAAGAGTTGTCTCCGGAAGGCACCACGCTGCCCGCCGAAATCACTGTGTCGGTAGAGCTGGCCAGCATGCTAGCTGCTGGCAATAAAGTGCGGGCCACCCAGTACCGGGTGGAGCGGCGCGACGATGAGCAGGGCAATCCGCTGCCGTCGGTTGTAGTACGCGGCATCAGCCCCACCGCCTACGATCTGGAAAACGCGCTGGAGTGGAACGGGGTGAAGTGGGTGTCGGTCAGCTACGACCTGGTGAATGACGTGACCACCCCCCGCGCCACCGGCGGCGGGGAGGTAACGGCCGAGCAGTTTGCCGTACACGGCGCGCGCCTGGTTACGCTGGAAGCCAAGGCGGGTGCCGTGGCCGGCCGGTTCAGCCGCAACGGCCAGGTGCAGTACCTGTCGGCGTTCGAGCTAAACAATTTCCTGCCTTCGGAGGGGGACGTGGTCAGCCTGCTCAACGGCATCAACAGCGCCACCTGGGTTCTAAAAAACGGCGTCACCTACCACACCAACGGCATCCCGCTGAAGGTGGATCTGATCACCGACCTTGGGGCCAGCGTCTTTGCCAAGGTGCTGGGCGGCTCCTCCTACGCCAATACGAAACGGTTTGGCTCCTTCACCGGCTCGGCTACGAATGTGACGCTGGAAAATATCGACATGTTGAGCCAGGGCGAAGGCGGCACCACCCTCACCGTCGCCAACGGCGCTACCGTGCATCTAACCGGTCTGTTCAACGCGCAGGGCGGCATCGGGGCGCGGGTGACGCAGAACAGCCGCTTCTACTACTCGGGTTTCTCCCTGACCGGGGGCGGCCAGCTGGTGTGGGCCAGCGACACGGCGTACGTGGAATTTAGAATGGAAAATTCGACGGGGTACTATCTGGCCCCGGTGCGAACGGATGGCAGCGCTGTCGTAGAAGTCTATGCCAACTTCATTAATCCGACGAACACCGGTTTTGCTCTAAGTAACGCGGTCAGGGCTGCTGGAAATTCTATCGTGCGGTTGAAAACGGGCACCTATACCAACACCTTGCTGCCTACGCTGGTGATGGAAGACTCGGGCCGGATTGAAGTTTCCAGCGCGGTAACCGTTTCGAATACTTCCACTGATTCGGTTGCAGGGCCAGCGGGAACTACCCTGGCCCGTCACGCGGGGGCGACTATTGGCACGATTGACGTCCGGGTGACCATCGTAGAGCTGCCCTCCAACCTGCCAGCTACGGGCGGCGGCGGTCCCGGCGACCCGAACGCGGACGACCTGATTGCGCCGCTCTACGACCCGGCCACCGGCGTGCTGACGGTACGCACGGCTGACGGCGAAAACTACCCGGTCACGGTGCGGGGCAAAACCCGGCTGGTGGCCTCCTTCCCGGCGGGGGCGGCTTCTTACACCAACGTGCTGCCCATTCTGCGCCCGGGCCAGGTGGGCAGTTACGTCACAGAAAGTGCGGGCGGGATGGTGTCAGGCTTCCTCTTTAAGGTGAACGGAGTGGAAGTGCCCGCCCTCAACAATCTGCAGCTGGGGGATGTGGCCAGCATCGTGGGGCAGGCGCAAAGTGGCGCACCCGGTACCGTTGTCATGATTCAGGTGTAATGTCGGACTACTATTACTTCCACACGCCGCCGCCGCCCGCACTAGCCCAGCCCGGCGGGCCGCAGCCGAGCATCTGGCTGCTGGCCGGTAGCTCCAACCTGATTCGGGACCACCGCGGCGCCGGACATTGCACCGGCAGCGGCTCCCTCCCGTTGACCAACACCTACCCAGGTGGAAAAAAAGCCTGGGTATTTGACGGCGCGACGCAACTAGCCATCACCGACCATCTGCTCAACACCAGCAGCAACATGGTTTTCGCGTTCCAGTTTGCCGCACCCGACTACGCGGGGCAGCACTACCTGATGACGCTGGGCAACGGTTCCGGCGCCGGGCCAGGGCACGTCGACTCCTACACAGACGGGTCACAGTTCATTTTCCGCAGCAATTCGCCGGCTGGTCTGGGGAGCAGCATTTCGCACTATATGCTCGCGCCGGGAGAAGCCAACAGCCTGGCTTATTTCCTCAACCACGACAACGACCCGGCCGAGCCAACGCTGCGGCTCATCACCCCGCAGGCGCCCGAAGCCTCTTTTTCCTCGGATTTCGGCCACGTAGACCCGGGTGTATTTGCCAACGAGCCGGTATTCCTCTTCAGCGGCGGCTACGGTGGCGGTATTCCGTTCGTGCCCAATACCCTCATTCGCTCCGTGCTGGCGTGGCCGGTCACGGCCGGCGTCTCGCCGGACAAGGTGCGCGGCGAGTGGCATCCCTACCTCGATTCCCTGCCTTAACCACTTCACCATGAAAAACTTTCCCGGCACCCGCCAGCCCGTACGTATCCGAGTAAACGACCACCAGACCCAGGACACCCGCTACACCCAGGTGGCAGAATGCGTCGGCCAGGGCTTTCTACAGCCGCCCCACAACGGCTACCAGGCCGAGTTCTTTATCCAGGTCGAAGTCACGCTGCACGCCAGCCACAACGGCGAAGTGGGCGAGCCGCTGAACCTGCGTGGCTACCCGGTGCGGCTGGTGGCCAATAACAACACCATCATGGGGCCGCCCACCGAAGCCAATCCCACCGGCGTGCTCGCCATCCGCAACCCGGCCTTGCAAATAGATGCGGACTGGGCCGCCGTCTGCGCCCGCTACGCCGACGATGACACGGCCTATCTGCAGGGCGATGCGTTCGAGTACGCCATGAAAAACGGGCCCGTAATCCTGACTCAGCTTATTGAGCAGCATATGTACGCGGCCCAGTTTCCGCCCTTTAGCCGCTACACCGGCTAATGCTGCCCCCGGCCTGCACCATGGCCCTGCTGGCGCTGCTGCTCTGTATGGTGGCCCGCGCCGTGTACGTGGTGCTGCGCCAGCCCTAAGGCCCCGCCGCCCGCTCCGACCCACTGCCTACTGCAACGCCTATCCAAACCTACCACCGTTATCGACGCTGTCAGTGCCTAATCTTGCCTCCATCTCCGCCGACAAACTCTATGCTGCTTTAGGCGGGGTGGCTTTCGCCGTGTTCCTGCTCGTGCTGGACATGATCAAAACGACCATCACCCAGTGGCGCGAAAACCGCAAGAAAGCCAAGCAAAGCTCCTTCGTGTACCTGGCCGAAAAGCAGGTGCTGCTCGACCAGGCCACCGAGCGCATCTGCCTGGAAACGAAAGCGGACCACATCAGCCTCTACCGCCTGCACAACGGGGAATTCTTCGAAGGCAACGACTCGATCAAGAAGATGAGCATGGTCAGCGAGTCGCTTGGCCGCGTGGGCATGGGCCGCTGGAAATCGGCCAGCCAGAGCCTGCTCATGTCGGACTTCCCCCACCTGGTGCTGGCCCTCGATGGCGCGGCCAAGCAGGCCTACTACTGCATGAATCCGGACAACGTGCTGGACTTCGAAATGGGCCGCCTGATGAATGAGCGCGAGTACGAAACCAGTGTGGCGCTGCTTATCCGCGGCAAGAAAGACAAGCCCCTGGCCGTGCTGATGCTGAACTGGTGCACGGACCGCCGCACGCTGACCGACCTGAACACGACGGAGCTGGAAGGCTACCGCCGGGATCTCTCCTTCACCCTTTCCGATTAACGCCATGCCGTTGGTTTCTGTGTTGACCCGCCTCTATGCCTACCGCTCGCTGGTGCTCGTGCTGTTGCTCGGCATTGCCGGCGGCCTGATTTACTACCTCTACGACCTGAACCGGGTCACGCAGGCCGAGAAGCAGAGCATCATCACCCTCTACGCCGCGCAGCCCGTCACCCGCTCGGTGGATGCGCAGGGCCGCGAAACCGTGCGGGTCGTGACGCCCACCATTTCGGCGGCCGTGCTCAAGCAGGTCAAGGCCGGGTTGGCGGCCGAAGTACGGGACCAGCTGCGCAAGGAGTTCGGCCGCAATGCCCAGCTGCTACAGGCCCAGCGGGTACAGACCCAGACCGGACAAGTGCTGCCCACCGTGGCCCTACGCGACACGACCGTGCACCGGGCTACCGCCGCCGGCATCGTGGCCAAGCCGGCGCGGGCCGGCACCTTCAAAGACCCCTGGCTGTCGCTGACCGGCATCGTGACCGATGACAGCCTGTCGGTGAAGTACTCCATCCGCAACGAGTTCGACGTGCGCGCCTACTCGATGCGCGACGCCAAGCACTGGTGGCAGTTCTGGAAGCCGCGCAAAGTCTTTGTCGACCTGAAAAACAAGAACCCCAACACTACGACCACGGCCCTGGAAGCGGTAGCCGTGGAGAAAAAGTAATTCACCTAATCCCTTTTCCTTATGTCTGAGCAACTGGCTTCTGCCCCTGACTGCACCCCGCTGCAGCGCTTCCTGAGCTACTGGCGCCGCCGCATCCCGCTGGTGCTGGGCCTGGCTATTCTGATCCTCTACGTGTTCGTGCCCGGCCTGCTGCAAACGCTGCTCTTCTGGGTGCACGACGCGCCGCCCCTCGTGGCCGGCGGCCCCGACCTGGACGGCACCCAGGTCGCGGCGGCCCAGCAGGCCGGCGGCGCCAAGCAGCTGGGGGCCGTGCTCAGCATCTTCCTGGCGGGCTCGGGTTACTTCTGCGGCATCATCATGGTGGTCTGGTCGCTGATGCACTGCATCACCCCGGGCCTGCCGCCGTGGGCCAAACGGCACTTCACCTCCGGCTTTGTGGCCGAGGATTCCACCGTTCAACTCTCTGAAGAATGTCAGTACAGCATCTACTTAAAGGTCTGGTTGGGCTTGCTCTCGCTCTATGCGGCTTGTCTGCTGGTAGCCGCGCTCAGTCAGTAACCCGGGCCCAGCAGGCTACTCGGGCCGCCTGCACCGTGCAGTGGTCGGCGGCGCACCTCTACGTCCGGGAAGCCACCGGCCGCAACGACGGCCCACTCATCGACACCTGGGCCCGGGCCAACGGCGTGCCCTTGCGCTCCCCCTGGTGTGGGCTGACGCAGTGGGCCGGGCAGAAAGCGTGCGGGCTGCCGGTACCGAAAGGCGCCGCCGGCTCTTACAACTGGTTTCTCGACCCCAAGCGCACCTACTACGTGCGGGGCAAGCGGGGCAGCGTGGACAGCCTGCGCGCCGGCCACCAGGTCGGCTTCTACTACGCCAACCTCGGGCGCATCGGGCACATCGGCCGGGGCATCGTGGCCGGCCGCACCATCCGCAAGGGCCGCCCGGTGCGGGGCTGGTACGTCAACGCCGGCAACACCGGGGCCGGCGGCGGCCGGGACGGGGCCGGCATCCGGCTCGTGTACTACGCCCTGCCCGACTTCTACGCCTGCGCCAACTGGCTCTGGTAGATCTGTCATCCTGAGCAGCGCCGAAGCATCTCTCTCTTTCCTTTTTTTTACCTAACCCCTCCTACCATGTTTAAGAACTGGCCCGTTTGGCCCTTCCTCCTCCTTTGCTTCCTGATCCTGACCGCCATGGTGGTCTTCGTGCCCGAGGGTACCGGCCGCTTCCTTTGCGCCGCCGTGGCCCTGGTGGTGTTTCCCATCTTCCCGCTGGTGGGCGGCAACTTCAGCTTTCAGAAAAAGGGCAGTAGCGACAAAGCCGACGAGAACCGGCTGAACAACTTCGCCCTACCCGTGCTGCTGGCTATTCACCTCAGCTTCTCGGTCTGGTGGCTGGTGGGCGTGGCCCTGGTAGCGTTGTGGATCTGGGCGCTGACCCGTAAAGGGGAAGTAGGCTCCTACATTCCGGATGTGTGGCCCATCGTGGCCGTCTGCCTGGCCAGCATTGTTACGTTTGCCTTCGCGCTGGGCGCCGGTGTTACCTACTGGCTGCAGTAAATGCTCTGGCACTTGCTTGCTCCCATCGTTCTGCTAGTCGGAGCCTTGGTGTACGCTGGTATTGAAGCGGGCAGCAATGCCTACCAGATTCAGCGCGAGTACGACGTGAGCCACCTGTGGGAAACCCGGGGCCGGATGACCGCGCTGGGCTTTATGGCGGCCTTGGCTTCCTTCTCGGTACCGGACCTGTGGTCGATGCTGCACGCTGCCGCCGGCTTTTTCATGGCGGCCTGCGCCTTCGGGTTCTGGTTTGATCTGACGCTGAACCGGCGCCGCGGCCTGAGCTGGTACTACGTCGGCATCGATCCGCAAACGGCGGGCATCGACAAGGCCATCACCCGGCACCGCATCCCGGGCAAGCTCTACCAGGCAGGAAAGGCTGCGGGGGCCCTGCTGTTGCTGGGTCTGCTACTCTGGCTCCGGTTATGAGGCGGCTGCGCCTGGGCTATTGGTATTTTATGCGTCGCTAACTATATTCGCCGGCCGGGACTTCATAAAGGTGTGTGTACTGGCCCTATTGCAATACAAAGAAGCCTCGACCGATGGTCGGGGCTTTTCTGTTTTTCAAAACAACCAAGGTTGTCATTGAAAAGCTGTTCCTTGTAATATGACGAAAATACAAGCAGATCCCCGCAGCATGATGGCCCCCGGCATCATCGGCAGAACTGAAATCCCATCAGGTAATGGCAGCTTCCTTCGCTGGGAATCTAAATGCTTAGGGTGCCCAGTTGTTTTTACAGTGGAGCACGCAGACGGCAGCACAGAGTCATTCGGGGATGTTTGCCCTGACGACACAGCCGGCCGGGACAGCCTCCATGCTGCTTTTTACAAGCAGAACGGCGAGCGAGGCAAGTAGGCTAAAAGCCCGACCATCCGGCCGGGCTTTTTCTACCTTCGGCTCATGCCCATCAGCCACTACGCCTTCCGCGCCCTGAGCCTCGAGGAGCAACTGCCCATCATCTGGCAGCAGGGAGACTTCCTGGCCCAGCGCTTCGAGGAAGAGGACTGCATTAACCTCTACCACCTGGGCACCTTCTTCGTGGAGGTGTACTACGACCCGCAGGCCAACTGCGTGCACCGCACCCGCACGTTTACCAGCCGGGAGTGCCTGATGGATTATACGGCGTATGTGAAGCTGGATGATTTAGGGTTGTAAAGAACTCGCCCGGATGGGCGAGTTTCTTCCTGAACCTGTTGGTCTCTTATTGTGATTTTGCGCTAATTCCAACATGTTTTGCAGATGCTGCACAGATGCTTGATCATCTCGATCGAAATGATGTATTTTCAAACTTGGAATTTCAGACTCATCGACAATAAACCGCTCAAAACCACTTTTATCAATAAATATATACTTGTCACTAATTGCCCCTAGAAATATGAGATAAACCGCATTTGTATTAATTTTATCTTTTATATCATCTGTAAGTATGTAGTTATATCTCAACTCTTTTACTATCCCTTGTGCTTCTGATACACCTGACACGGCTGCATTTACAGTTAAAAAAATAGCACAATATATTAAATAAGGTTCTATCAATTCAGACAAAAGCGACACACTTTCTTGTTCGGAGTCTTCTTCTGAATCCTTTGCCAAGAAGTATATCCCTATTATCAAAATGGAAAATGCAAGAGAAAGGCTAAAACCTGTAAATGAACGCTCGGGCGCGAGTATAAATGATGCCGCAGCTATAGCTACTATAAACCCAAATCTTTTATAAAAAGTCTTTGTTGATTTTTCTGTTTTAAAAAGTTTATCGCCGGAAATTATTGCAAGATAAACCAAGGAAACTAAAATAATAGTTAACAGTATTATCCATACACCAGCAAAGCGTAACGGATATGCTATACCCTTAGTAATATCTTCGAGTGCCATGTATTGGAATACATTTATATCGAAGTGGCTCCAAAAAGGCAAATAGTATGCAATAGATAAAATAAAAAGAAAACCAAGAACAGTAGCTGTCGACTTGAGCATAGAATTTAATAGCAAAAAAACCCGACAATTGCCGGGTTTTAGTGGTAGATACCCAATTTTTGGGCATGAATATTATTTAATCACTACTTAGTTTCGACTCTGTGATGATGCGGCGGCTTGGCCGCAGAGCGAAGTGCCGACACTGAGAGTGTTACTACTGAAGCTACGAGAGCTATTGCGCTCATAGCAATGGCGAGGCTTTCCATAAGAGCGTTGATTAGGTGGAAGATGTGGTTTTCGCTACCGGGGCACGAATATAACAGCTTGTTACAGATGTGTAACGCAACGGTCGGTGTTTTGTTTGAAGAATGCAAGTACCCAGCCAACTATCCGCTCATTAGCGTGCCCATGGATCTGGACAAACCCGCCGCGTACGTGAGCGTTACCTGATCGACCACCCCTTGGGGATTAGGAAGCACTACTACCACGTCGGGACCGCGTTATACAAGCCTCCCAGTACCTGCTGCCAGGCCGCCAGCACCTTCGGCGCTACCCGCTTCACCTTGTCCTTGGCGTAGCGGTCGGTGATGTCCTTGTTGGTATGGCCTAGCACGAAATTGGCCAGCGACTTATCGCCGTCGGAGCCTTCGAGCAGCAGCGACGCACACGTATGGCGGGCGGTGTGGGTGGAAATAATCTCGTGCACCGGCCGGTAATGGTTGGTGACGGCCCCGCCGCTGATGCGCATCAGGTTAAACACCCGGGTCAGGCCCGCTTCTTTGGCGACCTGCTTGATCAGGCTGTTGCGGTACTGATTACTGCGCACCGGCAGCTGCCAGCCGTAACGTTCCCCGATGGCCAGGGCCATGGGCGGCAGCGGCACCAGCGTCACCTGGGTCGTTTTCTGCTGGGCATGGCGCAGGAACGTGATGGGCCCCACGGCCGTATCTATGGTTTCCAGCTGCTGGGCCGAGAGGTGGGCCATGTCGGCATCGCGGCGGCCCGAGAAGCACTCCAGCAGCCACCGGTCCCGCTCCTCTGTTAGCGCGGCCGTGGGCATGCGGGCCCGGATCAGCTGGCATAGCTCCTCCTGATGCAGGTCGAGCTGGGGCGCGCTGTTCTCCTCATAGCTGAGCCACTTCACGCCGGGGGCCAGGCCGATGCGCGTACCCACGATGCGCAGGAACTTGAACTCGCGGGAAATGGTCGCGTCCGAGCTGCCCTTCTTCAGCAGCTCCCGCAGGTAGTCCTTCACAAACTTCTCATCCAGGTCGCCGGCCGTCGCCGTGGGCCGAAACTGCTGGAGCAGCTTGGCCACGGACTTGTACTTGTTCAGATACACCGGCTTTAGGATGCCCTGGTTTTCGGCCACCCACTGCTGGTAGTGCGCCACAAAGCTGAGCGTCCGTGGGTCGATGGCGCGCTGCTTCTTAGCCTGCCCGGTGGGGAACAGCTCGGCCTCCATCGCTGGCCGCGTCACCTGCTCCAGGGCCCCCGGGCCGGAGAGCTTGCGGAAGGCGTCGCGCAGGCGCCCTTCCCAGTGGGCGAGCCGCTCGTTGACCACGTCGGCGTCGGGGTGGGCCGCTGTCACGCGCATCGTGTCGGGGTCCCAGAGCTTTTCGGGCTTACGGCCCCGCTCCTCCCGGCCCGGCAGGATACGCACGCCCGGCGAGACCGAAAAATCAGTGCCGTGGAAATAGGCCACCATCCGCGTAGCGTAGGTGCCGGCTTTATCGGGGCGCCGCAGATAAACGTGCAGCGTAAACTTGTGCAACGGGAGGCGGGGCCGGTCAGACATAGGCGGGCAGGTTTTTGGGCATGGTTTTAGGCTGGTATAAAGCCGGATGCTGGGGACGGGCATCCGGCGCAAACCGCCCGGAAAGCGGTAAAACAGCAATAGCTGCCCTAAGAGAGCAGCTATTGCGGGGGTTTTGAGCCTCCTGCCGGGATCGAACCAGCGACCTACTGATTACAAGTCAGTTGCTCTACCAGCTGAGCTAAGGAGGCGAATTGGTGGTGCAAAACTACGCATCCTGCCGGAATGTGCAACCTCCGGAGCCTTGTTTTTCTGCGCGGGCCGGCCCGCCCTGCTCGTTTTTCGCCCGGCTCCGCACGAATCCGCTGCTTGTGCTCCCGCAGTTACGGCCGCCCTCCGATTTGATTTACAAGCAGTTTCGCCGGAGCCCCCGAGCTTTCGGCCAATAAAAAAAGCGCCCGACTTTCATCGGGCGCTTTTTTTATTCTGCGGGCAACTGAACGTTAGCTCCGTACTATTTTCAGCTGCCGCTTCAGGCCATCGATCCGGGTTTTGGCTTCGTCAATACGGCCCTGGTATTCTTCGCGCAGCTGGGCGGCATTCTTGGAGCGGGCAAAAAACTCCAGGTTGGTTTGCAGCGTGGCAATGTCATTCTCCAGCTCGTTGATTTCGCGCCGCAGCGTCTGCTCCTTCTTATAGAGCGCCTGCTGCGAGTCGGCGCCGGATTTGAGCCGCTCGACCTGAAGCTGAAACAGCAGGTCCGTCCGCTCGGCGTACGTAAGGGCGGGCACGGCATCCAGGTACTTGCTCATCAGGGACTGAAACTTCTCTTCGCCCCGCTCCGAGTTCCCACGGCCACCACCGGCCGCCCCGTCAAAGGCCCGCCACTCGGCCACGTGCTGCTTAAAGCCTTCCAGCGTACCGGGCGCATCGGCGGTGAGGGCCGTTACGGCCTCGGCTACCCGGTCGAGGTGGGTGGCCTGCTCCTGCGACACCTGCTGGGCCTGCTGCACCCGCTGCTTGGTTTCCTCGTTTTTGCGCTCGAAGAAAGCGTCGCAGGCCGTGCGGAAGCGGTTCCAGACTTTGTCCGACTGCTTTTCCGGCACGCGGCCAATCAGCTTCCACTCCTTCTGCAGACGAATGACGATTTCGCGGCCCTCCTCCCAGTTTGGGTTTACCAGCGCGGCGTCGGCCTGCTCACACAGGTCGAGCTTGCGCTTGAGGTTGGCGTTTTTCTCCTCGTCCAGGGATTTGAAGAACTGGTTTTTGCGCTGAAAGAAGCCTTTGTAAGCGCCCCAGAACTGCTTGTTGAGCTGCTCGGCTTTGTCGCGGGGCACCAGGCCGGCGGCGTCCCACTCCTCTTTCAGTTTCTGCAGCTCGTCGGTCTTGGCGCGCCACTCGTTCACGCGCTCCGTCTGAAACTCGGCGTAGGGCTTGATCTGGTCCAGGATGGCCGTCTTACGGGTTAGATTAGCCGTTTCCTGGGCGGTGCGGGCGCTCAGAAACTCCTTTTTGCGGTCGTGGATCTGCTCCGAAGCCGCCAGAAAACGGTTCCAGATCGGGTCGCGCTGCTCGTTGGGCACGGGGCCGATGTGCTTCCAGTCCTCGTGCAGCTGCCGCAGCTCCTGCAGGGCCTTATTGATGCTGGGCTGCTGCACCAGCGCCTCAGCCCGCACCACCAGGGCTTCCTTGGCTTCGAGGTTGCGGCGCCGGTCTAGCTCCTTCATCTCGAAGAACAGGCCGCGGTTGTTGTAGTACATATCCAGCAGGGCGTGGTAGCTGTTCCACAGTTCCTGGGCATCTTTCTGGGGCACGGGGCCGGTGGCTTTCCAGTCGGTCTGCAGGGCTTTGATGCGCACCGAGCTGTCCTTGGTTTCGGCCGACTCAATGAGCTGGCGCAGCTGGGCCAGCAGCTCGTGCTTGTGGGTCAGGTTTTTGGCCCGCTGCTCGTCCTCGGCTTTGGCGTCGCGGGTGCGGCTTTCGCGGAACTCCTGCAAGGCTTTGGTCAGCTCGGCGTGGCCGGCGGGGCCGGCGTAGGCGAAGTCGTCGCCCTCGCCGCCCTGCTCGGCAAAGCGCTGCCGGGCCGCGGTGCGGTCGGTGCCGATGGCCGTGTCGTACTGGCGGTGCAGGTCGAAAATCTGCTTGCGGTTCTGGCGCGCGTCGGCGCGGCGTAGCAGCGTGAGCAGGTGGGTGGCCTGGCTGGGCAGATCGAGCTGGGCGAAGTCAGGTGCCGGCGTTTCGGATACGTATTCCTCTTCTTCCTCCGAAGGAGAAAGCGCCTCGGCCTCCGCGGCGGCTTCGGTGGCCGAAGCCGTAGCCGACGTCGGCAGCGTAGCAACGCCTACCGGGGCCGTTTCAATGTCTTCGGCCGAAGCCAGCGCAAAAACGGGGGCCGGCTCCACGCCGGCCGGGTGCGAGGGCTCCGCCTCCGCAGCGGCCGGGCTTACCGGCGGCGCGGCCAGCTCGGCGCTGGATTCCGCTTCGGCCGGCGTAGCCGCCAAAGCCTCCGCCGTTGGAGCGGCATGACTGGCCGGGGCGGCCGCTTCCGCCGCGTGGGCGCTGGCTACGCCCGGGTTCTGGCTGCCGTAGTGGCTTTCGGCGCGGGCCAGCGGCTCCGATACGGTGGGCGGGGTAGCTGGCGGCGCCACCGGCTCGGTCGCGGGCGTGGCATCAGCGGAAGCTTCGGCCGTACCGGCACCGGCGGGCTCACCGGCGGCTACGGCAGCACCCTGGGCGGGGCGCTCGGTTATTTCGTCGGCAGCAGTGGCAGCAAGGGCCGCGTCCGGCTCCACCGGCGGGGCCGCCGCCGGCGTGGGCGGCACCGGTGCCTCGCCCTGCCGGGCCTGGATTTCGGCCAGACGGCGTTCGAAGATGCTCATCGGCGACTCTTCGGGCTCGTTGGACTGGTTCGGGGCGGCGTTATCGTTTTCGGGAAGCATAGATCAGGAGAGAGGGCCGGCGCAAAGCCAGCAGTGGAGGCGCGAAGGCGAAAAAAAGATTAGTTGAGGCGGGGGTCCGTGGGATAGTTGGACAGGACGCGGAAGCGGCCACCTTTTTCGCGCAGAATTGCGCGCCAGAAGGCATCATTATCCAAAGTAAATACTTTCCCGGCAGCATTAGGATGCACAATCCAAACATTTTCCTTGACTTCCTCCGCCAGCTGCCCCGTCGTCCAGCCCGAATAGCCCACGTAGAGCCGCACATCATCGGGGCCCAGCTCGCCGCTGAGCAGCAGCCCGAGCAGCACGCCAAAGTCGCCACCCCAGTACACGTCCTGGCCCAGGTGCACGGCCTTGGGCAGATCGGCGCGGTGGTGCAGGTAGTGGAGCGTGTCGGGCTGCACGGGGCCGCCCAGGCCCAGGGGCAGGCGGGCAGCGGGCGACGCGTCGCCGCCGGGCAGCTCCAGCACGTCGCCCAGGTGCAGGGTGGAGTCGCGGTTGAGCACCAGGCCAAAGGAGCCTTCCTCGTCGGAATGGCGGCACATCAGCACCACCGTCCGCTCGAAGTTGGGGTCGCCCAGAAAGGGCTGGGAAATCAGCAAACTACCGTCGCGGAGCCGGGGCATAGGTGGGAAGGCTAGAGGGAGAAAGAAGGACCAGGTCGGCGCGGCGCCGGGGACGCAGGAGCTGGGCCCCGGGCTGAACAGTCGGGCCCGGGATTCGGTTATCCGCGGGCCGGGCTGTCCTTGCCACTTACGTTCGCCAGCAGAGGATGGGTTCCCGGACCTGAACTCATTCTGTTACCTTGCGGCCCGAAATGCCGCTGCCCGAGTTTAAATCCCGCCTCCTTCGCCCGTAAAAAAGAATGCTTGACCAACAACTGGCCGACCTGCGCCTGACCTACGCCCAGCGCACCCTCTCGGAGGCCGATGTGCTGCCCGCCGCCGTGCCCCAGTTCCGGGCCTGGCTCGATGAGGCCCTGGCCGCCCACCTCGATGAGCCCACGGCCATGACCCTGGCCACGGTAGATGAAGCCGGCCAGCCTTCAGCTCGGATAGTGCTGCTGAAGGGGTTGCCCGACGACGCCGGATTTCTGTTTTATACCAACTACGACAGCCGCAAGGGCAAGAACCTGGCCGCCCGGCCGCTGGCGGCCCTCACCTTCTTCTGGCCCGGCCTCGAGCGGCAGGTGCGCGTGGAAGGGCGGGTGGAAAAAGCGCCGGCGGACCTGTCGACGGAATACTTCCAGAGCCGGCCGCACGGCAGCCAGGTGGGCGCCTGGGCCTCGCCCCAGAGCCAGCCCATCGAAAGCCGGCAGCAGCTCGAGCAGCTGGAGCGGGACGTGGAAGCCCGCTTTGCCGGGCAGCAGCCCCTGCCGCGCCCGGAAAACTGGGGCGGCTACATCCTGCGGCCCCACCGGGTGGAGTTCTGGCAGGGCCGCCCCAGCCGCCTGCACGACCGGATCGTGTACGAGCTGGCCGGCGCAGACTGGCAGCGGAGCCGGCTGGCGCCCTGATTCGATTACGAAGTAAAAATGAGGCCGCGAAAACGGTCCGGCGGCCGGAAGCGTGGCGCCGGCCGGCCTTGCGCCCACCTCATTTTTGGTTCTTCGCTTCTCCTTCTCGATTGACTACATGGCTGAAATTCAACCCGTGCGGGGCTGGCGCTACAACGCCGCGCTGAGTGAACATATTGATGACTACGTGTCGCCGCTGTTCGACGTGGTGTCGGAGAAGCAGCGCGAGGCGCTCTACCGCAACCCGCTGAACAGCATCCACCTGTCGGTGCCCCGCGGCGAGGATGCCGCCGGCGCGGCCCTGGTCCGGCTCACCGAATGGCAGACCACGGACGTGCTGCGCCAGGACGAGCTGCCCGGCATTTACGCCTACTACCAGTATTTCCGGCTGCCGGGCTCCCAGCGCGAGTACTGCCGCAAGGGCTTCATGTGCCACATCCGGGCCTACGACTGGGCCCAGAACGTGGTGCTGCGCCACGAAAACACCCTGCCCGCCGCCGTCAGCGACCGGGCCGAGCTGCTGGCCCGCACCCAGTTTCAGACCAGTGCCACCCACGGCCTCTACCGCGACGACGACTTTGAGCTGGAGCGCTACCTCGATGAGGCCATTGCCGACCCGCTCTACCAGACCGAGGAAGACTACCAGGGCGCCCGCGACGTGCTGGCCTTGATTCAGGACGCGGCCATCATCCGGCGCTTCCAGGCAATCCTGGCGACGCGGGAGGTGATTCTGGCCGACGGCCACCACCGCTACGAAGGCTCTCTGGCCTACCGGCAAGCCCGGCTGGCCGCCGACCCCCAGGCCACGGGCCAGGAGCCGTGGAACTTTCACCTGATGTATCTGACCAACTCGGCCGCCGACGATCTGCGCATTCTGCCCACCCACCGCCTGCTGCTCGAGCTGCCCGATAACCTGGCGGATGAGGAGTTCCGGCGGCGCCTGGAGCCGTACTTTACCGTGCTGCCCAAGGACGACGCGTACGACCTGCCCGAGCTGATTGCCGGCAAGCCCTGGGCGTTTGGGCTTTACCTGGGCGGGCAGGCCTACAAGCTGCGGCTGCGGCCCGAGGTGCACGCCCAGCTGAACTGGGACACGACGCCCGAGGTGAAGGCCCTGGATTTGTCGGTGCTGCACTTTTTTATCCTGGAAAAGGCCCTCGGCATCGTGGGCCCCGACGCCCAGCGCTCCTGGCCGGGCGTGGCTTACGTGCGCAACTTTTCCGAGTGCCTGAGCCGCGTGGACCGCGGCGAGGCCCGCGCCGCCCTCATCGTGAATGAGGTGACCATGGACGAGGTGGAGCGCGTGTGCCACTCGGGGGCGGTGATGCCGCCTAAATCCACGTTTTTCTACCCCAAAACCATCGGCGGCTTTCTGTTCACCTCAATCCGCGACGACGACCACGAGCATGCCTTCCACTCCCCGTTTAATTCTGGCGTCTAACTCCCCGCGCCGGCGGCAGCTGCTCACCGACCTGGGCCTGCGCTACGAAATCCGGCTGCAGGAAGTGGCGGAAGCCTACCCGCCCCACCTGCGCCGCGCCGAAGTGGCCGAGTACCTGGCCGCCCACAAGGCCGAAGCCTACCGCGCCGGCCTGGCCCCGGACGAGGTGGTGCTGACCGCCGACACCATCGTCTGCCTCGGCGAGGACGTGCTCAACAAGCCCACCGATGCCGCCGATGCCGTGCGCATGCTCACCCGCCTGCAGGGCCGCCACCACGACGTGTACACCGGCGTCTGCCTGCTCACCGGCGGCGGGCAGCAGGTGGTCTTCTCCGACCAGACCCGCGTGTACTTCCGGGCGTTGAGCGACGCCGAAATCCGCCACTACGTGGAGCAGTACCAGCCGCTCGACAAAGCCGGCGCCTACGGGGCCCAGGACTGGCTGGGCCTGGTGGGCGTCACCCGGCTCGAAGGCTCCTACTTCAACGTGATGGGCCTGCCCGTGCATCGGGTGTGGGAAGAACTGACCAAGCTGGGCTTCCGTATCACCTAGCGGACCGCCGGACTCCCGGCCGCCTTACTCCCTTTTTTCGTTTTTCCATGCTGCACAGCTTTCTGTATGCGCCTTTTGCGGCCGCCGCCCGGCAGGCGCAGTTCGACGCGGCACAGACGGTGCTGGAGCAGGAAGACCGGCCTGGCACTGCCCTGCTGCTCGGCAACCTGACCGTGGCCGGGGAGACACTGGACGCCGTGTTGGTCCGGGCCGACGGCGTGACGGTGCTGGCTTTTTTGCCCGGGGGCGGCCGGCTCACCATCTCCCCGACTACGGCGGACTCCTGGCAGCTGAACGGGCAGCCCCTGCCCGACGAACGTAGCGGCCGGCAACTGGCCGGGCAGTTTGCGCGCCAGCAGCCCGCCCTGGCGGCCTGGCTGGCGGACCAGCTGGGTACGCCGGTAGCCCCGGCGGCGGTTGCCGGCGTAGTTGCTTTTGAAAGCCCGGTTGCGTTCGGGCCCGCCGTGGCGGCCTTTTTGGCGGGCCATAACTTTCAGCTGGCCGGCAGCCTGCCCCAGCTGCCGGCGCTGCTGGGCAGCACCGCAACACCCGGCCCGCTGCTGAGTGAAGCGGTGCTGCAAGCCTGGGCCCGGGAGCTGGGCGGAGCGGAAGCAGCAGCAGACGAAGAGCCGCCCGGTTTCTGGGAGCACAAAGCCCGGCAGCTCTGGCGCTGGCTCGGCGCCGAAGATATTCCCCCGGACGCGCCCTACGGCCAGCTGCCGGCCGACCCGGTAGCGGCCAGCCAGCAGGAAAAGCAGCGCCTGGAACAGATACGCCAGCAGGTGCGGGCTGAAGTGCAGGCGCAAAGCCAGGCGGCGGCAGCCCGCGAAGCCGAGCGGGAACACACCATTGCCCAGCTCCGGGCGCAGCTGGCGCAGGCGGCGGCGGTGCCGGCCGAAACGGCGGCGCTACACGCCCGGCTGGCGGCGGAAACCCGGCAAAAAACCGCACTGGAAGCAGCCGTGCGCACGGCCCAGGCCGAGTCGGTGGCGCGCAGTGCGCGGCTAGAGGAGCGCATCGACCAACTGGGCCAGCTGATTCAGCAGCTGCAGGCCGCGCCCAGATCACCCAAACCGCCCGCTCCTGCGGCTCCACACAGGTCGGGTACCGCTGCCACTGCTCCTAGGGCTGCCCGCCGCCCGTCGCCGCCCGCCCGCCGGTGGCGGCTGCAATGGTCCCGCGTGGCCGTAGTAGCCGCCGGGCTGGGCTGGTCGGGAGCGGCCGTGTGGGGACTCACCCAGCTGACCCGGCAGCTGGTCGGGCCGCCCAAAGCCACTGAGCAGTCGGCGCCCGCCGCCCGCCCCGCCGACCCAGCGGCTGACGTTGCGGACCCGGCGCCCGACGCCGTAGAGCCCGGGGGTATGACCTCCGAACCAGCGGGCATTGACTCCGTAGCCGCCCGCCCGCCCGAGCCCCGGGACTCATCGGAAATACTGGCGCCAGTGAACGAGCCCGACCTTGATGATACGGCCCCGGGCACCTAACCTCATTCCCCGCGCAGGTTGCCACCCTTACCAGAGCCGGTCGTAGCGCAGCAGGAAAACAAAAAAGCGGCCGGTGCGCGTATCACCGGCCGCTTCGGGCTGCTTAGCGTTTCAAAAAAGTTAGCCCGGCTTCGCGATGTGGGCCAGGGCCTCGGCTTGCTGGCCGCCGCGGGCCTGCTGCAGACCCTGGGCCAGGCGCTGGCCCCAGGCCGGGTCGCAGCTGGTGCAGCGCTCCCCTCCTGTCGCTTACCTTGGGCCTGGCCTCGGCCAGGGCGCCCACCCTACGCCAGGCGCTTCAGCAGCGCCTGCTGCTCGTTGAGCCAGTCGTTGAGCGTGCTGCTGCCCGCGGCCTGGGCGCGTGGCTCCGAATCCCGGGCCACGGCCCTTACGGCCTGCGCGGCCAGCGCCTGCAGCTCTTCCAGGTCGCTTATGTCGAGGTTTTCCAGCTTCCGGAGCAGCATGGCCGGAAAATTCGGAAAGGGCTGCCCGGCCAGGGCGGCCACAATTTCGGCGGCAGCCAGGGCCGGGCCGGCTACTTCGGCTTCGAGGTACTCGTCGTCCTGGGCCGCATCGGCGGCGGGCGCCAGGGCTTCGAGCAGCGCCACCTCCCCGGGCGCTTCGTCAAACTCAGCCAGGAAGTCGGCCGCCGATTCGTCGTCAAAGTTGCTGTTGCCCAAGGTGGTCATACTACCAGGAATTAGGTGAACGATAGGTTACGCCGCAGTATACGGCCTCCGCCGGTATTGGGCCTGAGCCGCCCCGCCGCGCCCGACTATTTATTCTATTTTCAAGGCTTTATAAACTAATCCTTGTTCAGCCGGGTATCTCTAATGATTTCCAGCTTACCCCGCGCTTTCCCGTGAGAAGAATCTTCAGACGTTTGCCCCTGGCCCACGTGTTTACCCAACAGGTCCGGACCGAGCTAGTGCTGCAGCTGGCCGCCGTCGGCTCCCTCTCCGAAACCTGTCAGCAAACCGTAACCGAGCAGCTGCTGACCTGCGTGCCCCTGCTGCTGGCGTTTTATCCCAACCGCGTCAGCGGCTGGCAGGACAAAATCCACCAGGGCGCCCACGTCACCATCAGCTTCCGCAACGACTGCCAGCTGACCGTGGCAGCTTACTGCCCGGCCAAGGACGAAGGCCCCGAGGCCACGGATACGCGCATCTTTATCTACCGCGGCGGCGAGCTGCAATCCTACATTTCCTGCCATCACACCAAGCTGGCGGCGGCGCTGGTGCGCACCCTGCCCGCGCTGCAGCCTGTGCCGGCGCTGGCCTGAGCACGGTGGGCGCCGCCCTCAATGCCCGCGGGCCAGCAGCGCAATACCCGCCACAATCAATAGCAGCCCCAGGCCCTGCGGCAGCGTGAGCGACTCGCGCAGCACCACCAGCCCCAGCAGGGCCGTGAGCAGCACCGAGCCACCCACAATCACCGGCGTCCCGACCGAGGAAGGCACGCCCCGGCTGAAGACCACAAAGGTCAGAATCTCGGCCAGCCCCACGCCCACCCCGGCCAGCGCCGCCAGCAGCAGCCCTTTGTTGGTAATGGGCAGCGGCTGGCCCTGCACCTTCAGCCTCAGCAGCCACAGCCCGCCCAGCAGCGCGGCCACCAGCTGCAGCACCACCGCGCCCACGGCGGCCGGGAGCTGGGCGGCGGCCAGCTTGATAAAGAAGTTGTAGAGGGCCAGGCACAAGGCCGTGAGCAGGGCGAGCAGAATCCAGGGCATGGCTATTTCAGTCCGTGGAATCAATTGGTTCAGAAAGCAAAGTAGCTGGATCAAGCCCCGACTCTGCAAAGCGCCAGCGAGCTTGCTTTGCGGCAAGCCACCGGAAGTCATTTTTATCCTCGGCTTCCAAGCTCCAATCCAAATCTTCGGCCCAATACAACATGTCATTCTTCCACAAGCATACAGCGTGCAGAATGATGCTCAGTCCCGGATCAGCTTTTCTTTCGTCCTGAACCCAGTTGAAATCCAGCACGTCTTCAAATATCATTTCCAGCGTAGCGTCTTTCTTAAACTGACTTTGAAACAGCAGCCGGACGAACGTACGATTGTCGAAATGCATAGCCCGCCGCTCGTCCACAAACTCCCGGGTTTGCAGAGCCACTTCTTTGATGCAGCTGTCATGAAAGCTTCTGAACACCGTCATTAGGTGGTCCGAACCAGCCTGGCTCCGCATTGATTTCCACATGATCTATTGGGGTTAAAGCCCGCTCATCTGAACTTCTCCTTCAGTATCTCCAGCTCCACGGCCGGCGAAATCTTCTCGTAGAGAATGTGGTAGGCGGCCGTGGCAATGGGCATGGGCACCTTGAGCTCCTTGTTGAGCTCGTGGATGCTCTTGACGGCGTAGTAGCCCTCGGCCACCATGTTCATCTCCATCTGCGCCGACTTGACCGAGTAGCCCCGCCCGATCATGTTGCCGAAGGTGCGGTTGCGCGAAAACTGCGAGTAGGCCGTCACCAGCAAATCCCCCAGGTAGGCCGAGCCCGACAGGTCGCGGGGCTGGGGGTTCATGGCGTGCACGAAGCGGCGCATCTCCTGCACTGCATTGCTGACCAGCACAGCCTGAAAATTGTCGCCGTAGCCCAGGCCGTGGGCAATGCCGCAGGTCAGGGCAATGATGTTCTTCATCACGGCGAAGTACTCGATGCCGTCCAGGTCGGCCATGGGATGGGCCTTCACGTAGCGGTTACGCAGCAGGGCGCTGAAGTCCTCGGCCAGCTGGTGGTCGGGCGAGCCGATAGTGAGGTAGCTCTGCTTTTCCAGGGCTACTTCCTCGGCGTGGCAGGGCCCGGCCACAATGCCCAGCTGGGTGTGGGGCAGCCGAAACCGCTCGGCCACGTAGTCGGTCACCAGCACGTTCTTACCCGGAATCATGCCCTTAATGGCCGAAATGATGCGCTTGTTGCGCAGCGCGTCGCGGTCCAGCTTGTCCAGGGCGCTCTGCACGAAGGCGGCGGGCACGGCCAGCACCAGCCAGTCGGCTTCCTTCACCACGTCTTCCAGGTCGGTGGAGGGAAAGACCCGGGTCAGATCGAAAGCCACCGACGAGAGGTAGCGGCGGTTGTGGCGGGTGGTGCGCAGGTGCTGCACGTCGTCCTTGCTGCGCTGCCACCAGCCCACGCGGGCCCCGTTTTCGGATAAGATCTTGGTTAGCGCGGTGGCCCAGGAGCCGCCGCCAATCATGGCTATTTTTTCCAACTCGGTGCGTCGTAATAGTGTCGTGGCGAGCAAAGCGCGGCCATCGGTGCTGCCAAAAGTGCGAAGTTTCCCGTAACCGACAAGCCCCGGACGTCCGTGCGGACGTCCGGGGCTTGTCGGGTAAAGGGGCGGCCAGGTTACTCGCCTTCTTCGGGGGTTTCCTTCAGGGCGGCCTTGTTGATGGTTTTGGCGTCTTTAATCACCACTACCACGCCGTCCTTCAGGGTTTTGGCTACCGCCCGGAAGGGGCCGCTGACCACCTGCTCGCCGCTTTGCAGGCCGCTCAGGATCTGGATGTTGGCGAAGTCGCTGATACCGGTTTTTACGGGCGTGAGCACCGCCTTGCCGTTGCGCACCACGAAGACTACTTCCTGCACGTCAATCTTCGGGGCCGGCTTGTCGCCTGCCTCCTTGGGCGCCGAGCTGCCGCGGCTGACTTTCATGCCCCCGCCCTTCTTGTCGCCTTCCAGAGCCGTGCTGTCGGAGCGGGTCGTGACGGCGGCCAGCGGCACGCTCAGCACGTTGCTTTTGCGGTCGGTAATCACGTCGACGGAGGCCGTCATGCCCGGGCGGAACGGCACGATGGAGCGGCCCTTCACGGTGCGCTGCAGGTGGCGGTACGACTCGGGCAGCAGGCGGATGCGCACCTCAAACTCGGTGACGGCTTCGGCCGTCAGCGCGTCCTTGGCCGTGTTGGCAATGCTGGTCACGATGCCCCGGAACTTCTCGTCCTTGCTGGCATAGGAGTCCACTTCCACCACGGCCGAGTCGCCGAGGTCCACGTTGATGATGTCGTTTTCGTTGACGCTCACCCGCACTTCCATCGAGTTGAGGTTGGCAATGCGCATGATTTCGGTGCCCGCCATCTGGGTCGTGCCCACTACCCGCTCGCCCTTCTTCACGTTCAGCTTGCTCACCGTGCCGCTGACGGGGGCGTAAATCGTGGTTTTATTCAGGTTCTTGCGGGCCTCCTCCAGCGAGGCCTGGGCGCTCTGCACGTTGCTCTGCGCGGCGCGGATACCCTGGCGGGCCGAGTTGATTTCTTCCTGCGAGGCGTTGTAGGCGGCCTGGCTGCCTTCGTAGTCGGCCTGCGAAATCACCTTTTGCTTGTAGAGCGAGGCATTGCGGCGGTAGGTGAGCTCGGTTTGCTTGGCCGCGGCCATGAGCTGCTGCAGGCGGGCCTGGGTCTGGCCCACGTTGGCGCGCTGGGTGCCCACAGACGCCGACTGCATGTTGACCATGGCCTGGTAGTTATCGGGGCGGATGCGCAGCAGCAGCTGGCCTTTCTTCACCGAGTCGCCTTCCTGCACGTAGAGCTCGGTGATTTCACCGGATACGTCGGGGGAGATTTTCACTTCGGTTTCGGGCTGCACTTTGCCCGAGGCACTCACCTTCTCCACAATGTTGACCGGCGCGGCCTTGGATACGATAACCTCGGTGCCCGTCGGCTGCCCCACCCAGCCCTGTTTTTTCGCCACGAAGAAGCCGATCAGCAGAACGGCAAAAACGGCCAGTAGAATGTACAGTAAGCGGTTGTTTTTCATGCTCAGGAAAGAGGAACCAGGAAGGAAAAAGAAAAAGAAGGAGGCGAAACGGTGGGCAAATAAAGGAAGTCCGCGGCAGTAATGCGCAGCCGGGCCGGGCGGAAGCACAGAAAAAGACCTCTGCCCCGGGTGGTAATAAGGTATTACCGCGGCGGCAGAGGTCTTTACCCGGCGTAGCAGGTCCGCCCGGCGCTTACAGGTCCAGGGCGCGGCCCTGGTAGAAGTCCAGCACCTTGCGGCGGAAGATGAACTCGTACTTGGCCTGAATCATGCTCGACTCGGCCCCGTAGAGGTTGTTTTTGGCGATGTTGAAGTCCGTGCCGTTGAGCAGGCCGTTGTTGAAGCGGATTTCGGCGTTGCGGTAGGCCGTGGTCAGCGCTTCGGTCTGGCGCTTGGCCGCCGAGTAGCGCCGCTGGGCGCCAATGGCGTCGGCGTAGGCCTGCTGAATGCTCTGGCGCAGCTGCAGGCGGGTTTGCTCGGCGCGCAGCTGGTTCTGCTTCACCCCGATTTCGGAGCGCTGCACGTTGGTGCGCACCTGCAGGCCGTTGAGAATCGGCACGCTCAGGTTGAACTGCAGCTGCTTGCCGTAGTTGCTTTTCACCTGGCTGAAGAACCCGTCGGGCAGGCTTTTAAACCCCGGCTGAAAGGCAATGGCGTAGGTATTGGGCACCGGCACGCGCACCTTGGTGACGGGGTCTTCCAGAAACAGCGGCAGCCGGGCCGTTTCCTCCAGCTCGCCGGTAAACACCGGGGTGGTGCGCGACGAGGAGTAGCCCGAGAACAGGCCGCCGCCGAAGGTGAGGCGCGGGTAGTAGGCGCCCCGGGCCACTTCCACCGTCCGCAGGGCGCTTTCCACCCGCAGGTCGGCGGCTTTCACTTCCGGCATCAGGCCCTGGGCCGTATCGTAGGTGCCGTCGGGGTCGGCCGTGAGCAGCACCTCATCGTCGGGGTCAGGCAGGGTCGGCACCTCAATCTCGAAGCCGGTGGCCGAGCTCAGGTTGAGCAGCTGGGCCAGCTGGAGCTTGTAGAAAGCCACCTGGTTCTGGGCCGTAATCACGTTCAGCTCGTCGGAAGCCTGCTGGGCCTGGCTGTCGAGCAGGTTGCTTTCGGCCACGCTGCCGGCTTTGAGCAGCTTCTGGGTGCGGCTGACCTGCTGCTGGCTGCTGTTCACGCGCGTTTCGTTGGCCCGCACGATTTCCTGGGCCAGCACCAGCTGCAGGTAGGAGGAGGCTACGTTCAGGGCAATATCGTTTTTCGACTTCTCGATGTCGTTCAGGCCGGCCTCGTAGTCGAGCACGTTGCGCTTGATGGTATTGCGCAGCTGAAAGCCCGAAAACAGCGTCACCTGGGAGTTCAGGGAGAAGTTATTGGTCCGGATGGTCTGGTCCTGAAACTGGAAGGTCAGCGGGTCGACGCTGGTGCCGTAGTTCCAGTTCTGGGTGGCGTTGGCGCTGGCCGAGGGCAGCAGGGCCGCCCGGCTCTGGCGCAGCACGGCATCCGTGTTCAGGTTGGTGAGCTGCTGCTGGCGGATGGTCAGGTTGTTCTGCAGGGCTACGTCTACGGCCCGGCGCAGGGTGTAGGGGCCACTGGGCGCGGCAGCGGGCAGCGTCCCGGCCGGCGGCTGGGCGGGCGTGGACTGCGGCTGCTGGGCCGCGACGGGCAGGGCCGCAGCGCCTGCTAACAATGCCCCGACCCCGGCGGCAGCCAGGCGGGAAAGCGAAGTACGGGTTGGTTTCATAGCCGGTCAGGTCGTCTCAGGCACCTAGTCAATGTTCGGAATATAGGTCACGCGCTGCACCCAGCTGAGCTGGCGCAGGTAATCGAGGGTAATGGCGCGCAGGCCCGAGTCCATCTCGATAAACTGCCGGGCCGCGTCATTCTTGCCCTTGCGGCTCACAAACATCGTGGCGATGTTGCAGTCGTCGTGGGCAATGACGGAGGCAATAAAGGCAATGGAGCCGGTGCGGTCGTCGGCGTCAATAATAAGCGTGTGCAGGGAAGCGGAAAAGTCGGACGGAAAGCCATCGACTTCCACAATGCGAATCACGCCCCCGCCCCGGCTTTGCCCGATGACCTCCACGCTGTGGCCGTTGCGCTCGTCGCGCAGCTGCAGGCGGATGGTGTTCGGGTGCATGGTGCTGGCGTTGCCCACGCTCTGAAACACGTATTGCAGGCCGGCCTCCTTGGCGTAGTCGAAGGCCTCGCGGATGCGCTTGTCGTCGGTGGCCATGCCCAGCAGGCCGGCCACGATGGCGCGGTCGGAGCCGTGGCCCTCGTAGGTGCGGGCAAAGGAATTGTAGAAGGTGATGGTGGCATGCGTGGGCAAGGAGCCCAGAATGCGGATAGCGGCGCTGGCAATGCGGACTACCCCGGCGGTGTGCGAGGAGCTGGGCCCAATCATCACTGGCCCGATCATATCAAAAATACTGCTTTTCTCAGCCATAGGACGGGCTAAAAGTAGGGGTTTCGGGCGGGAAAGCAACCGGAGCCCGGAGTTTGTCCGACCGGGGCCGAACCAGGCCCTGGGCCCACTGTGCCCAAAGATGCGCTCCGCCCCCGAAGAGTTGCCTGGACCTGGCGCATTCGGCGGCTTTTTCGTTCTTTGTATCCACTCCCACCCCACTCCCACCCCTTTCCTTCTCCCATGCCCGCCACCCAGGACGAATTCTCGCCCGCCGTATTTGAGCAGCTCCGCCGACTTCAGCAGAAGTATGCCGCTGATGGTCAGGACCTGGCTGCTTACCTCGAAGGCCTGTACCACGCCGACTACGTCAACTACTGGGACTACATCGAGCTCGACACGCTGCTGAGCCTGCAGCGCCCGCTCACGCTGATTCCCGACGAGCGGATCTTTATCATGTACCACCAGATTACGGAGCTCTACTTCAAGCTCTGCCTGTGCGAGTACGAGCAGATCGGGCAGCTGACGGCACCCACCGTGGGCGAGCTGGCCCTGCGCGTGGGCCGCATCAACCGCTACTTCGAGAACCTGATCAACTCGTTCGACGTGATGGTGGACGGCATGGACAAGCAGCAGTTTCTGCAGTTCCGCATGGCCCTGATGCCCGCCTCGGGCTTTCAGAGCGTGCAGTACCGCATGATTGAAATTGCCAGCACCGACCTGAGCAACCTGCTCAACCAGGAAAAGCGCCGCCTGCTGGGCGACGCCGCCGCCCACGACGAGCTGATGGGCTGCATCTACTGGAAAGCCGGCGCCACCATCGAGGAAACCGGCGCCAAGGCCCTGACGCTGGTGCAGTTCGAGGAAAAGTACAGCCAGCACCTGACCGACCACGCCGCCGCCTACCACGACACGAACGTGTGGAGCACCGTGCAGCGCCTGTCGGCCGAGGACCGGCAGCACCCGCGCCTGCTGCGCGCCCTCAAGCAGCTCGACGTGAACGTGAACGTGAACTGGCCCCTGATGCACTACAAGTCGGCGGTGCGCTACCTGGAGCGCGACCCGACGGCCCTGGCCGCTACCGGGGGCACCAACTGGAAAAAGTACCTGCCTCCCAAGTTCCAGCGCCGCATCTTCTACCCCCAGCTCTGGACCGAGCAGGACCTGGAAGAATGGGGCAAGGGCTGGGTGGAAAGCATTCTGGAAGAGGCGCGGGCGGTAACGCCGGTCAACCACTGAGGGGTCCGCATGATCCGCAAAACCAGAACCTGGCTTGAGCGGTACGGCCGCTACCTGCTGGGGGCCCTGAGCCTATTGCTTGTCAGCAGCGGAATGATGGGGCAGTTGCGCGGTATCCACTCAGTTCCGGGCAAAAACGGCACGCTCAATCCGGTCTGGCTGCTTTACGTTTGCGGGGCGCTGCTGGGGTCCATCCTGCTTT
This sequence comes from Hymenobacter algoricola, assembly GCF_039539525.1. Taxonomy (NCBI): domain Bacteria; kingdom Pseudomonadati; phylum Bacteroidota; class Cytophagia; order Cytophagales; family Hymenobacteraceae; genus Hymenobacter; species Hymenobacter algoricola. The sequence continues at coordinate 36,858 of NZ_BAABDH010000041.1, read as the reverse complement.
TCCATCGGCCTTCCCGGAAATCGAAGCCGGTTAAGAAGTATCCCCGGCGGCTTCGATAAGCGCTTTCCTGGTCCCTGAAAGCAGTGTGGCCGCTGTTCCTTGCCTGGTAGCAAAGGAACGGCGGCCACTTTTTTCGGCCCTTCTGAAAGACAGCGCTGGAAGCTATTTCACCATAAAGTCGGCCTGGGAGTTTTCCCACATCAGGCTCACCTTACCGGCCTTATCGGCTGTGATGGTGAACTGCTCGACCGGCGCGGCCGTCTTTTTGGCTTTTACCTTCACGCGCAGCGCGTCCTGCTTGGCGTCGTACTCGTAGGCGCCCCACTGATTGGCGGTCTTGTTGAAGACGATGGTCCACTCGGTGGCGCCGGGAATGGCGAACAGGGCGTACTTGCCGGCGGGCAGCGCCTGGCCTTCAATTTTCACGGGCTTGTCCACGGTGAAGGTGGTGGCTTCGTTGGCCCCGGTGCGCCACACGGCGTTGTAGGGCACCAGCCCGCCGAACACCTTGCGGCCCTTCATGGCCGGGCGGCTGTAGTCGATGGTCACCGTGGCCCCACCTACCATGGCCGTGGCCGTAGCCGGCGGGCTCGGGCGCTTCGATTTGTCTTCGGGCATCTTCTGGCCCTGGGCGTAGGCGGAGCCGGTCAGCAGCAGCAGGGCGGCCAGCAGGAAGTGGGAAGCAGCGTTTCGCATGGGTAGTGGGGAAGTGAGGGAGAATGGTTGGCCTGAAAAGAAGGAACGGCCGGATTTGTTTGTCCGGCCTCCGGCCAGATGACGCCGCCTGCGCCCCAGACGTTGCACGCGCCCTACATCGACAGCGGCTCGTCGTCGAGGCGGGAGGTGCGCTTCGTGTCGGGCATGCGCAGGTACACGATCAGGGAAATGGCCGCGCAGGCCGTCACGTACCAGTAGTACCAGCTTTCCACGCCGTGGTCTTTGGCCTGCAGGGCCACGTACTCGGCCGAGCCGCCGAACAACGCCACCGTCAGCGCGTAGGGCAGCCCCACGCCCAGGGCCCGGATTTCGGTCGGAAACAGCTCGGCCTTCACAATGGCGTTGATGGCGGTGTAGCCGCTGACGATAACCAGCCCGATGAGCAGCAGCCCGAAGGCCGTCCAGGCGTCGTGGGTGCGGCCCAGCAGCGTGAGCAGCGGCACCGTGGCCAGCGTGGCGCCCACCCCGAAAAACAGCAGCACCGGCCGCCGCCCCACCCGGTCGGACAGCGCCCCGAGCAGCGGCTGCAAGACGACGGTGACGGCCAGGGCCCCGAAGGAAATCAGCGTGGCGTCGGCCTTGCTGAAGCCGGAGGTGTTGACCAGAAACTTCTGGGCATAGTTGGTGAAGGTGTAAAAGGCAATGGTGCCGCCCAGCGTCATGCCCACCACGGTGAAGACCTCGCGCGGGTAGCGCCGCAGCACGGCCAGCTTGCCCGCCGGCTTTTCCGAGCCGGCCGCTACCGGGCGCTGCTGCTCGAAAGCGTCGGTTTCGGCCATGCTGCGCCGCAGGTACAGGGCCGAAACCGCGGCCGCCGCGCCAATCACGAACGGTACCCGCCAGCCCCAGGCGTACATCTGCCCGGGGCTGAGCACCCGCTGCAGGCCCAGCTGTACCAGCAAGGCCAGCAGCTGCCCGGCAATGAGCGTCACGTACTGGAAGCTGGAGTAGAAGCCCCGGTTTTTGGCGTCGGCCATTTCGCTGAGGTAGGTCGCCGAGGTGCCGTACTCGCCGCCCACGCTCAGCCCCTGGGCCAGCCGCGCCACCACCAGCAGGATGGGGGCCGCCACGCCGATGCGCTGGTACGAGGGCGTGAGGGCAATGAGCAGGGAACCCGCGCACATCAGCAGCACCGACAGCAGCAGGGCCGCCTTGCGCCCGTGCCGGTCGGCGTACACGCCCATCAGCCAGCCGCCCAGGGGCCGCATCAGAAAGCCCACGGCGAAGATGGCGGCCGTGTTGAGCAGCTGGGCCGTGAGGTTGCCCTTGGGGAAGAACGCGGGGGCAAAATACAGGGCAAAGGCCGAGTACACGTACCAGTCGTACCATTCCACCAGGTTGCCCACCGAGCCGCTGAAGATGGAGCGCAGCCGCGCGGCAGACGACAGATCGGGGACAGTACGGGAGGCGGGCATCGCGGGGGGCGGATAAAGACGAAAGAGGCCGGCTTCGGCCGAGGCGGGGCACTATAGGCAGTCGGCTGCCCCGGCGCGGGTTTAAACCAGCCGGCCGCAAACTACGTATTCGCTCAGCAGTCGGCCGATAGTGGCTGCCTCCGGTGGGGCCTTGGCCGCAAAACCGGCCGAAAACCGCCCGCCAAGCTGAACCAGTTAAACCATCTTTTCGGTTCAGTCCTCCACCATCGCCCTCTTCTCTTTCGATCATGGATCAGAAGCCCACCCCCGCCATCAACGCTCGTTTGGAACAATCCTTTAAAGAAGCCGACCTGGCGCGGGAAGACCTGGCGGACTCCATCGCCCGGTCGGTGGCCACCAACTGCGACCTGCTCCACCACGGCCTGGTCAGTGCCAAGGGGCTGGAGGTAACCACCGAAATGTACCGGGAGATGCTCGGCAAGCTGCTGCGCCACAGCTCGGGGGAAGTGCGGGCCCAGGTGCTGGCTTCGTTCAACCAGTCGATGGAGGCGTTCTGGCCCCGCAAAAACAGCCCCGGCCCTTCCCGGAGTGCCCCCGACCCGGCGGAGCTGGCAGAGTAGCCCCGCGCCCACCCAGCCGCCCCGCCCCGCGCCCACGCTTCCTTCGTTACGGATCAAGCCCCTTACCCGACCCGCGGCAAGGGGCTTTTGCATGGAACCCGGCCCGGGGCCCCGCCAGCCGCGCAAAACCGCTACCTTCGCCGCCGTTGTCCTTTGCTGGATTTTATTCATCAGACGACGGAAGGTGGGCGGGTAATTCCGCCCCGAACAGGGAACCGGGTGCAAATCCCGGACAGACGCGCTACTGTAAGTAACGACTTTGTTTTCCCCCACAGCAACCCATTGTCCCGCTTCCGGCGGGATGAGAAGGGCGGGGAAGATGTTACGAGTCAGGAGACCTGCCTTCCGTCTTATTGGTAAGGCTGCCTTCGCGAAATGAGGCCTTTATCGGGTGCTGGTGCACGGTTTCTGCCTTTTCCGGCCCGCGGCAGTGCGGCCGGGCCGGGCTCGTCGTGCGGCCGGACGATTCCCGTTATTGCTCAGTTCGCGGGGCTTTCCGAAATCCGGCAAGGGCGTATTGCTTCCCTTCCTTTTTCCGCCTCTCATGAGCCTCGACGAGAAAATTGCCCGCGCCGAAACCCGCATCTTCAAAGCCGTATTTCCCAACACCACCAACCACTACGACACGCTCTTCGGCGGCGCCACGCTGCACATGATGGATGAGGTGGCCTTCATCTGCGCCACCCGCTTCAGCCGCCTGAAGATGGTCACCGTCTCCTCCGACAAGGTCGACTTCACCCACCCCATACCCGGCGGCACGCTCGTCGAGCTGATCGGCAACGTGGTGCGCGTGGGCAACACCAGCCTGCAGGTGCGCGTGGATCTGTTCGTGGAGCAGATGTACTCCGAGGAGCGCACCAAGGCCGTAACCGGCCTGTTCACCTTCGTCGCCATCGACGCCGACAAGCGCCCGGTGAAGATTCTGGCGGAGTAGGAGAATGGCAGCGTAACAGGCACAACGTCAGGCTTGATCTGGCGTCTGCGCAGCCGAAGTATCTCGCGGGCTGACTTCTGGTTGGTACTCTAAGCCCCCTATCTTTTGGAGAAGGGGTTGGGGGGGAGATGCCGCCCGCCGTATCTTTGCCCTTTCCCCCATTCACTGCCCCGGTTTAAAGGCTCGAAACCTTTCGCCTTATGTCCAAGAGAGAAATTGAGGTGCTGCTGCCGCCCGAAGTAGCCTACGACGAGTTTGCCCGCTACCGCGCCCTGCTGGAAGCCACGGGCCTGGAGCCCGGCGAGGCCGACTTCGTGCACCTGCGCAAGCGCAGCATCGACGCCCGCGGCCGCCAGCCGCTGGTGCGCCTGCGGGCCGACATCTGGCTCAGCCGTCCCCCGGCCGATACGTTCGGACCCTGGTTTCAGTACCCCGACGTGAGCCGGGCCCGCCGCTCGGTGCTCATCGTGGGCGCGGGGCCGGCGGGGCTGTTTGCGGCGCTGCGCTGCATCGAGCTGGGCCTGAAACCCATTGTGCTGGAGCGCGGCAAGGACGTGCGCACCCGCCGCCGCGACCTGGCCGCCCTCAATAAGGAGCACGTGGTGAACCCGGATTCCAACTACTGCTTCGGCGAGGGCGGGGCGGGCACCTATTCCGACGGCAAGCTCTACACCCGGGCCACCAAGCGCGGCGACATTCAGCGCATCCTGCGCCTGCTGGTGCAGCACGGCGCCACCCCCGATATTCTCGTCGATGCCCACCCCCACATCGGCACCAACAAGCTGCCCTCCGTGGTGGCCGCCCTGCGGGAAAGTATTCTGGCGGCCGGCGGCGAAGTGCGCTTCGATACGCGGGTGGACGACCTGATTCTGGCGCAGAACCACCTGCGCGGGGTAGTCACGGCCCGTGGCGAGACCCTGGAAGCCGACGCCGTGATTCTGGCCACCGGCCACTCAGCCCGCGACATCTACGAGCTGCTGCACCGGCGCGGGGTGCGCATCGAGGCCAAGCCCTTCGCCCTGGGCGTGCGCGTGGAGCACCCCCAGCAGCTCATCGATCAGGCCCAGTACCGTTTGCAGGACCGCGGGCCGCTGCCGGCGGCTTCCTACGCGCTGGTGCACCAAACCCAGTGGCAGGGCCGGCAGCGGGGCGTATTTTCGTTCTGCATGTGTCCCGGCGGCTTTATCGTGCCGGCCGCCACGGCCCCGGGCGAGGTGGTAGTGAACGGCATGAGCCCCAGCCGCCGCGACTCCCGCTTCGCCAACTCGGGCATCGTGACGGCCATTGAACTCGAAGACCTGGACCTGGCCCAGTACGGCGAGCTGGCGGGGCTGCGCCTGCAGCAGCAAATCGAGCAGCGGGCCTGCGCCCTGGCCGGCGCCACCCAGCGCGCCCCGGCCCAGCTTCTCGGCGACTTTCTCAAGGGCACCCGCTCGGCCGAGCTGCTCGAAACTTCCTACCAGCCGGGGCTGGTATCGGTGGATATGGAGCAGGTGCTGGGCGCGGGCCTGGCCGACCGCCTGCGCCAGGGCTTCCGCGACTTCGGCCGCAAGATTCCCGGCTACGCCACCAACGCGGCCCAGATTGTGGGCGTGGAAAGCCGCACTTCGGCCCCCGTACGCATCCCCCGCGACCGGGACACGCTCCAGCACCCCGAAATCCGGGGCCTGTTTCCCTGCGGCGAAGGCGCCGGCTTTGCCGGCGGCATCGTGTCGGCGGCCATGGACGGAGAGCGGTGCGCCGAAGCGGTGCTGGCCCGCTTGTAGTTTTTGGTGAGTGGTTTTTGGTTTTTGGCCGCAGTCTTTCGTTTAAACAACTGACTTGTGGTTGCGGCGGCACCAAATCCTCCGCTCCCCCGGGCCAAAAACTAAAAACGACTACCTAAAAACCACCATGAAAAAGACCTTAGTTCTCGGGGCCAGCGACAATCCGGCCCGCTATTCTTTCCGGGCCGTGCACCAGCTCCGGCAGCACGGCCACGAGGTGGTGCCCGTGGGCATCCGCAAGGGCCAGGTGGCCGGCCTCGCCATTCACACCGACCGGCCCCCGGAGGCCGACATCGATACCGTCACGCTCTACGTGGGCCCGCAAAATCAGCCTGCCTGGTACGACTACATTCTGGACCTGAACCCGAAGCGCATCATCTTCAACCCCGGCACCGAAAATGCCGAGCTGGAAAAGCTGGCCCAGCAGCGCGGCATCCGCACCGAGGAAGCCTGCACGCTGGTGATGCTGTCCATTGGCAACTATTAGGCTTCAAGGCCCCGTTTACCCGTCTCTGCGCGCAGCGCGCAGCAATCCGTCCGCTAAAGTGTGAACAGCTCCTTTCTTATAAAAGCCCCCGCGTAGCGCATACGTCGGGGCTTTTTGCTTTAGCAGGCTTGCTTTTTTGCTCCGGACGGATTGCTTCGCGCTGCTCGCAACGAGAACGAGTGTTAACTGCTATTTTTAACTTTCCCTGCCCCCCAGGCAACCCATCGGCTTACCGTAGTATCTACCCTGCCAAACCGCCGTCTATCGTTTGATCCTATCCTTACTTCCGTGACTGAAACCGAACTCATCGTCGCGTGCCGCCAGGGCAGTGTCCGGGCCCAGAAGCAGCTCTACGAGCAGTTTGCGGGCATGATGTTCGGCGTGTGCCTGCGCTACCTGCGCCACCGCGAAGATGCCGAGGAAGTGATGCTGGGCGGTTTTGCCAAAGTGTTCCGGGCCCTGGACTCGTACCGGCACGAGGGCAGCTTCGAAGGCTGGATTCGCCGCATCATGGTCAACGAGGCCCTGGGCCAGCTGCGGCGCAAGGAGCCCATGCACCTGGCCATCGACGATTCGCACCTCGAGCTGGCCGTAACGCCGGCCGAAGCCGAAAGCCAGCTCAACGCGGCCGACATGCTGGCCGTACTGGCTCAGCTGCCCGCCGGGTACCGCACCGTTTTCAACCTGTACGCCCTGGAGGGCTTTTCCCACGCCGAAATTGCCGAGATGCTGGGTATTTCGGAAGGCACCTCCAAATCTCAGCTCAGTAAAGCCCGCGCCATGCTCCAGCGCCGCCTCGCGGTAGCCAACCTGAGCGCCACTCCCACCACCGAACCGAAAGAATACTATGCAACCGGAAGATATTGATAAGCTGTTTCGCGACCAGCTGCGCGACCATGCTCCCGCCCCGCCGGCTTACCTCTGGACCCAGCTCGAAGCTGAGCTGCAGCCCGCCAGGAAGCGGCCGGCCATGTGGCTCTACGCCGCGGCCGCCGTGGTGGCCCTGCTCCTGGTAGCCGGCGGCTCCTGGCTGTGGCCGACGCCCGGCGCCGGCACCCTGGAAGGCACGCTGGCCACTGCAACAAAAACGCCGGCAGCCCGGAAAGACGGCTCCGTCGCGATAAGAGCGCCTTTTTCCGAAAAACCTTCCGCTGCCCAGGCAACCCCGTCCGGCCAGACTCCATCTACCCTCCCAGAAGCCAATCGGGCTGAACCACTGGTAGCGGCCACCTCGCCCCAGGCCCCGGCAACCGCCGCAACCCCGGCCGCGCCCCGGCCCGCAGCAGTAGCCCGGCCGCAGGATGACTTGGCACCCAGCCGCCATCCGGTAGCTGGCACCACGGTAGCGCCCCGGACGCGCCGCCAGCCGGCGGCGCCGCAACCAGCCCCGGCTCCGGTCTATGCCTCAGCTCCCACGGCGCGTCCGGAACGCCCGGTGGCGGAGGCCCGGGCTGCCCAGGCGCTGCCGAAGCCCGAAGCGGCCACGGCGCTGGTAACGCCGGCCCCGACGGGTACCATTGAAGTAGAAGTACGCCGGGGCCTGCCCGCCCAGGCTCTGGCCCTGGCGGACGCGCCGGACCAGCCACAGTCCCGCCTGGTAGGGCGCCTGCTGCGCAAAGCCGGTACGGTGGCGCTGCGCGAAGTGCGCGAAAAAGTGGATTTGCCGGTGGTCACGCTCAACGTGCTGAACCACTCGCTTTCGACCAAAGACATTCAACTCTAAGCTTTTCAACCCCCTCGTCATGAAACGTCTCTCTTCGCTGCTGGCAGCTCTGCTGCTGACAGTTCTGGCCGCGCCTTGCGCCACGCAGGCCGCCTCCCGCCCCACCAACGACGACACCATCCTGGTTAAGCTGCCCAACAAGGCCACGATGACCCTGGTGACCAAGAACAAGGCCCAGCTCAAGGAGCTGCGCACCTACCACCTCGACTCGCTGATGATTCTGCTCGACAGCTACATCAGCCAGGCCGACGCGGCCAGCAAGAATGCCGACAACAAGGCCGTCACGATGGAGTTCTACCCCGCCAAGGACCACCCCGGCACCAACGCCCCCGAGGAAGTGCGCATTACGGTGCGGGCCGAGGACACCCAGGCAGGCACCGGCAAAACCACCACGAAGGTGGGCCGCTACATTACCGTATCGGTGGATGACGATGAAAAGGACGCCAACGACAACGACGATATCAACATCACCATCGGCGGCAAAAACAAGGGCGGCAGCGACTCGCTGCGGGCCGAAAAAAGCCGGCGCAAGCGCCAGGAGTACGCCAACAAGGTGGTGCACAGCAACGTCAACCTCGACCTGGGCCTCAACACGCTCATCAACCGCAGCCCCTGGAAGGATGCCAGCGGCGTCGACCAGGACTTCGACCTGAAGCCCACCGGCTCCCGCTACGTCAGCCTCAACTACCTCTACGAAATCCGCGTGGGCGGCAAAGCCAGCCCCCTGCACCTGATCATGGGTCCCGAGCTGTCGTTCAACAACTACATGTTTGACAAGAACCGCCGCCTTTTCGCCACCGACACCCGCACCGACATCCTGCGGGAGCCCACGCTGAGCCTGGAGAAAAGCAAGCTGTCGGTTACCACCCTCAACCTGCCCGTGCTGGCCAACCTGAACTTCAAGGACAAAAAGGGCCACAGCATGTTCAGCCTCTCGGCCGGCGGCTACGCGGGCTACCGCCTGAGCAGCCACACCAAGATCAAGTACGAAAGCGAGGGCAACACCCGCAAAGACAAGGACCGCAGCTCCTACAACCTGGAAGACTTCCAGTACGGCCTGCAGGGCGGCATCGGCGTGCGCGGCATCGACCTGTTCGTGAAGTACGGCCTGAACGACCTGTTCAAGGACAACCGCGGCCCCCAGGGCCAGACCGTCAGCTTTGGCATCTCGATATAAGCGCCGCTGCGCGCACTCCCGAAAAGGCCCGGCAGAACGTTCTGCCGGGCCTTTTTTGGGGCCTGTCTCGTTCTGGCCGGCCGCTCCTCTGGTCTGGTAGTCTACAGCGCCCGGTGAAAGTTGTCGAGCAGAATGGCGGCCGACACGGCCACGTTGAGGCTTTCGGCCCCGCCGGCCCCGGGAATGTAGAGCCGCTGGGTGAGGCGGGCCAGCACCTCCGGCCGCGGCCCGTGCGACTCGCTGCCCATGATGAGCACGCCGCCGGGCTGCAGGCTGAGGCGGTGCACGTTGTCGCCTTCGAGGTGGGCGCCGTAGCGGGGCAGCGCGGGCGGCAGCGTATCGAGCCACTCGGGCAGCTCGCGCTGCCAGACGGCGACCCGGGTGAAGGAGCCCATGGTGGCGGCAATGGTTTTGGGCGCCCAGGGGTCGGCGCAGGTATCGGAGCACACCACGCCCTGCAGGCCGTACCAGTCGGCCAGGCGGATGAGGGTGCCCAGGTTGCCCGGGTCGCGCACCTGGTCCAGGGCCAGCAGCAGCCGGGTGGGGGCCGGCTGCAGCGGCGTTTCCGCAGGCAGGCGGGCAATGGCCAGGGCGGTGGTATTGTTGGCCAGAGTGCCCAGCTGGGTTAATTCCTCCTCCGTTACAATTTCAACCGGTACTTTCGCCGGGAGCGGCGGGATTTTTGCCGCAAACTCAGCCGTCAGGAACACGCGTTCCGTTAGAAGTGCGGAACTTAGCAGCTCCTGTACGCTTTTGCCGCCTTCCACCAGGAAAGCGCCGTGCCGAAGCCGGTATTTCTTCAGGTGCAGCGCGTGCACATATTTCGCTACTGCTTTTGAAACCATATTCGTTGTTGCCTAAAGCCCGGCACCGGGCCATTTCTATTCTCCGATTACCCGCGGCGCTTACCGGGGCGCTGCTGCTGCTGCTGGGGGGCTGCTCGCCGCTGAAGCTGCTGGAGCCCCGGCAGAAGCTGCTCAGCCGCATCCGCCTCGAGGGCGTGAAGCAGGCCGATGCCGAGCGCATTGCCGCCCTCTACCAGCAGCAGCCCAACACCCGGGTTCCGCTGCCAAAGCTAGCAATCTACCAGCTGGGACGCACTTTTTATGACGACGGGCGGCTCAAGCTCAAGCTGGCCCGCATCCAGAGCGAGTTTGATGAGCGCCTGCAGGCCGCCCGGCCCGACTCGGTGAAGGTGGGCCGGCTGCTGGTGCGGCGCGAAAAGCGTACCAGCCGCCTCCAGCGCGCCCTCGACAAGGGCAACGCCGTGATGCGCCTGGGCGAGCCGCCGGTGATTTACGACTCGGCCCTGACGCGCAAGACGGTGGAGCAGATCGGCACCTTCCTCAAGTCGAAGGGCTTCTTCCGCAGCTCCGTGTCGGCCACTGATACCGTGGCCGACCAGCGCTTCTCGCTCGGCCGCCTGCTGAGCGGGCCCGACACGGTGCACAACCGCCGCGTGACGGTCACCTACCGCGTCACCGAGAACCAGCCTTTCAAGTATTCGCAGCTTGATTTTGACATTGCTGACTCGGCCATTGCCCGCCGCGTCATTGCCAGCCAGCCGGCCTCGCTGCTGCACGTGGGCGACCAGTACGACGAGGAGGTTATCGGCAACGAGCGGAGCCGGCTGGAGACGCTGCTCAAGAACCAGGGCTACTTCGACTTCCGCCAGCAGTACGTGACGCTGGAAGCCGACACCAGCTTTGCCCCCGCCACCGTGCGGCTGCGCACCATCATTACCGACCCCGGCCCGGGGCGGCGGCACTACCAGTACGTTATTCGCCGGGTGCGCTTCATTGCCGACGCCGGCATCACCCGCTTCGGACAGGCCCGCGACACGCTGGTGCAGGACTCCGTCTACTATTTGGCCTACAAGCACCTGATCAGCCCCAAGACCCTGGACCGCAAGCTCACCGTGCGCCCCGGCGACCTCTACAGCCTGACCAGCACCCAGCTCACCCAGCGCCAGCTCAGCAACCTCGACGTGTTTCGCTTTAACACGGTCAACTACCTGCGGGTGCGCAACTCCCCTTCGGCCACCGACACCACCCTGCGTCAGCTCGACGCAACCATCAATGCCTCGCCGGCCAAGAAATATCAGGAAACCAGCGAGGCCGGCGCGACTTACGTGGCCCGCCTGGCCGGGCCTTTCGCCAACGAGCGGCTGAAAATCCGCAACGTGTTCGGGGGGGCCGAAACCCTGGAGTTTGGCGTCCGGCTGGGCTTTGAAGGCCAGTACACCAGCACGCTGGTCAACAACGAGGTCCAGACTCAGCCCGTGTACACCACCCAGATTGGGGCCAACGCCAACCTGGTGCTGCCCCAGTTTCTGGTGCCCTGGCGCACCAACCGGTTTCTGACCCAGTACAACCCGCGCACCCGCATCAACGCGGCCTACACCTACGTGATCCGGCCCGAGTACATCCGCACCAACCTGGAGGCCACCTACGACTACATCTGGCAGCGCTCCGCCTTTCACCAGTACGTGCTGACCCCGATTGACCTGAGCCTGGTCAACACGCCCTACGTGAACCCCACGTTCCGGCGCAAGCTGGATTCGCTGGCCCAGCTGGGCTCTCCGCTCAACCAGAGCTTCAAGCAGCAGTTTGTGCCCAGCTTCAACGCCACCTCGCTCTACAACTCCAACGACTTCAACCAGACCCGCAACGCCTACTACCTGCGGCTGTTTGCCGAACTCGGGGGCCTGACCAAGGGCCTGTACCAAAAGGCGCTGGAGCAAAACCTGGAGCTGCGAGTCTACAACTTCGCCAAGTTCAACTCCGACTACCGGCGCTACTATAAGCTGGGGCCCAAGTCCTACCTGGCCTACCGGCTGAACGCGGGCATCGTGAGTGCGCTGTCGACCAGCGAAGATGAGCTAATCGACCCCGTGAAAGGCACCAAAACCACCGTCCAGCGCTACGTTGTGCCCTACGATAAGTACGTGTTTGCCGGCGGCAGCTCCAGCCTGCGGGCCTGGAAGCCGCGCCGCCTGGGGCCGGGCTCCTACACCTCGCTGCGCCTGAGCGACTCCAAGGACCCCAACAGTGAGCTGGTGCAGAACTTTGACCTGGAGCAGCCCGGCGAGATCCTGCTGGAAGGCAGCGTGGAGTACCGCTTCCCGGTGTGGAGCTTTATCAACGGGGCGCTGTTTACCGATTTCGGCAACGTGTGGACCCTGCACGCCGACACCCGCAAGGACGCGGAGTTTGCAATTGACCGCTTCTACAAGGAGTTTGCCGTGGGCTCGGGCGTGGGCCTGCGCTTCGACTTCACCTTCCTGATCCTGCGCCTCGACGTGGCCACCAAAGTGTACGACCCCACCGCCCCGGGCGAAAAGCTGGTGCTGTCGAAGTTCAGCTTCCGCGACAACCAGACTGCCTTTAATATCGGTATCGGCTACCCGTTTTAAAAAGCTTCACGCTTCAAGCCACAAGCCACAAGCTATTGATTTCAGCTTGAAGCTTAATACGCCAGCAGCTCGGCCAGGGCCGCGGCTACCTTGTCGGCGCTGGGCAGCATCTGCTTTTCCAGCGCCACGTTCAGGGCAATGGCGGGCAGGTTGGCGGCCCCCAGGGTAAACACCGGCGCGTCGAGCTGCGGAAAGCACGTGCGCTGGATGCGCCCGGCCAGGCTTTCGGCGAAGGAGTTCATCAGGGGTTCTTCGGTGAGCACCAGGGCTTTGCCGTGGCGGCGCACGGCGGCCTGCACGGCGTCGAAGTCGAGCGGGTTCAGGGTGCGCAGATCCAGGATTTCGACCTGGCCAGGAAACTGCCGGGAGGCCGTTTTGGCCCAGTGCACGCCCATGCCGTAGGTTATCACGGTGCAGGTTTCGCCCTGGCGCAGCTTGGCGGCATCGGCCGGCTGGGCCACGGCGGCCACCCCCAGCGGAATGACGTAGCCGGTGGCCGGCTCCACGGTTTTGGCGTCTTCGGTACCGGGCACCTTGCTCCAGTACAGGCCCTTGTGCTCCAGCATCACCACCGGGTTGGGGTCGAGGAAGGCGGCCCGCATCAGGCCCTTCATGTCGGCCGCGTTGCTGGGGTACACCACTTTAATGCCGCGGATATTGAGCAGCGTGCTTTCGATGGAGCCCGAGTGGTAGGGGCCGCCCCCGCCGTAGGCCCCGATGGGCACCCGGATCAGGGCCTGCACCGGAAACTTGCCGTTGGACAGGTAGCACGACTTCGACAGCTCTTCCACCAGCTGGTTCAGGGCCGGCCAGATGTAGTCGGCAAACTGAATTTCGACGATGGGCTTGGCCCCGACGGCACTCATGCCGGCCGTGCTGCCCACGATGTAGGCTTCCTGAATCGGGGTGTTGAACACGCGGGTGTCGCCGTACTTCTTGGCCAGCAGGGCCGCTTCGCGGAACACGCCGCCCAGCTCGCCGCCCACGTCCTGCCCGTAGAACAGGGCCTCGGGAAACTCGCGCAGAATGTCGTCGACGGCGTGCAGGGCGGCATCCACCATCAGGGCTTTGTCGGCCCCGGCGGGGCTCCGCTCCCCGGCTTCGGCAGTGGTAGCGGGCGGGGCAAACTCGTGGTCGGCAAAGGTGGCCGGGTCCGGGTCGGGCGCCGCCAGGGCGCGCTGGTAGTCGGCCGCCACCAGGACGCGGGCCTGCTCGCCGAGCCCGGCCAGCTCGGCCTCGCCCACGCCCAGGCCCAGCAGCTGCTGGTGCAGGCGGGGCAGCGGGTCGTTGATGGTATGCTCGGCCAGGTTGTCGCCGCGGTACCACTCGCGGCGCACGCCGCTGGTGTGGTGGCCCAGCAGCGGGCACTTGGCATGCACCAGGATGGGGCCGCGGGTACGGCGCACGTAGTCGAAGGCGGCGGCCAGGCCGGCGTAGGAGTCGGCGAAGTCGGCACCGTTGACGCGCAGGCGCTGCAGGCCCTTGAAGCCGGCGGCAAACTCGTAGGCGTCCATGGCGCGCATCTCGCGGCCGGTGGCCGAAATACCCCAGTCGTTGTCCTGCACCAGGTAGATAATGGGCAGCTGGTGCAGCACGGCCATCTGCAGGGCTTCGGCTACTTCGCCTTCGGTCATGGCCCCGTCGCCGATGGAGCAGAGCACCACGGGTCGGGAATCGGTCAGCAGCACCGGTGAGTTCAGAAAGCCCGCCTGGTCGATGCCCGCCTCATCGGTGTCCGCGGGGTGGCCAGCGGCGGCCGGCGGGCCGACGGGCGTAGCCGGCAGGCCCTGGCTTTCCAGGTAGTGCAGGCCATGGGCCATGCCGGTAGCCGGAATGGCCTGCATGCCGGTGGCCGAGCTTTGGTGGGGAATAACGGGGAAGCCGGCCCGGCGCAGCGACGGATGGCTGTAGTAGGTCCGGCCGCCGGAGAAGGGGTCGTCGCGCTTGGCCATCAGCTGCAGCATCAGCTCGTAAGGCGAGATGCCCAGGCCCAGCAGCAGGGCGTCGTCGCGGTAGTAGGGCGTGGCGTAGTCGGTTTCGCGCAGGTGGAAGGCGGCGGCCAGCTGAATGGCTTCGTGGCCGCGGGCCGTGGCGTGCACGTACTTGGCCGTCACGGCCTTGTTCTCTTCGTAGAGACGGGCCAGCTCGTCGGCCGTGCGCAGCAGCGCGTAAGCCCGCAGCTGGGTGCCCAGGTCGGGCTCGACGGCCGCGTGCGAATCAATAAACTGAAGTTCCGGGGCGGGGGTGGTAGGCGTGAGCATGAAGGAGCGGCGGGTGAGCATGCAAAAGTAGCGCTTGGCCGCTCGATTTCGGTTTTTCGTTGCTGGTTCTTCGTGCTGCCCTGCTCCGGCAAGCCGGTTAACCACCCCTGAGCGGCCAAAAATGGCTATGGGAATACGCCGCGGACCCTACCTTTACCCCATGATTCATTCTCTGACGCTGGCCACGGCGGCCGACACGCCCGAGCTGGCCGCCTTTGTCAACAGCGTGTACCGCGGCCCCGAGTCGGAAAAGGGCTGGACGACGGAAGCGCACCTGCTGAGCGGGCAGCGCACCGACGCCGCTGCCCTGCGCGAGCTGCTGGCCCCCGAGCACGTGAGCATCCTGCTCGGCCGCGACGAACAAGGCGTGCTGCTGGCCTCCGTGCTGCTGGAAGTGCAGCCCGACGCGCTGTACCTGGGTATGCTCTCGGTGGCCGCCACGCGCCAGAACCAGGGCCTGGGCAAGCAGCTGCTGAGCGCCGCCAAAGCCTACGCCCGGCAGCGGGACCGGAGCATAATCCGCATCACGGTAATTTCGGTGCGCCCCGAGCTGCTGGCCTGGTACGAGCGGCACGGCTACCGGCGCACGGGTGCCGTGGTGCCCTTTCCTACCGACCCACGCTTCGGGCGCGCGCGCCAGCCCCTGGAGCTGCTGGTGCTGGAAAAGCCGCTGGCCTAGCCTGCAACGGCCAGCGGCCATCTACGCTGGGCCACTGGTTCGGGTCGGAGGCCAGCTGGTTCAGGGCAGGCCCGCGCCGCCAGCCTCAATCCTCCCTCAAACCCGTTACCTTTGCGGTCGGCCCCGCTGGCTTGCCGCGCGTCTTTTCCCTGCTCTGAGGCGGGCGGAACGCTTTTTCCGATTCTACTACCTGCTGGCTGCCCGTCTGCTTATGCCTACCACCTCCCCTGTTCCCCCCACCTCCTCCCCCGCGGCCGGCCCGCCCTTCCGGGCCCGGGTGGAAGCCTGGATGCGTGATTTTCAGGACCGCCTCTGCCAGCAGCTCGAAGCGGCCGACGGCCGGGGCCGCTTTCAGGAAGACGCCTGGCAGCACCACGGCGGCGGCGGCGGCCGCAGCCGCGTCCTCACCAATGGCGACGTGCTCGAAAAGGGCGGGGTGAACTTCTCGGCCGTGGCGGGCACTATGAGCGAGCAGGCCGCCCGGGTGCTGCTCATGCCCAACCCTGAGTACTTCGCCACCGGCGTGAGCGTGGTGCAGCACCCGCGCAGCCCCCGGGTGCCCATCGTGCACATGAACGTGCGCTACTTCGAGGCCGGCAACGGGGAGGCCTGGTTCGGCGGCGGCATCGACCTGACCCCGATTTACGTGGATGAAGCCCAGGCCCGCTGGTTTCACGAGCAGCTGCGGGCCGTCTGCGACGAGCACCACCCCGCCTACTACGCCCGCTTCCACGCCTGGGCCGACGACTACTTCTTCCTCACCCACCGCCAGGAAACCCGGGGCGTAGGCGGCATCTTCTTCGACCGGCTCACCGTGGGCAAGGATGGCTCGGCCGACGACCTGTTCGCCTTCGTGCGGGCCGTGGCCGACGTTTTCGGGCCCACCTACACCACCCTGATGCAGCAAAACCGCGCCCTGCCCTACGGCCCCGCCGAGGAGCAGTGGCAGCTGGTGCGCCGGGGCCGCTACGCCGAGTTCAACCTGGCCATCGACCGGGGCACGCGCTTCGGCCTCGAAACCGGGGGCCGCACCGAGAGCATCCTGATGAGCCTGCCCCCGCGCTGCGAGTGGCACTACAACCTGGTGCCCGCCCCCGGCTCGCCCGAAGCCGCCACCCAGAGCTGGCTGCGCAAAGGCGTAAACTGGGTTGAAGCCCCCGACGCGCTTTGATCGAGCTGCTGCAAACCCTGGACCGCCGGCTGCTGCTGGCCGCCAATGCCTCCCACTCGCCGGCGCTGGACAAGTGGATGATTTTCTTCTCGGAGCGCTTTGTGTGGTTTCCGGCCTATTTGGTTATTCTGCTGGCGCTGGGCTACCTGTTTGGGCAGCGCACCCGGCTGCTGGTGCCGCTGCTGCTGCTCAGCGTGGCCCTGGCCGACAGCATTTCGAGCCGGTTTTTCAAGCCCTTCTTCGCCCGCCTGCGGCCCTGCCACGACCCGGAGCTGTCGGCAGCCCTGAACCTGGCCCACGGCTGCGGGGGACAGTTCGGCTTCATGTCGTCGCACGCGGCCAACGGGTTTGCCCTGGCGGTATTTCTGTGGCTGGTGCTGCCCCGGCGCTACCGCCTGGCCAAGTGGCTGGTGCTGGTATGGGCCGGGCTGCTCTCCTACAGCCGCATCTACCTGGCCGCCCACTACTTCACCGACGTGGTGGCCGGCGCCCTGCTGGGCGGCCTGCTGGCCTGGGGCTGCGCCACGCTCTACCGGCGCGGGGCCGAGCGGTGGTGGCCGACGGCGCTCTAGCCGCCGCACCACCGGCCGGAGCGCCGCGGCCGAGCTTTACTTACCAACCTAAAACTCGCCTGAGCTTCAAGACGGACACGCCGGATACCACATGAAAAAGCTCCGACCCTGCCGGGACCGGAGCTTTTTTCCATTTTGGCAACCCGTCTTATTTCGCGGGCTTGCGGTTGCCGCTGTGGCCGTCGCCCTCGTCGCCGTGGCCGGGCTTGACGGTGGTTTTGGCGTTTTCGCGGGCATCCTGGGACAGGGAGCGGTTCAGGTCGTCGGATTCGGTGAACTGGCCTTCATCATCGCGGCGGACGTAGCGCTTGTCGCCTTCGGTGGGCTCGATTAATTCGCGTTTGGTGGACATAGCTCGGTGGTGGTGGTGGTTAGTGTAGAGCCTGTTACGCAGCAGCCGATGGGGAGTTTGGCTATGCCACCCGAAAAATGGCCTGAAAGCGTGACTAGGCTAAGCTGCCGTATTCTTCACCCGGTCAAATGCCCAGCCCCAGAGCAGCAGGGCCAGCAGCACCGCGGGCAGAATCACCACGAAATCAACGTTGTTCAGCAGGTCAACCTCCTCCGGCTGCCGGGACTGATCTAATATGGCCTGGGCAAGCATGGCCACCAGATAGTCGACCATTAGCGCCGAAGCCACGAACAGCGCCCGCAGCAGCAGCGGGCTACGACGATAAAAGCGCCGGGTAAGAGCCAGGCAAGCTACAACCAGCAGCAGCAGCAGCCCGGCACCCGCCAAGCCGGACAGCTGCTCCAGCGTATGCCACACAGGCTTGGTGTATTCCGTAGCCAGTACGTTGAGCACTGCGCCCAGCAACAGGACCGGCAAAACCATCAGCCGGCCAAACCAGCGCCCACCCGTCGACGGTCCGGCGGCCATATTACTTGCCCAGCAGCCGGGCCACGTACTTGCCCACGATGTCGAACTCCAGGTTGACCGGGTCGCCGGCGCGCAGGTGCTGGAAGGTGGTGTGGGCGTAGGTGTAGGGAATGATGGCCACGCTGAAGCCCGTATCGGTGCTCTCGAAGCAGGTCAGGCTGGTGCCGTTGATGCAGATGGAGCCCTTTTCCACCGTCACCCGGCCCGCGCCCGGCGCGTGGCGGAAGCGGTAGAGCCAGGAGCCGTTCTGGTCCGTCACCGACTCGCACACGGCGGCCAGATCGACGTGGCCCTGCACGATGTGGCCGTCGAAGCGGCCGTTGGCGGCCAGGCAGCGCTCCAGGTTCACCTGCCGGCCCGCGGCCCAGCTGCCCAGGTTGGTTTTCTGCAGGGTCTCGTCGATGGCCGTGACGACGTGGGTACCGGCGGCCGCGTCCACGGCCACCACCGTCAGACACACGCCGTCGTGGGCCACGCTCTGGTCAACCTGCAGCTCGGCCGCGAAGGGCGTGGCGACGGTGAAATGGCGGTTGGTGCCTTCGGTCTGCACGGCCGTGATGGTGCCGAGGGCTTCTATGATTCCTGTGAACATGGTAAAACGGGCGCTAGCGCCGGATTTTTAGATTCTTAAGCACGTCATCAATCAACCGCTGGTTGATCTTATCGTCGTCGCTGCCGTCCGTCGTTTGAAACGCCACAACCAGGATGCCTTCGTTTTCGCCCGACCACGTACCGACGTTGTACACCATTTGCTTGTTTTTCTGCGTTAGGAGCTTTGTTTTCCCTGCAGCTGCTTGTTGTCGGCCAGCGTTAAGCTGTAAGGCTTTTCCGACTGTTTATAGCCGGCCTTGGCGTCGTCCTTGACCAGCTGCGCACTCATAAAGTCAACGATGCCAGCCGGGTCGATACCCGTATATTCCTGGATCAGCAGCCCCCCGCCGGTGGCATTCATCATCACCAGCTGCCGCATGCCATCCTGCTGGGTTTCGGCCACCGAGAGCTTCGCCGGATACTGAAACGTTACCCAGCTGTCCTGAAACGTGCGGATGGTTTTCTCCCGCACTTCCAGCCGCACCGTCTCCCCCTTGGGCGTGGTCAGGGTGAACTCCTTGCCCGCTTCCACATCCATCGGCTGCCCGTTGACGATTAGCTGAAAGTTGGCGCTAGCCCCGGCCGGCTGTTGGGCCCGGGCGGTGAAGGCCCCTAGCCCCAGTCCGGCGGCCAGCGTGCAGGTAATGAACCGTTTCGTTATCATATCGGCTTTTTGTATGCTATGACCGGGCTTATTTCCCCCGCCCTTCCACGATGATCTTAATCGTGTAGAGCATCACCCGGAAGTCCATGGCCAGGCTCATGTTTTCGATGTAGAGAATGTCGAACTTGAGCCGCTCCACCATCTGGGCCACGGTTTCGGCGTAGCCGTACTTCACCTGCCCCAGGCTGGTGATGCCGGGCCGCACCCGGTGCAGGTGGCGGTAGTGCGGGGCCACCTTCACGATCTGGTCGATGTAGAACTGCCGCTCGGGGCGCGGGCCCACCAGGCTCATGTCGCCCTTCACCACGTTCCAGAACTGGGGCAGCTCGTCGAGGCGCACCTTGCGCATAAAGCGGCCCCAGGGCGTGATGCGCGGGTCGTGGTCGGACGACAGCGACGGGCCCTGCTGCTCGGCATCCACGTACATCGAGCGGAACTTATAGATGCGGAACGGGTGCCCGAGCTTGCCCACGCGCTCCTGGGAATAGAACACGGGCCCCGGCGACGAGCTGCGCACCATCATGGCGGTGAAGGCGTACACGGGCCAGGCTAGCCCCAAAAACAGCAGGGAGCCCACGATGTCGAGGCCGCGCTTGGTGACTTCCTGCCACAGCGGCAGCAGATCGTGCTTGATTTCAATCAGCGGCGTGCCAAACAGGTGGTTGACCTTCACCGAGCCCAGCAGCATCTGGTAGAGGTCGGGCAGGATGCTCACCCGGGTGGGCGTGCCTTCCAGCAGGGTCAGGATTTCCTGAATCATACGGTGCTCCGAGGGCTCGATGGCAATGACAATCTGCTCAATCTTGAGGGCCCGGATCAGGGCCGGCAGGCGCTTGTAGGAGCCGTGGGCGGGCAGCTGCGCCGCCAGCGCCTCGTCTACCGTGTCGCCCACCGGGGCAAAGCCCACCAGGCGCAGCCCCAGGTGGCGGCTGGTGCGGGTCAGCTCGTGGTAGGTTTCGTGGGCCAGGGCATTGGAGCCCACCAGCAGGGTGTTGAAGTAGATGGTGCCGTCGTGCACCAGATGCTGCACGCTGGTCACGGCCCAGGTGCGCAGGATGGCCGTGATAAAGAAGTGCAGCAGGAAGTAGGCCGTAATGGTCTTGTAGTAGAGCCGGTAGTTGCTCACCCCCTGGTCGTCGAGCAGAAAGGCGAAGAAGATAATCAGCGCCCCCAGGATGGAAACCCGGCCCAGCCGGATGATTTCGGACAGGCGCGACTTGCGGAAAATGTCGCGGTACTCGCCGATCAGCGCGTAGAGCAGCATCCAGAAGGCCGCAATCATGATGGCGCCGCCGGTGAGGGTAAACAGGGCGCCCTCGGTGAATTTATAGCCGGCCGTCATTTCGCTGAGCAGGTATTTGCGCAGCAGAAAGAAACTAACCCAGGCCAAAAGCGCCGCCAGAAAGTCGGCAGCTATAAGCTTCAGTTTTTGCGCGGTGCGAATCAAGTGGGATACGGGCAGACCGGCCAGGGCCGGCAATAGGTGATAATGTGCGGGTGAAGCCGTAGTTTCGCGGCTGATGTCGCTCTAACAGGCCGCTGGCGCCATTTCTGACGCATGGCAAAGGTAGGGCATTAATGCGGAACCGCAGACCTCCCTTTCCTCCCCGCTCATGGCCCGCTCCCGCTCCTTCGCCTATGCCCGCTGACAGCTACCGCCACCGCGGGCAGCGCCGCACCCTGGTGGCGGAGCTGCGCCGCAAGGGCATCGAGGACGAGCGGGTGCTCACGGCCCTGGGCACCGTGCCCCGCCACCTGTTCTTCGAGGCCGCCTTCCAGGAGCACGCCTACCAGGACAAGGCCTTTCCCATCGGCGAGGGCCAGACGATTTCGCAGCCCTACACCGTGGCCTACCAGACCGCCCTGCTGGGCGTGCGGCCCCAAGACCGGGTGCTGGAAATCGGGACGGGCTCGGGCTACCAGTGCGCGGTGCTGCTGCAGCTCACGCCCCACGTGTTCAGCATCGAGTTCAACGCCGTGCTCTTTGAGCGCACCCGCCGCCGCCTGGCCAGCCTGCACCAGGCCGCCCACCTGTTCTGCGGCGACGGCTCGGTGGGCCTGCCCGGGCACGGGCCCTTTGATAAGATTCTGGTCACGGCCGGCTCGCCCACCATTCCGCGGGCCCTGCTGCAGCAGCTGCGCGTGGGCGGGGCCCTGGTCATTCCGGTGGGCACCGAGCACACCCAGCGCATGCTGCGCGTGACGCGGGAGAGTGAGGCCGGCTTCGTGCGCGAGGAGTTGGAGGAATTCCGCTTCGTGCCCCTGCTGGGCCAGGCGGGGTGGGGAATTAAGAATTAAGAATTAAGAATTAAGAATTAAGAATTAAGAATTGGCTACGGCGGCTCTGACCGGGCGGCTGGGGCTTTTTGCTGATTCTTACTTACTAATTCTTACTTCTCCGCTCGGCGGGGGCTTATCTTTGCGGCTGCTTACCTACTTCCCCTGAAGAAACCCGCCGCATGATGCGTAAACAGAAGCCCGTCAAAGACTCGTTCGTGATTATGACCGAGCTGGTGCTGCCCAACGATACCAACACGCTCCACAACCTGATGGGCGGCCGCATGATGCACCTGATGGACATTGCCGCCGCCGTGTCGGCCCAGCGCCACTCCAACCGCATCGTGGTGACGGCCTCGGTCGACAACGTATCGTTCCGGGAGCCAATCCGCCTGGGCAACGTGGTGACGCTGCAGGCCCAGGTGACGCGGTCCTTCAGCTCCAGCATGGAAGTGCACATCAACGTGTGGGCCGAAGACATTCCCAGCGGCACCAAGGTCAAAAGCAACGAGGCCTTCTACACCTTCGTGGCCGTGGACCAGTCGGGCCGCCCCATCGACGTGCCCGAAGCCGTGGCCGAGACGCCGGAGGAAATCAGCCTCTACGACGGCGCTTTGCGGCGCCGCCAGCTGCGCCTCGTGCTGGGCGGACGCATGAAGCCCCAGGAAGCGACGGAGCTTAAGTCGTTGTTCGTTGTCGAGTAACCCCGGCCCCGTCGGCCATCCGGATTAAGTTAGCTGCCCTATGGAACAGGAAGAGGCGTCACTGGCATTTTTTCAGAATTTCTACACCAACGTGTCCCTCTACGTGGTGCCCGAGCCCGGCCCGGCCGCAATAACCCCGCCCCTGGCTGTGGCCCCGCTCCTGGCTGTGGCCCCGCCCGCAACGGCCGCGCCGGCTCCCGTTGCTCCCCCGCCGCCAGCGGCCCCGCTCCTGCCACCCGTAGCTCCCGTACCGACCGTGGTAGTTTCGGCGCCGGCTCCACCGGCACCGGCACCGGCACCGGTCGCCATTCCTATTCCGTCCGGGCTACCGTCGCTGGTGGCCCCCGCTGCGCCCAGGCCCACCCCGCCACTGGCCCCACCGCCCGCGGCGGCGGCCCCAGCCGACGCGCCACCCCAGCGCACGGCGCCGCCGCTGACCGAAACCCCGTACTCCACACTGGGCAGCAATGCCAACGGGCTGGTGATTCTGGTGCGCCTGGATGCGGTGCAGTTTCAGCGCCTGCCCAAAAACGTGTTTCTCAACAACCTGCTCAAAGCCATCCGGCTGGTGATGGCCGACGTGGTACTCATCAACGTGGAGTCGCACCTGCCGGTGGCACTCAGTACGCTGCGCCGGCAGTTGGCCGCCAAGCAGGTTATCGGCTTCGGCAAAAACCTGCTCGACGTGGCCGTCTACAAAACCCAGCTCTACGAGCCGGTGCTGCTCGTCAACGACGTGGCCTACCTGCCCGCGGCCGAAATCGAGCTGCTGGAAGAAGACAACAGCCGTAAAAAACTCCTCTGGCAGGCCATGCAGCGCATGTTTCTGGGGTAGGGACTGGACGGTTTTTGGTTGTTCGTTTCTGGTTATTCGTTCGGCTGTCCTCCTCATCTGGCGGCTATGCAGCGAAGCGGAATAAAGGCCCTGCCTCGGACACCCTACCAGCCATTAGCAATGCAAAAGCCCTTTACCGTTGCGGCGGTAAAGGGCTTTTCTCCTTTCAAAAGGCTTCCAGTGGCGAAGAGGAAGGTCCTTCGCGTCGCTCAGGATGACAACCAACAACCAAAAACCAGCTCCTACTTCAGCACCGAGGCCAGCTTGGCTTCCAGCGCGTCGCCGCGCAGGTTTTTATCGATAATGCGGCCCTGGGGGTCGAGCAGGATCGACAGCGGAATGGACTTCACGCCGTAGGTCTGGCCGGCCGCGCTTTCCCAGCCCCGCAGGTCCGACACGTGGGTCCAGGTCAGGCCGTCGTTTTCAATGGCCTTGAGCCACTTGCCCCGGTCCTGGTCGAACGAGACGCTGTAGATTTCGAAGCCCTTGTTTTTGAAGCGCTTGTAGGCTTTGACCACGTTCGGGTTTTCCTGACGGCAGGGGCCGCACCAGGAGGCCCAGAAGTCAATCAGCACGTACTTGCCGCGCAGGCTGCTCAGGGCCACCATTTTGCCGTCGGGGGCGGCCAGGCTGATTTCCGGCGCTACCGTGCCCCGGGCCGTGGCCCGCAGCGGGTCGAGCCGGGCCACCAGGGCCTTGGTGTAGCGCGACTCCGGCATGGTCTTTTTGAACTCCGCCGCCATCGAATCGGCAAAGGCGAACTGCTCGTCGGGGTTCAGCAGGTTGCCCACCACGAAAGCCGATACCACCGACTTCGGGTTCTGGCGCACCAGCCGCTTTATTTCGGCCGTCGAGGCCGCCTGCACGGCGAAGTACCGATCCTTAAGCAGCTGCATCGAGTCGGTGCGGCCGGCCTGGGCGTTCAGGCCGTAGCGCTGCTCCACGGCCGTCAGCTGAATCTTGGAGGCCAGCATGCGGCGGTTGAGCTGCTGCCACACTTCCGAGTCTTTCGAGCCCTTCACGGTGTAGTTGCCGGTGAGCTTCTGCGCGTCGCCGCCCAGCTGCACCCGGCTGCTGTTGTCGAGGGCCAGCAGCACCTGGTTGCCCTCATCGACTTTCACCTGGTAGAGGCCGGGTTCGGCAGCGGTGCCCTGCAGGGTAAATTTTCCCTCGGCGTCGACCGTAGCCGTGTCGCGGGGCATAAACTGGGTGTCGCCCATCTCGGACAGATACACCTTGGTGCCCGCGGGGGCGTTGGTAAACTGCCCGTTCACCTGGTAGCCGGCGGCGGCGGTGCTGGAGCTGGGATTCGCGCTTTTATTGCAGGCATTGGCCATGGCCAGCACGCTGCCAATCAGCAGAAAACTCTTCATAGGTTGTGGTTTCATCTCGAATGACGGGCAAGCTACGGGCTTACGAGCCGTTAAAAAAACGGGGATCCAACCGGCAAATTGCCGAGTTGCCCCGGATTGCGAAAATTAAGCCCCGGTACACGGCCCCGTAGTTGGCAAAGCCCAAACGGCGGGGCTTGGTTCCGGCGCCCGCGGCGGCAGCGGCCCGAAGCGGCCGGGGCCGCTGCCGCCGCGGATCCGGTACCCAGCAGCAAGCCACCGCCGGCTTCGGGGCTGACGGTGGCTTGTTACGTGGGGCGGCCCTTAGGCGTCCAGCTTCTGGCGCAGCAGCTGGTTGGCCAGCTTGGGGTCGGCCTTGCCGCCGGTGAGCTTCATCAGCTCGCCCATAAACATGCCGGTCAGGCTTTTTTTGCCGGCCCGGTATTCTTCCACCTTGGCCGGGTTGGCGTCGAGCACCTGCTGCACCATGGCTTCCAGGGCGCCGGTATCCGCCTGCTGGAGCAGGCCCTGGGCCCCGGCGGCGGCGGCGGCGGTCTGGGTAGGATGGTCGAGCAGGTAGGGGAACAGCTGCTTGGCGGCCACCGAGTGGCTTACCTTGTTCTCGTCGATGAGGCCGATGATGTCGGCCAGCTGCCGGGGGCTGAGCGGGAAGTCGGCCAGGGTAAAGGCGCGCTCGTTCAGGTATGACTTCACCGGGCCCTGCACCCAGTTGGCGGCGGCTTTGGCGTTGGGCGTCAGCCGCGACAGCTCGTCGAAGAACAGGGCAATTTCCTTCTGGTCGGTGAGCACCGACGCGTCGTAGTCCGACAAACCCAGCTCGCCGGTAAAGCGGGTGTAGAGCTGCTGGGGCAGGGCCGGCAGGGCCGCCTGCACCTCGTGCAGCCAGGCGTCGCTGATGATGAGCGGGGGCAGGTCGGGCTCGGGGAAGTAGCGGTAGTCGTTCAGGGTTTCCTTGCTGCGCTGGGCATTGGTGCTGCCCGTGGCCGCATCGAAGCCGCGGGTTTCGCTGTCGATGATGCCGCCGGCCTCCAGAATGGCAATCTGCCGCTCGATTTCGTGCTCGATGGCGCGCTGCACGTTGCGGAAGGAGTTCATGTTCTTGACTTCCACCTTGGTGCCGAACTGGGCAGCCCCGTGCAGCATCACCGACACGTTGGCATCACAGCGCAGGGAGCCTTCCTCCATGTTGCCGTCGCAGACGCCCAGGTACACCACCAGCTTCTTGATTTCCGAGAGGTAGGCGTAGGCTTCATCGGCGTCGCGGATATCGGGCTCACTCACGATTTCGATCAGCGGCACGCCGGCGCGGTTCAGGTCCACCAGGGTTTCGGTTTCGCCGGCCAGGTGCATGCTCTTGCCCGCATCTTCCTCCATGTGAATACGCGTGACGCCGATTTCCTTCACCGAGCCGTCAGCCAGCCGGATCGGGACGTGGCCCAGGGTGCAGATCGGGGTTTTGTCCTGGGTGATCTGGTAGCCCTTGGGCAGGTCGGGGTAGAAGTAGTTCTTGCGCGCAAACAGGTTGTCGCGGGTGATGTGGCAGTTGGTGGCCAGGCCCATTTTCATGGCAAACTCCACCGCCGTGCGGTTCACCCGGGGCAGCGTGCCGGGGTGGCCCAGCGTAATCACGCTCAGGTTGTTGTTGGGCAGCGCGCCGTATTCATTCTCGTCGGCGGAGTACATCTTGCTCTGGGTGAGCAGCTGGGCGTGTACTTCGAGGCCGATGACGGGCTGGTATTTGGCTTTTATTGCTTCGTCCATGAATCGCTGATTGTCGCTGATCTGCCAGCGGAGTGCGCTGATTTTGGTGCTAAGTTACTTGCTGCCGCGGTTTTTGTTCGCCAACCCGCCCGCGCCCCACATTATTTCGGGCCGGCGCAGCCGGGTTGTTCCGCCGCGGCGGAGGCCACGCCCGGCGCCGCGGGCCCGGCCGCTGGCAAGGCGCGGCTTTCTCCCGAATCGCAACCGGCTGGGTGAAATCCGCTGCCACGGTAAAAAAGGATTCCACCGGCTCCCCGCGCACCCGCTGGGGCGCCAAGCAGGCGGCAGGCTGAAAGTAAGGAGTGGAAACGGCCAGCGCCGCTTGCTACCGGATGGCAAACGTGACGGGCAGCGTGAAAAGCACTGCCGTGGCTTCGCCGTCGAGCCGCCCGGGCGTCCAGGCGCGCAGGCTGCTCACGACGCGCAGCGCCTCCTCGTCCAGCGCCGGGGCCAGCCCCTGCTTGATGCGGGCGTTGGTCACCGCCCCCGTTTTATCAATGATAAAGTCGACCAGCACCTTGCCCTGAATGCCCTGGCGGATTTGCGCCTTGGGGTAGCGGGTACTGGACTGGATGTGGGTCAGCAGCGCCGGCAGGCCGCCCGGGTACTCCGGAAATACCACGTACTCGGGGCAGGTGACGGACTGTCCGTTGGGGGCAAAACACTCGCTCTTGCCGGGCACGCCCCGGGCGTACTCCTGCCGGCGGCGCACGGTGCCATCGGGGTAAAAGGTCACCATCCGCCCCTGCCGCTGGCCGGCGGCGTAGTCTTCGGTGGCCTGCAGCTGCCCGCTTTCAAACCAGCGCGTCTGCCGGCCCTGCAGCTCGCCCTTGCGCAGGTTGGCGAAGGGAACCTCCTCGTACTTTTTGCCCGAGGGAAAGTACCGGCGCACCCGCCCGCCCGCCGTGCCGGCCGTGCGCAGCGTGTCGGTCCGGAACAGCACGCCCGGCCCGAAGCCCAGATCATCGTTTTTGCCCTGGGCCTTGAAGTAGGCATTCAGGGTCTGAGGGGTGGTTTGGGCCCAGACCTGGGCCGGGGTGGCCAGCAGGGCAGCCAGGACAATTGCGACTGTGGGATGCATGATAATCTACTTTTGAAATAACCGAAAGTGTAAAGCAGCCCGCTCAGCGCCGCATGGCATTGGCCCGCACGAAGCCCAGCACCACGTCGTCGGTAGGCTCGCCTTCCCCGGCCGCCGGGGGCAGCAACGCCTGCAGGGCGGCGGCTTCCGTCTCCAGGGCTTCGGCCCGCAGGCGCAGCAGGTGATAGGCGGCGCTTTGGTCGGGGTCCAAGGTACCGGGGCGCCGGTCGAGCCAGCGGTGGCGAAACCAGGTATGCCAAGCGGGCCAGGCGGCCACCGAGTCGGGCTCGGCACCGGGGTCGGTCGGCAGCGCGGCCCGGAACGCGGGCAACGCTGCCGACCAGCGCGCGGCGGCCTGGGCCTGGGCTTCCAAGGGGCGCAACGCCCGGCGCACGCGGCGGGCATGGTGCCGGCAATAATCGAGGCGGGCTTCGAGGGCGGCAGCGGCGGGCGGGGCCAGGGCCAGCGGCCCGGAAGTCGGGGCCATGGCGGGCATGCACTTCACGAAAGGCGCTAACGCTTCCTGCACGGCTGGCCCCGTGGGACGCCGCCCGGATGCCAGGCGGCTCAGTTGCCCGGCATCTACGCCCAAATAGTGCGCCATATCATAGGCGCGCAGCCCAAAATAAGCGCACAGATGCGACAACCAGGAATCGGGAGCAGGACGACGGGGCATAGCCTTGGCAAGAATACTTGTTCAATATCATTTATTTTTGCCACACGTTGGCAAGAATAACTACCTAGCAGCCATTTTTATTGCCAACGTCGCCTCAGTTCGGAGGTTAAGGGCCTATGCTAATAGTTCACATTCCAGAAAAAACGCACAACTCGCCGCAGCTTATTGCGGTGAGAGTCCAAGTATTTAAGCGTGGTACTTATTTCGTCCAGCAGCCTTTCATACTTGCCCTCTAACTCCCCCCATTTTACTTGTAATCCCAGCAATGTGCGCTTGGTAACTGGATGATAGCGAGAAAAAAACCGCAACTCGTAGATAATAGCACATTGCCTATCTACATAAAGGGCCCCATCAGGTGTCGGTGGTTCTACCAACTCTTTAATCAAGCGGTGAAATACTTCAAACTCCCGGTTCTGTGCCTCTCGGGTCCGCACCGCTACGAACTGAATTATCGTCCACACAAAAGCAATGGCAGCCCCTAACGTACTAGCCAGGGGGCCATAGCTTTTTATAATGTATTCAATATCCATACTTTATCCCAGCAGCCCGTTCACCAAAGCCTCAGCCCTGGCAATAGCCGCCGCCAGCCCGGCGGCATTCTTGCCGCCGGCCGTGGCAAAGAACGGCTGCCCGCCGCCGCCGCCCTGGATTTCCTTGGCTAGCTCGCGCACCAGCGTGGTGGCGTTGAGCTTACCGGCTTTGGCAATTTCGTCGTCGAGCATCACGGCCAGCTGGGGCTTGCCGTCGATGTCGGCGCCGAGCACCAGCACGAGGTTGTCCACGGACTGGCGCAGCTGGAAGGCCAGGGTTTTCAGGCCGTCGGCAGAGCTCACCTGCACCTGGGCGGCCAGGAAGTTGATGCCGTTCAGGGGCTTCACCTGGGCCACCAGCTGGTCCTTCTGCTGGCTCAGGCTCTGGAGCTCAAACTGCTCCAATTGCTTGCGCAGGCCGGCGGTTTCCTCGGTCAGCTTCTGAATGCCGGGCAGCAAATGCTGGGGGTTGCCCAGGGCCTCGCGCACCTGGTGCAGCAGGTCGAGCTGCTGGTCCACGTAGGCTTCGGCCGTTTCACCGGTTACGGCCTCGATGCGGCGCACGCCGGCGCCCACGGCACTTTCGGAGGTGATTTTGAAGAAGCCGATTTCGCCGGTGCCGCGCACGTGAATGCCGCCGCAGAGCTCCACGGAGTACTCCTTATCGAAGGTGATGACGCGCACGAACTCGCCGTACTTTTCACCGAACAGGGCCATGGCACCCAGGTTTTTAGCCTCGGCAATGGGCACGTTGCGGCGCTCATCGAGCGGAATCTGCTGGCGGATGCGCTGGTTGACCATGCGCTCAATCTCGCGCAGCTGCTCGTCGGTCACCTTGGTGAAGTGCGAAAAGTCGAATCGCAGCAGCTTGTCGTTCACCAGCGAGCCTTTCTGCTGGACGTGGCTACCGATGATTTCGCGCAGCGCGGCCTGCAGCAGGTGGGTAGCCGTATGGTTTTTGCGGATCAGCTCGCGCCGGGCGTGGTCAATTTTGGCCGAGAAGTCGGCGTCCAGGTCCAGGGGCAAATCCAGCACGGTGTGCACGATCAGGTCGTTTTCCTTTTTCGTGTCAATCACGCGCACCTTGCTCAGGGGGCTGGTCAGGTAGCCCGTATCACCGATCTGCCCGCCCGACTCGGCGTAGAACGGGGTCTGGTCGAGCACCACCTGGTACTCGGTTTTGCCCTTGGCGGTGGTTTTGCGGTAGCGCAGGATCTTAGCCGGCGCCTCGTCGAGGTCGTAGCCCACGAAAGCGGGCTGCTCGTCCGATTCGGTTACCACGGTCCAGTCGCTCTGCTCGGTTTCCTGGGCATTGCGGCTGCGGCTCTTCTGCTGCTCCAGCTCCTTCTTGAAGCCTTCCTCGTCCACCGTCAGGCCCTTTTCGCGGGCAATGAGGGCCGTCAGGTCGAGCGGAAAGCCGAAGGTGTCGCTCAATTCAAACGCGGTTTTGCCGTCGATGCGGTTGCCGTTGGCGCGGGCTGCTTCTTCCAAGGCGTCGAGGCGGCGCAGGCCGTTTTCGAGGGTTTTGAGGAAGGCAATTTCCTCCTCTTCTACTACGCGCTGCACAAACTGGGTCTGCTGCTTGAGCTCGGGAAAGATGTCGCGCATCTGCTCGGCCAGCACCGGCACGAGCTTGTAGAGAAACGGCTGCTTGAAGCCCAGCGACGAAAACGCGTAGCGCACGGCCCGGCGCAAAATCCGCCGAATCACGTAGCCGGCCTTGACATTCGAGGGCAGCTGCCCGTCGGAAATGGCGAAGGAAATCGTGCGGATGTGGTCGGCAATGACGCGGATGGCAATGTCGGTTTTCTCGTTTTCCGTCGCCGGCTGGTCGGTCACCTTGGCCGGGGCCGTGCCGTGGTACCGGATGCCGGCCTCGTTGGCAATGAACTGGATCAGGGGCTGGAAAACGTCGGTGTCGTAGTTCGACTTCACGCCCGACACGGCCATCATCAGCCGCTCGAAGCCCATGCCGGTGTCCACGCTCTGCTCGGGCAGCTTGATGAGCGACTTGTCGGCCAGGCGCTGAAACTCCATGAACACGTTGTTCCAGATTTCCACCACCTGCGGGTGGTCGGCATTCACCAGCTCGCGGCCCGGCGTGGCGGCCCGCTCCTCGTCGGAGCGCAGGTCGATGTGAATTTCGGTGCACGGACCGCAGGGGCCGGTGTCGCCCATCTCCCAGAAGTTGTCCTTCTTGTTGCCGGGCAGAATCCGGTCGTCGGTGGTGTACTGCCGCCAGAGGTTCTGGGTTTCGGTGTCGGGGCCGGTGCCGTCGGCCTGGTCGCCTTCGAAATAGGTGACGTAGAGACGGTCCTTTTCCAGCTTAAACACGTCGGTGAGCAGCTCCCAGGCCCAGGCAATGGCGTCGGTCTTGAAGTAGTCGCCAAACGACCAGTTGCCCAGCATCTCGAACATGGTGTGGTGGTAGGTGTCGTAGCCTACCTCTTCCAGATCGTTGTGCTTGCCGCTCACCCGCAGACACTTCTGGGTGTCGGCAATGCGCTTGTAGGGCGCGGGCTTGTTGCCCAGGAAGTAGTCCTTGAATGGGGCCATGCCCGAGTTGATGAACAGCAGCGTCGGGTCGTCCTTCACCACGATGGGCGCCGAGGGCACGATGTGGTGGCCCTTGGAGGCGAAGAAGTCGAGGAACTGCTGGCGGACGTGGCTGGCGGTAGGAAGGGACATAAGCAGTACCGCGAAGTTTCACTTCGCGAGTCGTAAGGTTCGTGGATGGCAGAGCCGCCGGAATTGGCGGCGGCCGGGATTTTGGCTACTTTTCGCCTTTCCGACGGAAAGGCGCTTCCGGCAAAGTTAGCCGACTAAGCCGGAAAGCGAAATTGCCGCTGCGAGGCCCGCTTTTTTTCGTTGATCATTCCGAGCTTGCCGAGGAATCTCGCGTGGCGTCGTCCGATTACTGATCCAACGTCAGCCCGCGAGATTCCTCGGCAAGCTCGAAATGACGTTCTTTTTGCCCTGAATAGCCCCGAATACCCAGCCCATGCCCTACAAAGACCGCGAAATCGAGAAGCAGTACTTCACCATCGGCGAGGTGGCGGCCCAGTTCAACGTGGCCCCGTCCTTGATCCGGTTCTGGGAAACCGAGTTTGAGGAGCTGCGCCCGCGCAAAAGCAAGAAGGGCAACCGCCTCTACACGCCCCAGGACATCGACATCTTCCGCACCATCTACCACCTGGTCAAGGAGCGCGGCTACACCATCCCCGGGGCCCGCGACCTGCTCAAGCAGAAGGGCCCCCAGCTCAAGGAGAAAATCGACGTGATTCAGAGCCTGGAGAAAGTGCGCGGGTTTCTGGTGAATATGAAAAAGGAGCTGGAGGTGATTGGGAAGAGCTAGCGGCTGTCATCCTGAGCCCAGCGAAGGACCTTATGCCAGTTGAACGACCAGCGCAACAACGACTCGTTCGGCCGTAGCAAGGGCCTTCGCTGGGCTCAGGAGGACAGGCGGTTATGCAGGCTGAGAGTGGATTACTTTAACTTCTATCACACCTATCTAATGCCCGTTGCTACCGACGAATTACTCTTCCACGAAGTTGCCCTCACCCTCTTCCCCGGCGTCGGCCCCCAGCTTACCCGGCAACTGATGAGCTACGGGGGCTCGGCCAAAAACGTGCTGATGCTGCCCCCGGGCAAGCTGCGCAAGATTCCCGGCGTGGGGCCGGCCACCGTGCTGGCCCTGACCGGCGCGGCCCGCACGGCGGCCTTGCAGAAAGCGGAGGCGACGCTGAAAAAAGCCGCCGCCGAGGGCATTCAGCTGCTGTTCTACACCAGCAAGCAGTTTCCCCGCCGCCTCAAGCAGATTGCCGACGCCCCGGCCCTGCTCTACTACCAGGGCACGGCCGAGCTGAACCAGCCCAAAATCGTGGCCATCGTCGGCACCCGCCAGGCCACCGACTACGGCCGGGCCCAGACCGAGCTGCTGGTGCAGGGCCTGCTGCCGCACCGGCCGCTGGTAGTCAGCGGCCTGGCCTACGGAATTGATATTGCCGCCCACCGCGCCGCGCTGCAGGAAGGACTGGACACCGTGGGCGTCATGGCCACGGGCCTCGACGTACTCTACCCCCACGCCCACCGCAAAACGGCCGAAAAGATGCTCACCCAGGGCGGCCTGCTCACCGAGTTTGCTTTCGGCACCCCGCCCGACCGCTACAACTTCCCGGCCCGCAACCGTATCATTGCCGGCCTCGCCGACGGCACCGTGGTGGTGGAAGCGGCCAAAAAAGGCGGGGCCCTGATTACGGCCGAGCTGGCCCTGAGCTACGACCGCGACGTGCTGGCCGTGCCCGGCAGCCTGGGCAGCCCGGCCTCCGAGGGCTGCAACGAGCTGATCCGGACCAACAAGGCCGCGCTGTACTCGGCTCCGAAAGACCTGGAGGAGCTGCTCAACTGGGACGAAGCCCTGCACCCCACCGGCAAGCCCCGCTCGGCCCCGGCCTACGACCCGGCCGACTTCACCCCCGAAGAATTCCGGGTCATTGAAGTTTTACTGCCCGGCGAGGAGCTGCTGGACAACCTGAGCTGGAAAGCCCAGCTGCCAGTGCACCAAGCAGCCTCGCTGCTGCTGAGCCTGGAGTTCCGGGGCGTGGTCAAGGCCCTGCCGGGCAAGAAGTTTCGGCTTTCGTGAGAGCTGCTTATAGGCCTGGGGCAGTTGCGAATTGGGCGCGGCACGCCCGTAGCGTACTTTTTTCGGAACAAAGGTAGTCGGCGTGTTCTACCTTGCGCCCTTATGCTGCTGCTCAACAACCACCTGCTGCCGACGGCCGCCCTGCCCCTGCCCAACCGCG
Organism: Hymenobacter algoricola; assembly: GCF_039539525.1. Lineage (NCBI taxonomy): Bacteria > Pseudomonadati > Bacteroidota > Cytophagia > Cytophagales > Hymenobacteraceae > Hymenobacter > Hymenobacter algoricola. Next base: position 3,807 of record NZ_BAABDH010000041.1, on the reverse strand, counting down.
GCCTGGCCTTCGGCGACGGTTTTTTTGAAACCCTGGTCTGCGTCGATGGCCAGCTGCGCTACGCCGCCGACCACCACGCCCGGATGCAGCAGGCCGCGGCGGCGCTGTATTTTCAACTCCCCGCCCCGCTGGCGACGGTGGAAGCGCTGCAGACCACGCTGCAGCGGCTGGCGGCAGCCAATGAGCTGCCCGCGGCCCGGCTGCGCCTGCAGCTCTGGCGCTCGGGCGGCGGGCGCTACAAGCCCCCGGGCGAGGAGGCGGAGTGGCTGGCTACCGCGGAGCCCTATGCCGCGGACCAGACCGCCATCGGGCGGGCCGACTTTGCCCGGGAAAACCACTCGCTGCCTTCCCCGCTCAGCTTCTGTAAGGGGCCCCAGGCTTGGCTGTACGTGCGGGCCGCCCGGGAGCGGCAGCAGCGCGGGCTGGATGAAATCATTCTGTGTACGGCCGCCGGCCACGTAGCCGAAGCCGGGGCCGCGGCGCTGTTCTGGATCCAAGCCGGGGAGCTGTTTACGCCGGCCCTGACGACGGGCTGCGTGGCCGGCGTGCGGCGGGCCCACCTGCTGCGCGTGGCCCGGCAGCGCGGCGTGACGTGCTACGAAGGGCAGTATGAGCCGACCGCCGTACTCGGCGCCGCAGCCGTCTTTACCGCCAACGTCGCGGGCCTGAGGCTCATCCGCCAGATCGGGGCGCAGTGGCTGCCTGCTACGCCGCCGGCCCTGTGGAGCGCGCTGCAGCGCTGGGAGCAGCAGCCGGACTAGTTGGCGGGCGTATTGCGGTTGCGCAGCAGCAGCCACTCGGCTTCGTGCTCCGCCAGGTCCGTTTCCGATACGTTGTTGATGCGCAGAACTTCTTCGCGCGCCTGCTGGCCGGCGCTCAGCGCGTACAGCGCCACCAGGGCGCGGTGCTTCCGCGACAGGCTGGTATCAGCGGGAGCAACCGGGGAGTAGACGGACAAAGGGGGCGTGCGAGTAGGCATGGCGGCAGATACGGAATCGGCCCTTGGATTGGATTTTCACTGCAGAGTTTAATTTTGCCGTAATAGATTTTAGGCGTCAACTACCTTATTCCGCCAGCGCTATCAAGCTAAGCACCGCCAAGATAGGGCGTAAAGCCGGCCAACCTTCTCATTCTATAGGTTATAATTTATATTCGTTACGCCCCGGCCCCAATCCCCCGCAGCTAGGCTTATCCGCGCTGGTTGAGTACTATCAGCCGGCGCGGGCTGCCTTACCCAGTCAGCCCGCGCCGGAGTCCGGCTTACACCGCTACCGGCGCCTTGATGGCCGGGTACGGGTCGTAGGCCTCCAGCTTGAAATCATCATATTGGAAGCCGAAAATATCTTGGACCGCCGGGTTCAGGAGCAGCCGGGGCAGCGGGCGGGGCTCCCGGGTGAGCTGCAGGCGGGCCTGCTCGAGGTGGTTGGCGTACAGGTGGGTGTCGCCGCCGGTCCAGATGAACTCGCCGGGCTGCAGGCCCGTGACCTGGGCCACCATGAGCGTGAGCAGGGCGTAGGAGGCAATGTTGAAGGGCACGCCCAAAAATACGTCGGCGGAGCGCTGGTAGAGCTGGCAGCTGAGCTTGCCGTCGGCCACGTAAAACTGGAACAGGGCGTGGCAGGGCATCAGGCGCATCTGGTCCAGCTCGGCCACGTTCCAGGCCGAGACGAGGATGCGGCGGGAGTCGGGCGTGGTTTTGAGCTGGCGGATAACGTCGGCCATCTGGTCGGTGTGGGTGCCGTCGGGGCGGGGCCAGCTGCGCCACTGCTTGCCGTAGACCGGCCCCAGGTCCCCGTTTTCGTCGGCCCACTCGTCCCAGATCTTCACGCCGTTTTCCTGCAGGTAGCGCACGTTCGTATCGCCGCGCAGAAACCAGAGCAGCTCGTGGATGATGCTTTTGAGGTGGACCTTCTTGGTGGTGACCAGCGGAAAGCCCTGCTGCAGATCGAAGCGCAGCTGGTGGCCGAAGATGCTGAGCGTGCCCGTGCCGGTGCGGTCGGTTTTGCGGGTGCCGTGGTCGAGAATGTGGCGGACGAGGTCGAGATACTGGCGCATGCGGCAAAGCGGTAATGGTCGGGCTCCAAAGGTAGCAACCCGGCTCATGCGGGCAAGGCGACGCGGCGAAACCCAGGCTTCTTTCGCCTTAGCGGGCAGCGGGACAGCCGAATAACGAGTTGCGCCCCTATCTTTGCCTTATGAACCCACCTCTGTTTCACCCCGGGCAGCCCATCGTCTGCACCAACGACGACTTCACCGTGCTGCGGGCCCAGAACCCGGCCATCCAGACGCCCAAGCGCGGCCCGATCTACGTGGTGCGCGGTTTGTTCGACACGTCCAAGGGCTTTGGCCTGACGGTGGAGGAAATCAACAACGCCGGCGTGGCCCCGGGCTTTCCCGAAGCCAACTTCCACGAAAGCCGCTTCGCCGCCGTACCGGATGTGGAAGAGGTGAGCCTGGCCGAGTTGCTGGAGGAAAGTGTGCTGGCGTAGGGGATTAGCTGCTCCTATAAAGTTTGGTTTTAGAAGCTGTTTAGGAAGTCAAAAGAACGTCCTGCTTGATCTGGCGACTTCCTAAACCGCTTCTCATACAAAAGCCCTAACCTCATAGCGAGGTTGGGGCTTTTCTTTATGCTTCAACTGGCTTCGTTTCGTGCCGTTGTACGGCTGCTCGAATCCGGGAGGCTAGACCGTACAAATCATCCAGCGAGTTAATATCTACCCGCTCACCGCCTTCCACATCAAACAAGGTGACGAATTTACGGCTCCCGTTAAAGTGCAGCCGACAGATGGGCTTGCGGTTATTATCATCCAGTAGAATGCCGCAGTAAGACTGTACATCCCGCATTATTACCCGATTTACACCCACTGTCTTGCGCAGGATAGCCCGCACGATCATAAAGCCTTCCGTTTCTTCTACCGTCGTTTCAATGTCTTTTTCCTTGCCTTCTGCTTCGGTGACAGCAACAGTTTCCAGCATCGGGACGGCGGGCAACTCAGTAGTCAGAAGGCCTTGGCCGCTGGTGTCAACCAACGCTGAGCGTAGCCGCATGGCAATTTTGTCGTTCAGAAATTGTTGAAATGACCGGTGTACCAGGATGCTAAACTGCTCTTTGAGTTTTGGAGTCAGGACACCATCGTAGATCTGTTTGGAGACAAAGTGGATAAAATCTGCTGACGGCTGCGTGAACTGCTCATCGAAGTACTTTTTGAAAGCCCGCATGTACTTCAGGTTGTAGGCGGCAAAAAGCATGTCTTCGATATTGAAAGTTGCTTTGCTCAGCTTCTTAATTTCGGCAACGTCGTTTTCGTGGAAACTGAACAAGTCAAATTCCATAAAGGGCCGCTCATCCATTTTGTTCGGCTGCTCCAGATCAGTAAACAGCTTATAGACAATGCCATTGGTCAACACCGCAATGCGGGCATCCGTGACGTGAAAATAGCGAAACAGCTGGCTGGCATGGTTAATATTCAACTCGGCACCTACGTGTTTGCACTCAATCAGAATAATGGGCTTGCCGTCCCGCACAATGGCGTAATCGATCTTCTCGCCTTTCTTGGTGCCAATGTCGCAGATAAACTCCGGCACTACTTCCGTCGGATCGAAGACATTGTACCCGAGGGCATTTATGAACGGCATTACCAGCGCATTCTTTGTGGCCTCCTCTGTCTGGATGTGGGATATTTGCTTTTGAGCCCGCGACGCTATAGCGGATTCGTGAACGGTGTGGCCAGTGGTCAAGCGGGCTGGGTGTGGTAGCCGCAGTGATCGAACCAATTGCTGGCATTCTGGCTGGTAATCCAGTCGATG
>NZ_BAABDH010000040.1:0-85953 GCF_039539525.1 Hymenobacter algoricola | reverse complement strand
GCAACAAATCCGCCTCTTTTAACGACCGAATCATGGCCGTAGCTTGTGGAATCTGGAATTGGCATCTGACTAAAAAGAAAGAGGCTATTTAGGAACAAGTCTACTGACTACTGCTCTGCTGACCGCTACTGCCTTGCTGAGTGCCCCGGCGGCGGCCCAGTCCCACCGCGTGCCCATGCACTCCACCGCCACGGCGCGGCTGGGCCACCTGACTTCGACCGCGGCCGGGCTCACGCCCGCTGCCCGCCAGACCATGCTCAGCCGCCCCGGCCGCGCCGTCTATTATACCTGGGATGAAAGCACTTCCGCCTGGGTCGACCCCACTGTCCTGACCTACGCCTACGACGGCCGTGGCGCGCTGACGGAGGAAGTCGCGGCCGATTCGGCTACCCTTGTCAACCAAACCCGGCTGCAGTACACCTACGATGCGCAGGGCCGCAATACGGGGGAGCTCAACCAGGTCTGGGACGGCAGTACCTGGCAAAACCAGAGCCGCTTCCTGGCCACCTACGACGCGCAGGGCAACACCACCGAGGAGCTGCAGCAGAACTGGCGCAGTGGCGCCTGGTTTACGGCTTTCGGCTCCCGCTACGCCAACACCTACCTGGGCAGCGTGCTCAGTTCCCGCACCGAAACCCGCTGGGACAACGGCACTTTCGAGAACTGGAGCCGGGAGGTATACACCATCAGCAACGGAGAGTGGACGACCATTACCGCGCAGGAATGGGCCTTGGGCGCGTGGCAGGACTACGAGCGCCTGACCGACATCGTGTGGCAGGACTGGGCCAGCCGCCGCCTGGCCACCCTCACCGACCAGACCTGGGTTGGCACGTGGCAGGACCTCTCCTACATCACGGCCACCCACGCCCCCAATGGCAGCAGCGTGTACACCATCCAGGTGCCCACCCGCAACGGCACCCGCCTCAACGACAGCCGGCAGTCGGAGTTGTATGATGCCCAGGGCAGCTTCCTGCTCTACCAGGAAGAAACCTGGCGAAACGCCGCCTGGGAAGTTACCGATGCCTACCGCGAGCTGCCCACATATGCTGGCGCCGACCGGGTCACCCGGCGCATCACCCAGTCGTATGACAACCAGCTTGCTGCTTTCGTCAACCAGGAACGCTTCAACTACGCGGGCTTTGTAATCATCACCGGCGCCGCCAGCCCTGTACTGGCCGCCGACCGGCTCCAGCTGTACCCCAACCCCACCACCGGCCGCGTAACGGTGCTGCTGCCCGGCACTACGGCCCTCACCGGCGCCGTGCTGAATACCCTGGGCCAGCAAGTGCAGCAGTTCACCCTGGCCCCAGGCGGGCAGCTCGACGTGACGACCCTGCCGGCCGGCGTGTACACCGTGCGCCTGCAAACGCCCCAGGGCCAGATAACCCGGCGCCTGATTCGCCAATAATCCACCTCCAAAGCAAAAAGCCCCGCTACTGCTCGTAGCGGGGCTTTTTTTGGTTAAGCAAGCAGGCTAGCGTACCCGCACGTAGCGGCGGGACCGGGCGGGAGCCACCAGCACGGGCCGGCGCCGCACGACCACGGGGGCCGGCACCACGACCACGGATGGCCGGGGCTGGTAGTACACCCGTCGCGGCGGGTGCGGCCGCACGGCCACCGCCGGGGCGGCGGCTACGCAGCTGGTCAGGCCTTCGCTCAGCAGGAGCAGCACAAACAATGCGGGGAGTTTCAGCAGGTTTTTCATCCGATGGAGGCCGCGGGTTTTAGAAACGGCGCTGTGGATAAGATGGCAAAGCCCAGCCCAGGTTTAAAGCCCCCCCCAAACAGGGGCAACCCAGACCTGGGCCGCCCTTGTTGGGGGGGGGGGCTTCGTTGTCAAAACTGCAGGACCCCGGGCCGGCACGAGTGCAGGATGTACTGCCCGCCAAACCGGATGTAGCGGTCGGGGTTGGGCACATAGTCGAGGTCGGTTTTCAGGCTCAGGTCGCGGATGTTGGACAGGTAGCGCAGCGAAGAGCGCTGGGTTTCGTCGCGGCGGTGGTCTTCCTGGGTGATGCCGATGTTGAACTGGTACTTGGTATAAGTGAAATGGATGTTCATAAACAGCTGGTCGTGCACCACGTGGTTCCAGCGCAGGGCCGAAGCGAGGTTGCCCCAGCCCCGGCCCGAGTCTACCTTGCTGTAGTCGGCGCTGTCGGCATCCTTGGTGCGGGCGTAGAACTTGTCGTAGCCGGTGCAGGCGCTCAGGTAGAGCCGGTCGCGACTACCCAGCTTCCAGTTAGTTGAGCTCGCCGTTCGGGTCGTGGAAGAAGTAGCCGATGGTGGCTGAGCCGCCATTTGCCGCCGCCGCGCCGATGATGGGCCGGGCCAGCACGTCGAGGGAGGGGCGGCGGGCCGAGATGATGAACGAGGCCGTATCCTTCTTGATGGGTCCTTCCAGCGTCAGCTTCGAGGCCACCAGGCCCACGGCGCCCTCGCCGTGAAACGCCTGCCTGTTGCCTTCCTTCATCGAAATATCCGGCACCGACGACAGCCGCCCGCCGTAGCGGGCCGGCAAGTCCCCGCTTAATGAGCTCCCCGTTATTGATGGCATCGGCATTGAACACCGAGAAGAAGCCGAACAGGTGGAAGGATTGTACACCGGCGTGCCGTCGAGCAGAATCAGGTTCTGGCCGGGGGAACCGCCGCGCACGTACAGTCGGCTTTGCCCTTTGCCCCCGGTCTGCACGCCGGGCAGCAGCTGCAACACCTTCAGCACGTCGGTTTTGCCCAGCAGGGCCGGCAGCAGCTTGATCTGGGTGAGGGGCACGTTGATGGTGCCCATGCGGGTACTCTGGGCTATTTTCTCCTCTCTGCTGCCCACCACCTCTACCCCGGCCAGGGGGCCAGGGCGCTGCTGCCGGCTTGCAGCTGAAACGTGTGGCTTACGCTGCGCGCGGCCTTCGCCGCGTAGCGCACCTTTTCGTAGCCCAGGTACGATACCAGCCGCCGCACCGAGTCGGCCGCCGTGGGCAAGGTCAGGGAGTAGAAGCCGTAGGTGTTGGTGGCCGTGCCCTGGCCGCTGCCGGGGTTGATGACGGCCACGCCAATCAGGGTTTCGCCGGTGGCCCGGTCGCGCACGTAGCCGCTGACAGTAAATTTAGCGGCCTGCTGGGCGTAGCCGGCGCCGGTGGCCAGCAGCAGGCTCAGCACTAAAGAAAGGCGGAGACACCGAATCATACCGTAGGAGCTGGCAAGAAAACGGTAGAAGTAACGGGCGTTAAAGTGGCTTTCCCAACGCCGGCCGGGCGCGTTTGGGGTGCTGTAAAGTAGAGGCGGCCAAGCCGGATAAGGTTGGGTAGCGGGCAGCAAAAACGCCGGCTGTTTGAAAAAACAGCCGGCGTTGACATCAGATAACCCGCAGTCTATTTTCGGGCGCTGTACTCGTCGTTCAGGTGCTTGAGCACCCGGGTGGTGATGTCGATATCCTTGCGGCCGTAGGCGATGGTGCCGCTGGGCGCGGCAATCAGGATCAGCTTGTAGCCGTTGGCCTTACCGTATTTCTCCACCTGCTTGTTGATGCGCTCCAGCACCTGCTGGGTCATCTTGGCTTCTTCTTCCTGAGCCTGGCGCTGCAGCTTTTCCTGGGCCTGACCGGCCTGCTGCTGCTGGGCCTGGAGCTTCTGCTCGGTAGCGGCGCGCTGCTCGGGCGTCAGGCTCTCGGCCTGCTTCTGGTACTGCTGCACGGCCGTCTGAAAGCCGCGAATCAGGCTGTTGTTCTGCTGCTCCCAGCCTTTGGCCTTGGCCTCAAAGGCCGTGCGGGCGGCCTGCATGCCCTTGTAGCCATCAAGCAGCTTGCCCGATTCGACGTAGGCGACCTTGTTCGTGTCGGCCACGGCTACCACGGGCGCGGGTGCCACGGTGGCTACTTCGGCCGTGCTGTCGGCAGCTTCCTTCACCATTACGGTCTGGGCGGCGGGTACGGCGGCTTTGGGAGTGGCGAAGTGCAGGTAAAACAGGACGAGGATGGCAATGGCCAGCACGGCATCAATAACGAGGCGCAAAGGGTTGTTCATTCAGCGGGTGGTTGCTTTTTTGAGTAGAGCCCACAGGGGCAAAAACGTTGGCTACGCCACCCAAACGGGTAGCCGGCGGCCAACGGCAGGTCAAAGAAACGCAAAAAGCCCCGCAGATTGTAACCTGGCCGCCGATAAGCCGGATTTACGGTCTACTACTCAGACCCCGGCCTGCCACTCTTCGCCCAGCACGGCGTACAGGTACTCGTCGGCCCAGCCCCCTTTGAACCACACGTGCTGCCGGAAATGCCCTTCGCGCCGCATGCCCACGCCCGCCAGCAGCCGCACCGACGCCAGATTCCGGCAATCGGTAATGGCCAGCACGCGGTGCAGCGCCAGCGCCCGGAAACAGTAGTCGAGCAGGCCGCGCAGGGCCTCGGTGGCGTAGCCCCGCCCCTGCCAGGCCGGCGCCAGCGTAATGCCCACCTCGCCCAGGCGGGGATCGTCGGCGGAAAGGTGCAGGGCACAGTCGCCGATCAGCTCGTCGGTAGCGGCCAGCGCAATGCCGATCTGCACCCACTGGCCCGGCGCGGCCGGAATGGTCGCCCGGCGCTGAACCCGCACGAACTCCTCGGCCTGCGCGGCCGAATAAGGCTCCCAGCTCTGGTAGAGGGCCACCGTGGCATCGGCGCGGTAGGCCAGAAACCCCGCCGTATCGGCGGGAGTAAGCAGGCGCAGCAGCACGCGCCCGGCGGGCCAGGAAAAAGGCTCCGGCGGCTTGGGTGGCAGAAAAGGCATCGGCAAATATATCCCCGGCGGCGGAACTCTACTGGGGCGCGTCATCGGCGTCATCAGCATCATCCAGGTCGGTTTCCGGCGGGCCACCCGGCTTTTCCAGAAACGGCGGACTCAGCTCAACCCGGGCCGGCTTGGGGTCGGTCAGGCCAATGTGCAGCAGCGCGTCGCCCTGGTTGACTACCGGCATGTGGTTGAGCCCGATGATGTAGCCCGCCACCGGCGACTCCAGCCGCACGGAGTTCTCGCCGTAGGGGTCGGCCACGCTGCCGTAGACCTGCCCTTTTTCCAGAAAGTCGCCGTTCTGCACCTGGGTGTGAAACAGGCCCGCGTACTTGGCCCGCAGCCAGGTGTGGCGCAGGCACACCACGCTGGGCCGGGCCGGCGGCGCGGCCTCGGCCGCCATGCACAGGTGGTGCAGCACCCGAAACGTGCCGGCAATGGCCAGCTCAATGCCGGGCTCATCCAGCCGCAGCGACTCCCCGGCTTCGTACACGATAATCGTTTTCTGCTGCTGAAAGGCAGCTTCGCGCAGCGAGCCGGGCCGCAGCGCCGAGTGCAGGGTGAAGGGTGCGGCAAACGCCTGGGCCAGCGCGTCGGTATCGGGATGGCCCAGCAGGCAGCGCACCTGCGGCATGTTGGAGCGCGCCGCGCCGCCGGTGTGGAAGTCGATGCCGCAGTCGACCAGCGGCATGATTTCGCGCATGAAGCGGTGGGCCACGCGGCTGGCCAAAGAGCCGCGGGGGTGGCCCGGAAAGCTGCGGTTCACGTCTTTGCCGTCGGGCACCTCCCGGCTGAAGTTCAGGAAGCCGTAGATGTTGAGGATGGGAATGGCAATGATGCTGCCCCGCAGCGGGTGCAGCAGGTCGCGCCGGATCAGCCGCCGGATGGTTTCGATGCCGTTTACCTCGTCGCCGTGCATGCCCGCCAGCAGCAGCACCGTGGGGCCCGGCACCGTGGAGCGGAACACGTGCACCGGCACGTCAATGACGGTGCCCGAGGGCAGCTTCGAAATCACCAGGCGCGTGAGCACCCGCTCGCCGGGCCGGATGGTGAGGCCATTCAGCTCCATGTCGTTTGGTTGGCGGGCGTGCGGCACGGGCAGGGGCGGTTAGAACGAGATAAAAGAACCCTGAAAAAGTCTTTCCGGCTGGCGCAAGCTCCCCGGAAACACCCCAGCGCTACGCCGGCACGTCCGACTGCGAGTCGGGCATGGCGGCCGGCTCCCGGGGTTCGGCGGAGCTTTTGGGCTTGGTTTTACGCTTGCTCAGCTGCTCGGTGAACTCAATGATTTTGCCGGCAATATCCAGGCCGGTGGCTTTTTCGATGCCTTCCAGTCCGGGCGACGAATTCACTTCCAGCACCAGAGGGCCGCGCTTACTCTGCAGCATGTCGACGCCGGCAATGCCCAGGCCCAGGGCTTTGGTGGCCAGCAGCGCGGCCGCCTTCTCGGCCCGACTCAGCTTGACGAGCGTACCGCTGCCGCCGCGGTGCAGGTTCGAGCGAAACTCGCCCTCCTTGCCCTGCCGCTTCATGGCGCCCACCACTTCGCCGTTGACCACAAAGGCGCGCAGGTCGGCGCCCTTGCTTTCGGCAATGAACTCCTGCACGATGATGCGGGCCTTCAGGTTGTGAAACGCCTCAATCACCGACTGCGCCGCCTTGGCCGACTCGGCCAGCACCACGCCCAGCCCCTGGGTGCCCTCAAGCAGCTTGATGATGACCGGCGCGCCGCCCACCTGCTCAATCATCGCGGGCACTTCGTCGGAGTAGTTGGTGAAGGCCGTTTTGGGCATGCCCACGCCGGCGCGGGCCAGGATCTGCATCGAGCGCAGCTTGTCGCGGCTGCGCACGATGGCCTGGCTTTCCACGGCCGTGCGCACCTTCATCATCTCAAACTGCCGCACCACGGCGCAGCCATAAAAGGTGACCGAGGCGCCAATGCGCGGGATGATGGCGTCGAAGCCTTCGAGAGTATGGCCTTGGTAGATAATTCCGGGCTTCCCCTTTTCCAGCACCAGGTTGCAGTGCAGGTGGTCGAGCACCACGGCCTGGTGACCGCGCTGCTCGGCGGCCTCTACCAGGCGGGCGGTAGAATATAGCTTCGGCTCACGCGACAGAATCGCCAGTTTCATTGGGAGGGTGCTTGGGTGGTGAGAGGAGAGCAGAAGCGGGGAGAGCGGTAAAAGTACGCAATGCGGCTATGGCTGCGGCCGGGTAGTTTTCAAAAAGCGGTAAGAGACGTTGCGGCGGCCCACATCGACCACAAAGCGCCCGCGCCGCAGCAGCAGCCGGCCTATGAGCACGGGGTAGCGCATGTCGGAGCGGTCGGACAGCGAGAATTCCGTTTCGAAGTCTTCCCCAAACAGCCGGATGACGGTGCTGATGACGTAGCGCTCCTGCACTTCGCCGTTGGAGCTTTTGATGTCGCGCAGCAGGAACTCCGTGAATTCCAGCGGGCGGCCGTTGAACTGCGGGTGCTCGTCGTCGAGCAGCAGCACGCGCAGCACCGGGCGACCATCGGGCCGGTTGGCCACGTGGATATCGGAGCAGTGCAGGGCGCCGGTAAACGCGCCGGTATCGACTTTGGCTTCGACGCCCCAGAGCTCAAACTGCGGAAAGTCCACCAGCTCGCGTCGTCCTACCACCCGCTTCAGGATACGCTGTTTTTTCATGGCCTTAAATGTAACGCGAAGTTCCACTTCGCGAAGCAGTCACGCCGTCCTTGCTTATGTTGGGAGCCCCAACGCACGGCGGGGGCATTTTACAACGCAAAACTTCGTGCTACTACCTAGCTAGCCCTTGTAGCTGATGCGGTACACGGCGTCGTTCTGGTCGTCGGACACGAGCAGGGATCCGTCGGGCAGCATGAGCAGGCACACGGGGCGGCCCCAGCTTTTCTGCCCCTGCAGCCAGCCTTCGGCGAACGTTTCGTAGCTGGTGGTCCGCTGCCCGCTGGCGTCGAGCCGGACGAGGCTGATGCGGTAGCCGATTTTGCTGCTGCGGTTCCAGGAGCCGTGCTCGGGAATGAAGATCTGGTTGCGGTAGGCGGCCGGAAACTGCTTGCCGGTGTAGAACTTCATGCCCAGCGCGGCCACGTGCGGCCCCAGCTTGCGGGCGGGCCGGGTATACGTTTCCACCGATTTGCCCGCGCTCAGCTGCGGATCGGCTACGTCGCCGGCGAAGAAGTAGGGGAAGCCGAAGTGCAGCCCGGGAGCGGCGGCGCGGTTCAGCTCATCGGCGGGGGTGTTGTCGCCGAGCTGGTCGCGGCCGTTGTCGGTAAACCACAGGGCCTTGTCCACCGGGCTCCAGTCGAAGCCCACGGTGTTGCGCACGCCTTTGGCCACGGTTTCGAAGGCCGTGCCGTCGGCATTGAGGCGGTTGATGGTGCCGAAAATCGGCTCCTCCGGCTCGCAGGAGTTGCAGGGGGCGCCCACGGGCACGTAGAGCTTGCCCTCGGGACCAAAGGCAATGTAGCGGTAGCCGTGCCAGTCCTTGTTGGGCAGCTTGTCGTACACCACGGCCGGCCGGGGCTTCTGCCGCAGGGTTTTGGCGATGTTGTCGTAGCGCACGATGCGGTTTATTTCGGCTACGTACAGGGCCCCGTTGCGCACGGCCACGCCGTTGGGCGCGTTCAGGCCGCTGGCGATGGTCACCACTTCGTCGGCGCGGCCGTCCTGGTTACGGTCGGGCAGGGCGTACACCTTATCGTCCTTGGTGCCCACGTACACGGTACCGTCGGGGCCCATAGCCAGCTCCCGGGCACTTTTTACGCCCTGGGCGAAGTACGTGATGGTAAAGCCGGCGGGCAGCCTGATCTTGCTGAGGTTGGCATCGGCGGCCGCCAGCGGCTTTTCGGGAGAGAAGCCGAAAGCCAAAGGAGCAAGCAGGGCGAGGGGAAGAAGGCGGCGCATCATACTGCCTCAAACCCACGGCAGCTTCCGAAGGTTGCGCATTGGCGCGGGCGGCGGGGCCGGGCGGGCAGCGCCACCGCCAAGGCTAAGGTATTTCCCGTATCATTTCGTCAGCGTAGCCAGCTGCGGCCACCGCCGCGGCATCACCGCTTTCCCTCTTTTAACTTATGCGCAACCCTTTGAAACGAGTCGGCCGGCTGGCGCTGAGCCTGGCAGTATTCCTGCTGCTGGCCGGGGTGGCGTTTGCCAACCTGAGCCCGGAGCTGGGCGGCAAGCCCACCAAAACGCAGAAGCGGGCCTACGCCCGGTCGGGCCACTACAAAAACGGGGAGTTTCACAACCTGGTGCCCACCACGCTGATGACCGGCGGCAGCACCGTGTCGGCGCTGTGGAAATTTCTGTTTGCTAAAAATCCTCACGCTGCCCCCGCTGGCCCCCTGCCCACCCGGCCGCTGGACTCGCTCAGCATCACCCGCAAAACGGCCGGCCTGGTGCGGGTGACGTGGTTTGGGCACTCGGCCAGCCTGGTAGAAATTGCCGGCCGCAACATCCTGCTCGACCCGATGCTGAGCGTGGAAATGGGGCCGCTGTCGTGGGTGACGCCCAACCGCTACAACCCGCAGCTGGCCATCACCGCCGAGCAGCTGCCGCCCATCGACGCGGTGCTGATTTCCCACGACCACTACGACCACCTCGACTACCAGACCATTCTGCGGCTCAAGGAAAAAACCGCGCATTTCTACGTGCCCCTGGGCGTGGGCGCCCACCTGCTGGCCTGGGGCGTGGCGCCGGCCAAAGTGCACGAGCTGGACTGGAACGACTCGGTGCAGCTGCCCGGCCTGACCATCATCAGCACCCCGGCGCGCCACTTTTCGGGCCGGGGCCTGACCAACCGCAACTCCACTTCCTGGTCGTCGTGGGTTATCAAATCGGCCACGAAGCGCGTCTTCTACACCGGCGACGGCGGCTACGGCCCCCACTTCCAGGCCATCGGCCGGCAGCACGGCCCCTTCGACCTGGCGCTGGTCGAGTGCGGGCAGTACGATGCGGGCTGGGCCGAAATTCACATGCGGCCCGAGCAGAGCGTGCAGGCCGCCCGCGACGTGCGGGCCCGGCTGATGCTGCCCGTGCACTGGGGGGCCTTTACCGAAGCCCACCACGCCTGGAACGAGCCCGTGCAGCGGGCCACGGCCGAAGCGGCCCGCCTGGGCCTGCCCATTACCACGCCCGAGCTGGGGCAGCCCATCACGCTGGATGCCGGGCCGCTGCCACAGGTGGCGTGGTGGCGATAGGGCTTAGCGCGCTTCCCGCTGGCGCACCAGCCGCTCATACTCCCGCTCCGACAGCTGGCCGCCGAAGCTGCTGTACACGCGGATGCCACTCATGAGCACGCCAAAGCCCCAGAACACGGTTGGCCACACGGGCCAGGGAATGTGGAAGCCGCGGCGGCCGAAGGGCCCACCGGTGTAGTCGTCGGTAAGAAACCAGATAACCCACAGCAAAGTATTGACGACCAGATAAGTAAACAGGTGGGATTTGAACTTGGCGCGGGCTTTGGCCAGGCGCCACAGTTCGGGGTCACGGGTGGTAGCAGCTTCCATGGTACTGGTTTTTTTGGGATTAGCAATGGCTAAAAGTAGCGGAAGGCTTTCCATTTCCAGACCTGAATATTCCCAGCCGGCAAGCTTTGCGGCCCAAGTGTCGAATACCCCGGATGAAGCGTCAGCCTGCTGACCCGCGCTGGCTCATTTCACCTTGCTTCACCCCCAGCAGCTGCAGATTCTCCCCTCCCCGACTAGCGCGTTCAGGCCCGGGAACCGGGCCGGACCTAAGCTGTCGTTGCGAGCAGGCACGAGCGGCTCATTTTACCACTGCACATCCTGCGGATGGCGCCGCACGTAGGCGGCCACGTCGTGGAGCAGGCCGGCGTGGCCGGCTTCCAGCAGCACGGTTCGGGTGTTGGTGAGGGAGGCAATGAACTCCTGCAGGCCGGCGTGGGGAATCACCCGGTCGTAGCGGCCCAGGAAAAACGTGACGGGCGTGGGCCGCCTGTTGAGCCCGGCGGCCAGCTTTTTCAGCTCGAAGACCAGGTGGCGGAAGCCCGTCCAGCTGCAGTACACGCGCAGGCGCTTCTCGCGGCTGTCGAGCTGCCACTGGGCAAAGCGCACCAGCCCCGAATCGATGAGGCGGCGCTGGGCCAGCACGTCGATGAAGCGCAGCAGCCGCTGGGGGCGCAGCACGGCCCGGCCCAGCACCCCGCGCATCCAGGGCGGATACGTGGCCAGGGAGTACCAGAACTGGGTGCGGATGCCGTCGGGGGCAATCAGCCATACCTGCTCTACCCGCGCCGGCAGCTGCTCCACCACCGTGAGGGCAAACTTGGCGCCCATACTAAACGCCAGCAGCCCGCAGCGGTCGATGCCGTGCTCAGTCATAAACCCGGCCAGCAGCTCGCCCAGGCGCTTTTTAGTGAGGGGAGCATCCGCTTTGGCCAGCCGGCTCTGGCCGTGGTAGAACAGGTCGAGGGCGTAGAGGGTAACGGCCGGGCCGAGGGCGGCGGCCATGCCGCGCCAGTGGCTTGCACTCTGGCCGTAGCCGTGAAACGCCAGAATAACGCGGGGTCCGGTGCCGTATTGGTGGTAGTGCAGCTTGGTTTTCAAAGCAAAATCGGGCAGTAAGGAGGAACGGGGCGGCCGGCCCGGCCCGGCTAATAACTCGGCCGCGCTGGCAGCTCCCGGCTTCTACAGCTTGGAGACGCCGCCCGACACGATGAACTTCATCACCTCGCTGCTCGGCAGGTCCAGCAACGACACGTTCTCCTGGGGCACCAGCAGCAGCTCGCCCGAGAAGTTGTAGGAGTGCGGGAAGTAGACGGCCATCAGCGCGGGCCGGTGAATGGCCGTCATGCTGGGTTGGGTTACGAAGCCCATCTTGTAGCACTGGTCGGCGGCATTCAGGCGCACCAGCACGGGCTGGTTGAACTTCTGATTGTCGCCCACGAAGGCGTCGAACAGGTCCTTGATACTGGAATAGATGATGCTGACCAGGGGCGTGCGGTGCAGCACCCGCTCGGCCAGAATCAGGAAGGGCCGCACCATAAACGACTTGGCAATAAAGCCCACCGCCGTCACCATGCCCATCACCAGCAGTAGGCCGAGGCCGGGAATGTGCTGCTCGTTCCACTTCAGCTCAAACGTATTATCGAGCCAGCTCAGCACGGCAAACAGGATGTAGACGGTGATGCTGATGGGCGCCACCACCAGGAAGCCGCTGAGGAAGTAGTTGAAAATCTTGCGCATCAGGGAGAAAGCCAAAAAAATGCCCGGCCGCAACCGGCCGGGCAAATAACGAGTATTCGCCGGTGCGTTCCTACGCCCGGCGCCGGGGCCGGCTAGGCGCCCACCGGCACGGGCTCAATACGGTCGGCCACGCGCTGCATCAGCCACATGGGCGTGCTGGTGGCCCCGCAGATGCCGACGCTGCTGGCGTTTTCAAACCACTGCTCCTGCAGCTCCTCCTCATTTTCGATAAAGTAGCTGCGCGGGTTGTTTTGGTTGACCACGCTGAACAGGGCCTTACCGTTGGAGCTTTTGCGCCCGCTCACGAAGAGGATAACGTCGTGGAGCACGGCGAACTTGGCCAGCGCCGGCTCCCGGTTGCTGACCTGCCGGCAGATGCTGTCGTTGGCATCGAAGGAAGCCAGCTCGCCCCCGGCGGCGGCAATGCGCTCCTCAATGAGCTGCTTCATGTGGTAGAAGCCGGCCGTGCTTTTGGTGGTCTGGCTGAAGAGCGTGACGGGCCGGCTGAAGTCAATCTGGTCCAGGTCGGCCTCGGTCATCACGATGAGGGCGCGGTTGCCGGTCTGACCGGTGAGGCCGGCTACTTCGGCGTGGCCGGGCTGGCCATAAATCACAATCTGCCCGTTCTGGCGCTGGCTGGCGTCGAAGGCGTGCTTGACCCGGTTCTGCAGCTTGAGCACGACGGGGCAGGAAGCATCAATGAGCTCGATGTTGTTGCGCAACGCCAGCGCGTAGGTTTCCGGCGGCTCGCCGTGGGCCCGGATCAGCACCTTGCAGTCGTGGAGCTGCTCGAGCTGCTCCCGGTCGATAATGCGCAGGCCCCGCTCGTGCAGGCGCTCCACTTCCATGCGGTTGTGCACGATGTCGCCGAGGCAGTACAGCATTTCGTCCTGGGCCAGCTCATCTTCCGCCATCTGAATGGCAAATTCGACGCCGAAGCAGTAGCCGGAATTTTTATCGATGGTAACGTTCATGAGAGTAGGGCTTAGAACTCCGGACTTAGCAGCTGGTACTTCTTGGGCAGGCCCGGCAGCACCGTGAAAACCACGGCTCATCAATTCTGGTGCCCAATATGCCAAGGCCTGACTTCCAGGACCTCCATTTATATAACCGCCTCACCGCTATTGTGGTCATGGCCCAGGGCCGCTAGCGAAAATAAACTCGCCGAAACCCGCTCCAGCACAAAATCCACCTGCTCCTCAATCACCATGTGCGTTGTGTCGAGCAGCACCGCGTCGGGGGCCCGGCGCAGGGGGCTTTCGGTCCGGGTAGAGTCGATATGGTCGCGCTTGCGCAGGTTTTCCACGATGTCTTCCAGCAGCACGTACTCATTTTTGGCCGCCAGCTCATCCTGCCGCCGCTCGGCGCGGGTCAGCACGTCAGCCGTCATAAACACCTTGACTTCGGCATCGGGGAAAACGGTGGTGCCGATGTCGCGGCCGTCCATCACCACGCCGCGCTTGCGGGCCATGCGCTGCTGCTGGCGCACCAGGGTGTGGCGCACCGCCGGAATCACCGACACCTCGCTCACGGAGTTGGAAATGCGCATCTGCCGGATTTCGTCCTCCCGAATCACGCCGTCGAGGCAGAGCTCGTTGCGGCCGGTTTTGCGGTTGCGCTTGAAGGCAATGTGGATGTCGTGCAGGGCCTGCTCGATACGGGGCAAATCGTCGAAGGCAATGTCGCGCTCCAGCAGGTAGAGCGTTACGGCCCGGTACATGGCGCCGGTGTCGATGTAGGCATAGCCCAGCTCGGCGGCCACGGCCTTGGCCGTGGTGCTTTTCCCGCACGAAGAGTAGCCGTCGATGGCAATGACGATTTTTCTCATGGCAAAGTCGATCGGCGCAGCAGGGCGTGAAGAACTAGAAGAAGACACTAAATCCAGGTTTTACGCCGGGGCTCCGCAGCCAGCCGGGCAGGTACACTCGCGAAAAATGCCGCTACCGACTCGGTGTCACCCTGCGTCAGCTGCTGCGAAATACGGTAGAAGGGATTGAAAAAATGATTGCCGTTGATGCCCACGCCCGTGGTGCCGTCGGGGCCGGCGGCCCAGGTGCCCTGGTAGGTATCAATCAGACATTGGCCCAGAAAGCAGCCCAGGGCCCTGACGATACCTTCCCGGTCGGCGTCCTGGATGGTGGGCCGCTGGGTTTCGATAAACTCGTCGAGGCGCTGCACGGCGGCGGCATCGTAGGCATTGAGCTGCAGCTGCTGGCGCACGGCTTCCGCGGCTTTGCGCAGGGCAACAAGAGGATTTTCAGCGGCCATAGGCGAAGAGTCAGGGGCGCGGCTGGGAAGCCGTTTGAAGAAATTGGGTGGTCCGGAAGTCGGCGTACTCCGTCAGCAGCCGCGGCAGGTGGCGGCGCCCAACGTGGCCGTTTTGCAGTCGGGCCACAATGGCCGGGTCGTCGGCCAGCAGCACCAGCATCAGCTGCCGGAAGGCGGCTTTCTGCCGGGGCACCAGCAGCCAGCCTTCCGAGTTTTTGCGAATAAACAGCTGGTGGGGCAGCACCAGCAGCTCGAGCAACGAGCGGCTTTCCAGCTGAATATCGACCAGCTGCATGCCCGCGCCCCGAAACAGCTGCCGTCCGAAGGCGGTGGGGTAGCGGCCCAGCTTGCCGGGTGCCAGGCCCTTCACCGTCACTATCGTATCGTTGAAGCCCCGCTGCACGAAGGCCGTCATGTCTTCGGGCGAAAAAGCCTGGTAGTAGTTGCCGCTGTCGTTCATGTACACCCGGTCTACCAGCCAGTCGGCAATCTGCACGGGGTGCCAGATGCCGTCGAGGCCGCGGTAGGAACCGGGATGGTCGCCCGGCTCGTAGCGCAGCGTGGGGTTGCGGGTACGCTCATCAAAGGTGCCGGGCGCAATAAAGGCCGCGTGCCCCTGCCCGACGACGCCCTGCCCGGCTACCAGCAGCACGGCCAGCAGCAAGAAGCGAAAAGCAGGGGCAACGGCGCGGCGGGAATTCACAAACAGAGCAGCAGAAATAGAAAATGCGTTAGCAGAAACAGACCGACTCAGCAGCGTCGGGTCCGGTATTTAGTGACTGTCACAAGGGCAGGGAGCCTTCCCAGACTTCGCTTTGCGCTTATAAGACGCCGTTTTTTTCTGTTGGCTGGTCCGGCGGGCACAGCCCGTTGTGGTCAGGCCGGAACCGGCTATCAGGACGGCCAACAGCAAAGTCACAATCTTTCTCAACGGCGCAGATTTTGGGCAAATATACGGTTCTTTACCCGTTCCTATTTGGGGTAGCTCAACTTCCCGTCCTCTTTCTTCTCGTCTCATGCCTGCCGAATTCAGTCTGCGCGCCAATATTATCGACCTGTTTGCCAACACCATAACCCCGGGTATCATTCACGTGGCCGGGGGCAAAATACGCACGGTGGCGCTGGATAAGGGGGCCCCGCCCGACCCGGCTTTCCCCTATGCGCTGCCCGGTTTTGTGGATGCCCACGTGCACGTGGAAAGCTCGCTGCTGGTGCCGGCCGAGTTTGCCCGCCTGGCCGTAACGCACGGCACGGTGGCCACGGTATCGGACCCCCACGAAATCGGGAACGTGCTGGGCGTGGCGGGCGTGGAGTACATGCTGGCCAGCGGCCGCAGCGTGCCGTTCAAGTTCTGCTTCGGGGCGCCCTCGTGCGTGCCGGCCACGCCGTTTGAAACCGCCGGCGCCACCATCACCGCCGCCGACATCGAGCACCTGTTTCAGAACCCCGCCATCGGCTATCTGGCCGAGATGATGAACTGGCCCGGCGTGCTGCACCGCGACGCGGAGGTGATGGAGAAAATAGCCCTGGCCCAGCGCTGCGGCCGCCCCGTGGATGGCCACGCCCCCGGCCTGCGCGGCGCCGATGCCCGGCGCTACGCCGAAGCCGGCATCAGCACCGACCACGAGTGCTTCACGGCCGCAGAAGCCCTCGACAAGCTGGCCGTGGGCATGAAAATCCTGATCCGGGAAGGCTCCGCGGCCCGCAACTTCGACGCCCTGATTGACCTGCTGCCCGAGCACTACGAAAACATGATGTTCTGCTCCGACGACAAGCACCCCGATACGCTTGTGCTGGGCCACATCAACCAGCTGGTACAGCGCGCCGTGGCCCGCGGGCAGCACGTGCTCAAAGTGCTGCGCGTGGCCTGCCTGAACCCGGTGCTGCACTATAAGCTGCCCGTGGGGTTGCTGCGTGAAGGCGACGCGGCCGACTTTATCGTGGTCGACAACCTGCAGGACTTCCGGGTGCGCCAGACCTACCTCGACGGCGTGCTGGTGGCCGAAAACGGCGAAACGCGCATTGCCTCGCTGCCCTGCCCGGTCGTCAACAACTTCCACGCCCGGCCGGTGCAGGCGTCAGATTTTCAGCTGCCGGCTCCCGCAGCCACGGCCACCGTACGCGTCATCGAGTGCTTCGACGGCCAGCTTATCACCGCCCGCCACGACTTGCCGGCCACGGTTGAAAACGGCCTGGTCGTGCCCCACATCGGGCGGGATATGCTCAAGCTGACGGTGGTAAACCGCTACGCCCCGGCGCCGCCGGCCGTGGCCTTCATTCAGGGCTTCGGGCTGCAGTTTGGGGCCCTGGCCAGCAGCGTCGGCCACGACTCGCACAACATCACCGCCGTGGGCTGCGACGACGAGAGCCTGGCCCGGGCCGTAAACCTGGTAATTGAGGCCAAGGGCGGGCTGGCCGCTGTGGGGGCCAACGGCGAGGAAATCCTGCTGCCGCTGCCGGTAGCCGGCCTCATGTCGGACCAGCCCGGCCACCACGTGGCCCAGGCCTACGCCGCCGCCGATGCCCTGGCCAAGCGCCTGGGCAGCCCGCTCGGCGCCCCGTTCATGACCCTCTCGTTCATGGCGCTGCTCGTCATTCCCAGCCTCAAGCTCAGCGACAAAGGCCTGTTCGACGGCGAAGCCTTCCAGTTCGTGGATGCCGTGGTGTAGCCCAGCCCGGCCGCGCTGGCTCCAATTCCCCAAATCAAAAAAGGCCGCTGCAAATGTTTGCTGCGGCCTTTTTCTACTTAAAACATGAGTTAGTTGGCCGAAAACCGCTTTTGCAGCAGCTTTTCCATTTTTTCCTCGGTCAGCGGCTTGGCCAGGTACTCCACGCCTTCAAACTTCGCTACCCGGGCCGTATCGGCCGAGTGCATGGAAGTGGTCAGCACGGCCAGCACGGTTTTCTCCTTGATCGGGGCGGGCAGCTGGCTGTACTGCTCCAGAAACTCGAAGCCATCCATACCGGGCATCTTCAGATCCACAAACACGAGCTGGGGCACGTCGGGCGCCATGGAGCCGGCGTTGTCGCCTTTGCCCCACAGAAAGTCGTAGGCCTGCTCGGCCCGGGTAAAGCTGTACACCCGGTCGGCCACGTCCAGACGGCTCAGCAGCCGGTTGTTGAGGAAGCTGGTGGTTTCGTTATCATCCACCAACACGATATTGCGGAGCTTTTTGGGCATTGCCAGGTCGGGTTAGAAGCGTAAAACCGGTCTGCAGAGCGGGCCGGCGACGAGGAAGCCTAGAGCCAGCCCTGCTCCCGCATCCAGTCGTCGTTATAGATTTTGCCGAGGTAGCGCGTGCCGTGGTCGGGCAGAATGATGACCATCACGTCTTCCTCTTGCAGGTGCTCTCTAGCGTACTCCAAAGCGCCGTGCACCGCCGAGCCGCACGACCAGCCCACGAATAGACCTTCTTCTTTGGCCAGGCGCCGGGTCATGACCGCGGCATCCTGGTCCGTGACTTTAATGAAGGAGTCAATAAGGCCAAAGTTAACGTTTTTGGGCAAGATATCCTCGCCAATTCCTTCGGTCTTATAAGGATAGATTTCGTTTTCGTCGAAGACGCCGGTTTCCTTGTATTTCTTGAATACCGAGCCGTAGGTATCGAGGCCCAGCGTCACGACGGCCGGGTTCTGCTCCTTTAGGTACTGGGCCGTGCCGCAGATGGTGCCGCCGGTGCCCACGCCGCAGGCCAGGTGGGTGATGGTGCCTTCGGTCTG
Source organism: Hymenobacter algoricola (assembly GCF_039539525.1). Taxonomy (NCBI): domain Bacteria; kingdom Pseudomonadati; phylum Bacteroidota; class Cytophagia; order Cytophagales; family Hymenobacteraceae; genus Hymenobacter; species Hymenobacter algoricola. Next base: position 68,001 of record NZ_BAABDH010000040.1, on the reverse strand, counting down.
CTGCCAGATTTCGGGGCCCGTGCTTTCGTAGTGCGCCGCCGTGTTCGACATGTTGTCGTACTGGTTGGGGTAAAACGAGTTGGGCGTTTCCTGGCTCAGGCGGCGGGCCACCGAGTAGTAGGAGCGCGGGTCTTCGGGGGCCACATCGACGGGGCACACCACCACCTGGGCGCCGACGGCGCGCAGAATGTCCTGCTTTTCCTTGCTCTGCTTGTCGCTCATCACGAAGATGCACTGGTAGCCTTTGGCAATGGCGGCCAGGGCCAGGCCCATGCCGGTGTTGCCGCTGGTGCCTTCGATGATGGTGCCGCCGGGCTTGAGCAAACCCGCTTTTTCGGCGTCTTCTACCATTTTCACGGCCATCCGGTCTTTCACCGAGTTGCCGGGGTTGAAATACTCTACTTTGGCCAGCACCGTGCCCTTGATGCCGTCGGCCACTCTATTGAGCTTCACCAGGGGCGTGTTGCCGATGGCCTCAATGACGTTATTGAAATACATGGAGAGAGGAAAGTTGGGTGAGAGGGCTGCAAAGGTACGGATTTCGGCGGGGCGGTCCGCGCGCGGGTCTGGCTTCTTACCTTGCCTGCGGGCCAAATAAACCCTACTTTTGCACACCGGTAGCCGCCTTAGGCCCACTGGTTCCCACCTCAAACCGATAGTATCCTCTAATCCCTCCCCGAATGAGCGTTCTGGTCAACAAGGATTCCAAAGTGATTGTGCAGGGTTTTACGGGCTCCGAAGGCTCGTTTCACGCCCAGCAGATGATTGAGTACGGCACCAACGTGGTGGGCGGCGTAACGCCCGGCAAAGGCGGCACCCAGCACCTCGACCGGCCCGTATTCAACACCGTGGCCGATGCCGTAGCCCAGGCCGGCGCCAACACCAGCATCATCTTCGTGCCCCCGGCTTTTGCCGCCGACGCCATCATGGAAGCTGCGGATGCCGGTATCAAAGTCATCATCACCATCACCGAAGGCATCCCGACCAAGGACATGATTGCGGTGAAGGAATACCTCAAAGACCGTGAGGGGCTGCACATGATCGGGCCCAACTGCCCCGGCGTGATGACGGCCGGTGAGTGCAAAGTGGGCATCATGCCTGGCTTTATCTTCACCAAAGGCAAAATCGGTATCGTGTCGAAGTCGGGCACGCTGACCTACGAAGCCGTGGATCAGCTCACTAAAGCCGGCCTGGGCCAGACCACGGCCATCGGCATCGGCGGCGACCCGATCATCGGTACCACCACCAAGCAGGCGGTGGAAATGCTCATGAACGACCCCGAAACCGAAGGCATTGTGATGATCGGTGAAATCGGTGGCGGCATGGAAGCCGAAGCGGCCCGCTGGATCAAGGAAACCGGCAACAAGAAGCCCGTCGTGGGCTTTATTGCCGGCCAGACGGCCCCTCCCGGCCGCCGCATGGGTCACGCCGGCGCTATCGTGGGCGGTGCCGACGATACGGCGGCTGCCAAGATGGCCATCATGCGCGAGTGCGGTATCCACGTGGTGGATTCGCCCGCCGAAATCGGCGACACCATGCTGCGCGTGCTGGGCGGCAAGTAGTTTCTGACTTTTGAGTTTATAAGTTGAAAAAAGCCCCGGTCTGCGCCGGGGCTTTTTTGGCAGTTATTCAGCCCGCTATATGCCTGCATCGATGAATGTCTCTTCAGAAAGTAACCGGCCTTCCATTTCGGTAGTCGTTCCGGTGTATGGCTGCGCTGCTGCGCTGCCGGAGCTGCACCGGCGGCTGACTGCTACCTTGGCAGCCTTTGCGGGCACCTACCAGCTTATTCTGGTGAATGACCACAGCCCCGACGGCAGTTGGGGGCAGGTGCAGGCCCTGGCCGCCGCCGACCCTCGGGTGCTGGGGCTCAGCTTCAGCCGCAATTTCGGGCAGCACGCGGCTATTACGGCGGGCCTGGACCGGGCCGCGGGTGAGTGGGTCGTCGTTATGGACTGTGACCTGCAGGATGCGCCCGAGGAAATTCCCAACCTGTACGCCTACGCCCAAAGTCAGCAGCTGGACGTGGTTTTCGGACGGCGGGCCAACCGGCAGGATACGGCCACTAAACAGTGGGCCGGCGCGGCGTTTCACCGGGTGCTGACGTGGCTTGGTGGCCCGCGGCAGGACCCGGCCACGGGCAACTTTGGCATCTTCCATCAACGGGTGGTAGCGGCGCTAGGGCTCATGCGCGAACCTACGCGGGCATTTCCCCTGCAGGTACGCTGGCTTGGGTTTCGGCAGGGGGCTCTGGATGTAGAGCATGCCGCACGCACCCATGGCCAAAGCAGCTACCGCGTCGGCCAGCTGATCCGGCTGGCGTTCGGCGTCGTGCTGGCCTACAGTGACAAGCCGCTGCGGCTCCTCGTGAAGCTGGGCGCCGGCCTCGTGGTGGGCGCACTGCTGGGAGCCGTTTGGCTGGCTGGCTGGCTCTGGTTTGAAAAGGATGGCACAACGTTTTGGCTGGGCGCATTGCTGCTGAGCCTGTGGCTGCTGGGCGGCCTTGTCCTGGCGGGCCTGGGCATCGTGGGGCTGTACGTGAGCCGGGTTTTCGACGGCGTCAAGAACCGCCCCCTGTATGTGGTGCGGGAGGAAACCGGGGATGCCTCCGGGGCCCTGAATAAGTGATGAATAATACAAACTATATATTTTTTTTGTTTTATATGTATCTATTTAGATTATATCTATAAAGCCCTCTAATTTAGTACCGGCAAAACACTTCTCCCCCTATCCGCTTCGCCTTTCCTTCCAATGTCTTTGCAATACAGCTCCCTAGAAAGCAACCGCTTTAACTTGCGGATTTTGCGCGGCTCCCTTACCAAGCTCGAACCCTACGAATTGCTGCGCACTATCGTGGATGAGCGGGCCGACGTGGCTATTTTTCGGCTGCCAGCCAGCCAGCAGCATCAGCTGTTTCAGCTAAGCATGCTCCCTTTTCCGGTGATAATAGCCGATACGCTCGTATCGTTCGACTGCGACCTGCGCGAGTTTCCGGCTCAGCCCCTGCGCAATACCCGCCTCGTGATTCACCACGCTACTGTGGCCGACACGGCAGTACTGGAGGAACTTGTTGACCTTAGCTTTAAAGACTACCGTACCCATTACAACAGCAACCCCTTGTTTGACCCGAAACTGGTGCTGGCCGGGTACAAAGAGTGGGCGCTAAGCTGTCTGCAGCCCGGGGACAAGCGGGTTTGCTTTTTATTCTACCTCGATGGACAGGCGGTGGCCTACGCCACAGTTGAGGTGCACGCTACCTACGGCGAGGGAATTATATTCGGTGCCCGGCCCAATGTACCCTTCAAGAACCTGTATGTTGACCTGCTTAACTATACGAAGCAGTACATGTGGGACCAAGGTCTAAAACGGGTCCGGGCCACTACTCAAATACAGAATCATGGGGTGCAGCGGGCGTGGGTGCGCATGGGCTTCGTTCCGGCCCGCTCCCATTGCACGGTGCACATCAATGCCATGCTCAACAAGCAGATGGTGGATGCTGCGCCCCCCGCGGCATCGACGCTATAAGCTCGTCAAAAATCCTTTTTTAGAGAAAAAGCGCCGACGCAACTCTTGTCCTTACCTAAAACTCAAAAGCCCCTCCGGCCATGTGGCCGGAAGGGCTTTTTTGCGAGGTTGCCAAACTGATTTGCTGTTTTTCAGGCCGTGTCAGCTGGTGAGAAAAGGCCTTTTGGTGGGCTCTGAGCAGTCCAAAAAAGTTTTGGGTAAGGACGGGGGCTTTTTCGTTTCATCAAAGCCTGCTTGCCCCTGCCAAACAGAATGAGTAGGTCTACTAGACCCTTCTCCTGACTCAACCCTGTCTTTGTCGAGCGGAATGGAATTTGGCTCCTTACTTCCGGCCTTCCTGCCCGCCCAGGTTCACCACGATACCCAGCTGGAACACCGAGTTGGAGGCCTTCAGGAATTTGCGGTGGCGCAGGCCGAAGTTGCTGCCGCTGATCAGCTGGAGCTGAATAGGCCCCACGGCCTGGATGCGGGTGAAGGTAATGGGCTCGAAAAAGATGTTATCCTCGGTTTCCTGGGCCTGGCCGTCGATGGTGAAGCGCTGCAGCTGCACGTAGCTGGCGCGCATGGCCGCCCCGTACGAAACCGGAAAGTCACGGTCGAACAGGTGCCACACTTTGCTTTCCTTCTTGCTGTAGTTGACCTGCAGAAAGTACTTCTCCAGGTTGCCTTCCAGCGTCCGGGTAGTGGCGCCTTCCACGCTTTCGGTGCGCTTGGTGTGGCCCAGGCCGTAGCCGCCGTAAAACTCAATAACGCGCCGGTCCTTCAGGCGGGTGAAGTAGCCCATGCCCAGCTCGCCAAAGTTGTGCTCGTTGTACTCACGGTTGGCTTTGCTGCCGAAGAACGACTGCTTCTTGTCGGCCTGCAGGAAGGAGGCACTGCCCAGCACGCCGATATGGTCGCCGAGGGCGTAGGCGCCCTGCAGGGCGGTATTGCTGCTAAAGTTGGTGTGCAGCCCCCCACTGAACTCGCCTTTCTGGGTGAGCAGGGGCGCCATGGGCGGCGGGGGAAAGTACAGGGAGGCGCAGCTGGTCAGGACCGGCACAAACGCAAGCAGAACACGGGGAACGAAACGACGCATAGGCAGCTGCCGGGAGAAATATAGGGGCTAAATGAAAGCAGACGTCCTTTAGGGAATAGCCGCCCGGCGGAGTGGCGCGTATAGCCAACACGCTAGTGGCCCCGGCTGGCCGGGCCACTGGGGTTTGTCCGCTTTCTTCGCCAATTTCTGCTTTTTATGCCTACTTCCTACGATGCGCTTATTATTGGCTCCGGTCAGGCCGGCAATCCTCTGGCCGTGGCCCTGGCCGATGCGGGCCGCCGGGTGGTGCTGGTAGAGGAAAACCACCTGGGCGGCTCCTGTATCAACTACGGCTGCTCGCCCACCAAAAACCTGCTGGCCGCCGCCGAGCGCGCCCACCAGGTGCGCACCGCCGCCGACTACGGCATCCGCGTCGGCGCCCCCGAAGTTGACTTTCCGGCCGTTATGGCGCGCAAAGAGGCCCTGGTGCAGCAATCGCGCCGGGGGGTGCGCAACAACCTGACCCAGGAACACTCCGGCATCACGGTGCTGCACGGCCACGCAGCTTTCACCGGGAAGCACTCGGTGCGCGTGACGCTGACCCAGGGCGACGAGCAGGAGCTGGAGGCCCCGCTGATTTTTATCAATACCGGCACCCGCCCCGCCATTCCCCCACTCGCGGGCCTCGACGCGGTGCCTTACCTGACCACCACCCAGCTGCTCGACCTGCCCGAGCTGCCCGAGCACCTGCTGATTCTGGGTGGGGGCTACATCGGGCTGGAGTTCGGGCAGATGTTCCGGCGCTTCGGCAGCCGCGTGACCGTCGTCGAGTCGGGCCGGCAGCTGCTGGAGCGGGAAGACGACGACGTGTGCGCCGCCATGCAGGCCACGCTGGAAGCCGACGGGGTGGAATTCGTGCTGGGCGCCAAGGCCCACCGGGTGTCGCAGAACGCGGCGGGGCAGCTTACGCTGTCGGTGCATACGGCGGCCGGGGAGCGGCGCCTGCACGGCTCCCACCTGCTGGTGGCCACCGGCCGCACGCCCAACTCCGATACGCTCGACCTGAGCAAAGCGGGCGTCAAAACCGATGAGCAAGGCTACATCCAGGTAAACGGCAGCCTGCAGACCGCCACACGCGGCGTGTACGCCCTCGGCGACGTGCACGGCGGCCCGCAGTTCACCCACATCAGCTACGACGACTACCGGGTGGTGCGCGACGCCCTGCTGCACGGCAAGCGCCGCTCGGCCAAGCAGCGCCCCTTACCCTATACCGTGTTTACCGAGCCCCAGCTGGGCCGCATCGGGCTGAACGAGGACCAGGCCCGGGAGCAGAACATTCCGTACCGCGTGGCCACCATGCCGGTGCGCACTATCGGCCGGGCCCGGGAAACGGGGCGCACCACCGGCTTCTGGAAGGTGCTGGTTGGCGACAACGACCAGGTGCTGGGCGCGGCCATCTTCTGCGCCGAAGGCGGGGAGCTGATGACCATGTTCCAACTGATTATGATGGGGCGGCTCCCGTATCCGCAGCTGCAGAACATGATTATTGCCCATCCCACTTGGGCTGAGGGGCTGAACAACGTGTTTACCAAGCTGGCCCGGCCCAACTAGCGCGCCGCGCCCCCAGCCCGTGCTTTTCCGGGCGCTGCACCCGGTTTTGGGCTTTGCCAGCCCAGCTTCCGCTATGTTTGTCTTTTGCTTTCCCCCTAGTCTCCCTGCCATGCCTGCCAAACCAGCGGAAGCTGCCCCCGAAAACTCCACCCTGCACCCGCGCAACGCCCACCAGGGCCGCTACGACTTTGGCGGGCTGGTGCAGGCGCTGCCCGCGCTGCAGCCGTTTGTGGCCCCCAACGCCTACGGCACCGAGTCGGTGGACTTCGGCGACCCGGCCGCGGTGCGCATGCTGAACCGGGCGCTGCTGAAGCAGTTCTACGGCATCGAGCACTGGGATATTCCGGCCAACTACCTCTGCCCGCCCATTCCCGGCCGGGCCGACTACGTCCACTACCTGGCCGACCTGCTGGCTTCCGTCAATGAGGGGCAGGTGCCCCGGGGCAAGGGCGTGCGGGTGCTCGACGTGGGCGTGGGCGCCAACTGCATCTACCCCATCATCGGCCACCAGCAGTACGGCTGGCACTTTGTGGGCTCCGACACCGACGCGGTGGCCCTGCGCACGGCCAAGGCCATTGTGGGGGCCAACCCGGCGCTGACCGGCAACATCGAGTTGCGCCAGCAGGCCGATTCGCGCCACATCCTGCACGGCATCGTGAAGCCCCGGGAGCAGTTCGACCTGACGCTGTGCAACCCGCCGTTCTACGCTTCGCTGGCCGAGGCCTCGGCCGACAACCGCCGCAAGCAGCATAACCTGGGCGTGAAGCACGGCACCAAGCCCGCGCCCAACCTGAACTTCGGCGGGCAGCCCGGGGAGCTGTGGTACCCCGGCGGCGAGGAAGCCTTCGTGCGCCGTATGGTGGTAGAAAGCGCCCAGATTCCGACCCAGGGCTTCTGGTTTACGTCGCTCATCTCGAAAAAAACCACGCTGCCCGGCATCTACAAGGAGCTGCAGTGGGCCAAAGCCCAGGACGTGCGCACCATCGACATGGCCCAGGGCCAGAAGAAAAGCCGCTTCGTAGCCTGGACGTTTCTGGACGCTGAGCAGCAGCTGGCGTGGCGGCAGGCCCGGTGGACCAAGGGCTGATCTGCGCCTGGTTCGCAGCCTGCACCAGTGGCTTGAACAGGTGCGGCTTGACAATCAGGCTCAGGGCTAGCACCACCCGGCTTTCCTTGATGCGCATGTACTCGAAGGGCTCTTTGGCGGCGTCGTAGCGGTACCCGGGAACGACGGTGAGGCCACAGGAAGTCTGAATCTGCAGCCAGCGCAGGGCTCCTTCCGGGTTGCCGAAACGGGCCAGCAGCATGGGCTCCGCGCGCAGCATCTGCCGCAGGCCCAGGGGCGCGCCGTTGTAGGTAAGCTGATCGAAATTCACCTGCGACAAGCGGCAGGCCGCCCCTACTGACCCCCAGCCCGACTCGGCCTGGTACACTACGGAAAGCTCCCCGAACAGCCGATGGTAGTTGCTTTGAAAATCGACCAGCTTACTGGGTCCAGCGAGAATATTTGCCTGAAAGTAGCCCCGGGCGCTGCGGGCCTGCCCGTAGCCGCCAAGCCCACTCAGGAGCCAGCGCTGGCCAAGCGGGTAGTAGCCGCCAACGCCCACCTCATACTGCCGGATGCGAAAGTAGGTGGTATCCTCCTTGTCGCGCTTCAGGCCGCCCGCGGCCCGCACCAGCAGGTAGCGTACCGGCGAATAAGTTGCCCCGGCCTCCCACCGGCCGGTCAGAAAGGTAGTACCCTGTACTTCCAGCTGGCCTTTGTCGCGCAGCTGTGGGGCTACCGGAAGCATGGGCGCGTACACGGAGCAGCTGCCCAAGGTCAGAGCCAGACCGCAACCGATGAGGCGCATATAAGAAAGCATAGTAGAATACATTTTCAGGAAGCTAAATACCGGGTTGAAAGTATCATACTATTCTCGTAAGCGGCGCGGCTATTTTCAGCCCTGACCGCCTACCAAAATCGTACTGCCTACTTCTTCCCGAGCAGCTGGGGGCGGAACACTACGCCCAGGCTGGTTATGGGCACGGGCAGCAGCAGGTGGTTGGCCTGGGAGTAGCGCCGGTCATCGGTGGTACTCTGCTCGGCCGCGCCGGCCACCGAAAGGCCCACGGTGGCTTGCAGCTGCCAGCGGTTTTGGGCATCGAGTCCGTAGCGGCCAAATACCAGGGCTTCGTGCCGCACCATGCGGCGGAGCGGTACCGGGTAAGATGCGTAATAGCTGTAGGAGACAGCTGCGTAGTCGAGCTGATCGAAGCTGATTTTGGAGAGGCGGTACACGGCCCCTACGGCACCGCGAGCACCTTCGTGGGTCAGGCTGGTCTGGCCGAACAGCTTGCCGGAGCGCATAGTGTATTCCTCCCGTGTTTGTCCTCCCCCCCAAAGCAACGTTCCCTCCACGTAGGCCCGGTGAGTGCTGGCGCGGCCGTAGCCGGCCAGGCCGGTGAGCTGCCAGCCCTTACCGAGTGGCAGATAGCCGCCCAGGCCGAGCTCTCCCTGCCGGGTGGTGTTGAAGGTTGAGTCGCCGAGCCTGGGGCGGAAGGTGCCGGCACCCGTCACCAGCACGTGGGGCAGCGGCGAGTACACCACGCTGCCTTCCACCCGCCCGCTGGCCTGCACGCTGCCGCTGATTTCGACCTGGCCCTGCCGGCTAATGGTGGAAATAGTGGGCTGCATGGGCGCATACACAGTGCAGCTGGTAGCTAATAGCGAAAGGGCCGCACAGGAGAATACTTGCGGATAAAGGTTGTGCAGGGTCATAGTAGACAGGCGAAGTAGATTGGGGTGGTTGATGAATCAAACCTACTGCAAACCCCGGCGGGCCGAAAACCAGATTCTGCTTCTCTCAGACTTCCGGCGCAGGAGCCACGACTATCTATGGAGTGCACAAAACCCTTTTTCCAGCCTGATTTGCGCGTTTTGCAACTACAAAGCTTAGACATCTGCACGCGGCCCGGAGCCCCGGTGCCAGGGCTTTTCGCAAAGCCTGGGGCCGCTTCTTTCGGCGGCCCCAGGCTATCTGCCAGGGCTTTGCCGGCCGGCGCAAGCGGCCTCATGGCTTGGCAGCAGCCCGGTAAGGAGGGCACGGGAAGACTCCGCCGGCATTTTTTGTTTCTTTGGGCGCCGGACACCACCGCATTAAGCGGGCGGCCTATACCTCGAACAAGCTATTGCTTTAACCCCACTCCATGCCCTTTCGAATCTTGCTGCTGCTACTGCTTATTCCTTCGTTAGCCATCTGCCAACCCCCAAGTCCCCGGCCCCATCCGACAGCTCAGACCAAGCTCGAGTACTTCCTGAAGCTGACCGACACGCTGCGGCTGAGAGCCAGGAACCCGGGCATGGCCATGGCCATCATCGACAACAACCAGCTGCTTTACCAAGGCGGGCTGGGCTACCGGAACCTGGACAAGCAGCTGCCGGTAACCACCAACACGCTGTTTGAAATCGGCTCCTGCACCAAGGCCTTTACCGGGGTTGTTGCCGCGCAGCTGGTGCAGGAAAAGGCGCTGGCCTGGGATGATAAGGTGGTGCAGCACCTGCCGGAGTTTAAGCTCGCCGACCCTTACGCGACGGCCAATGCCACCCTTACCGACCTGCTCACCCACCGGGTGGGCGTGTACCAGCACTATTACCTGCAGTACGGCCCCCGGTTCAGCCGCAATGAAGTGCTGAAAATGCTGCCGTTCCTGAGCTTTAATGGCACGTTCCGGGAGAAGTTCATCTACAACAACCTGCTCTATACCGCGGCCGGTATTTTGGAGGAGCGGGTGACCCACACGCCCTGGCAGGACCTGGTGAAGACCCGGATTTTCGCGCCCCTGGGCATGACCCAGTCCTTTGCCACCTTCGAGGAGTTTCAGCGCTACGGCGAGAATACGGTCAGCTACAGAAACGACGGCTACACCGTTATTCCCCCGTCCAGCATCGACGCTGCGGCCCCCGCCGGCGCTATCAGCTCCACCCTCAACGACATGACCAAATGGCTGACCATGCTGGTCAACAAGGGCACGCTCGATGGCAAGGAGTTTCTGACGCCCCGGCAGTTTGCGCACCTGACCAGCCCGCTGACGGTCCGCAATGCCGCGGAGGAAATATTCTACGGCATCGGCTGGGACATTGACGCCCGGCGCAACACCATTTACCACGACGGCCGCACGGGCGGGCAAAGCGCCCGAATCGTGCTGGCCCCGCAGAGCGGGTTTGGCATCGTCATCATGTGCAACCAGCAAACCGAGCTGCAGAACCTGTTGACCCGCTACGCCACCAACATCTTCCTCGACAACAACTACGAGAAGCTGGCCGATTTTGAGCAGTACGTTATCGACAAGAACAATCCACCCGCCGCGGCCCAGGCGCCGAAAGCCAGCTTGATTCAGGACCCGCAGGTGTTGAAAAAGGCCAGCCGGTACGTGGGCACCTACTCCCACCCGGCCTACGGCACTATCACCATCAGCAAAGCGCCTAAAAACCAGCTGGCCTTTGCCTACTATGACTTCAAAGGGCCCGTCAAGCATAACGCCGGCCTGAGCTTTACGGCGCTGACTACGCACTTCACCGGCAACGACACCTTCGACTTCCGGATTTTAGAAGGACCGGCGCAGGAAGTCACGGGCATCGAAGTGCAGTTTCCGTACTCCCAGCCGCTGGTCTTCACGAAAGCCGCTACGTTGGTATTGCCTAACTGAATTCTGCTGCTTCACCGTGGGAGCGTGTTTGGGAATTGGTGAAAACCCGTTTGCCTCATGCCCATCTGGCGTCCGCGCAGCGGAGCGGAGTCGAAGCATCTCTACCGCTTCGTTGCAATACCACTCAACGAAGCGGTAGAGGCGCTTCGTCAATTTTCTCTTCCTTTGGCCTCTCCCCCTTACCCCTTCAAGTCGCATGGGATTCTTCGACCTGTTCAAAAGCAAAGCCGCCCCGGAGCCTACCGCAACCGCCGAACCGGCCCCGGCCCCGGAGCCGTACCTCGGCGACCTGACCAAAACAAACACTATCTTTCAGTTGGTAGACGTGCCGCCTGCGGCGCGCGACGACGCCTGGCAGGATGCCTTCCTGGCCAACCTGCCCGCCGCCAGCTTCCGCTGCGGCACGCCCCAGGTCATCACCGGCCCCGATGGCTTCCCCTACTTTCAGCTGCTGCTGCCCGAGCCCAACCAGAGCTTCCAGTGCTACGTCCTCGACCGCATGAAGGACGATTTCCTGCTGCGCCTGGGCCTGGGCGTGGTCATCAATCCCGACCGGGGCCAGCCCGACTGGGTGCTCACCGCCGGCGACGTGCTCAACTATGCCCTCACCGGCGAGTTCTACACCACCGCCGAAACGCCCTTCTCGCGCCAGGCAACCGACGAAACCATCCAGGAGGACGAAGAAGTGCTGGTCGGGCAGCCTAACGAAACCCTGCTGCCCGCCGCCACCCGCATCGTGCTGCGCGACTTCCTGACCGCCCACGGCGTGCCCGACCCCAAGCTGGCCCTGCTGATGCGCCACGCCAAAACCGGCCCCGCCGTGGCGCAGGATCTGGTGTTCAACGTGGTACCCGACCTCTTCCCCGACGAAGCCACCTACCGGCAGGTGATGCAGCGCATCGGCTGGTACCTGCCCCGGCACTACTCCGTCGTCGGCATGGAGGAAAGCGCGTTGGGCGACGCTTTTGAGGCGCTGTAGAAACGAAACAGCCCCCGCAACTTCCGTCGCGGGGGCTGTTTGCATTCGTAAACCAGCCTCCTACTTCGCGTAGGCCACGGCCCGCATTTCGCGGATTACGGTAATTTTGATCTGGCCGGGGTACTGCATCTCCTTCTCGATTTTCTGCGAGATTTCGTAGCTCAGCTCCTGGGCCCGCTCGTCGGTTACGTTGTCGGCATTCACCATCACGCGCAGCTCGCGGCCGGCCTGGATGGCGTAGCACTGCAGCACGCCGTCGAAGCCCACGGCGGTTTCTTCGAGCTGCTTGAGGCGCTTGATGTAGCTTTCCATCATCTCGCGGCGGGCGCCGGGGCGGGAGCCCGAAATGGCGTCGCAGGCCTGCACGAGCGGCGAAATCATGGCCGTCATCTCGATTTCGTCGTGGTGGGCGCCGATGGCGTTGACCACGTCGGGGTGCTCCTTATACTTCTTGGCCATCTCCATGCCCAGAATGGCGTGGGGCAGCTCGGGCTCCTCGGTGCTCACCTTGCCGATGTCGTGGAGCAGGCCGGCGCGCTTGGCTTTCTTCACGTCGAGGCCCATTTCGGCGGCCATCGTGGCGCAGAGGTTGGCCACTTCGCGGCTGTGCTGGAGCAGGTTCTGCCCGTAGCTGGAACGGAAGCGCATGCGCCCCACCATCTTGATCAGCTCGGGGTGCAGGCCGTGAATACCCAGGTCGATGATGGTCCGCTCGCCGATTTCGACGATTTCCTCGTCGATGTTCTTGCGGGTCTTGGCCACGATTTCCTCGATGCGGGCCGGGTGAATACGGCCGTCCTTCACCAGCAGGTGCAGGCTCAGACGGGCTACTTCGCGGCGTACCGGGTCGAAGCCTGAGATGATGATGGCCTCAGGCGTGTCGTCGACGATGATTTCGACGCCGGTAGCCGCTTCCAGGGCGCGGATGTTGCGGCCTTCGCGGCCGATGATTTTGCCTTTTACGTCGTCCGATTCGATGTTGAAGATGGACACGCAGTTTTCGATGGCGTGCTCGGCGGCGGTGCGCTGAATAGTTTCGAGCACCACTTTCTTGGCGTCCTTGGTGGCCGAGAGCTTGGCCTGAGCTACTACGTCCTTAATGTAGCTGGAAGCCTGAATCTGGGCTTCGTTCTTGAGCGACTCCACCAGCTGCTCGCGGGCTTCGGCGGCGGTCAGGCCCGAAATGGTTTCGAGCTGGTGCTGCACCTCGGTGAGTTGGGTGCTGAGCGACTCGCGGGTGCTTTCCAGCTCATCTTCCACTTCCTGCTCGCGCTGCTGGAGCTTGGCCAGCTGGGCCTCTACTACGGTGCGGCGCTTTTCTTCCTGGGCGTCGAGCCGCTCCCGCTGCTGGGTGGAGTCGTTCTGGAGCTTTTCGCGCAGCACGTCGAGGTCCTGCTCTTTTTTCTGGATGCCTTCGAGCTGGCGCTGGGTGGTGAGGGTGAGCTGCTTGATGCTCTGCTCCTGCTCTACCACGCCCTGGCGGCGCTGGGTCAGCTCGGCGTCGAGCTCCTGCTTCTGGCGTTTGCTGTCCTGCTCAAATTCGTTTTTGAGCTGACGAAACTTGTCTTTCGACTGCTGGATCCGCTCGTCGCGGGTGCGGGTGGCCTGGGTTTCGGCCTCCTGGATGAGGAGTTGGGCGCGGGCCTGGGCGTCGGATTCGTGGTCGAGCTTGACCTTGCCGGCCAGCTGGCGCCCGACCACAATGCCGACCCCAAGGGCAAGCACGGCGGCCAGGATGATATACAAAATGTCGGGCATGAGCTATGGTTTTGGGAGGTGGGAAGAAACCATAGCACGGAAAATACTGCCGACGACGAACGAATGGCGGAGCCGATTGCCCCACCCGATTCGAGTCTGAAACGTATGCCAGCGCCCGGCCTTTTAGCCGAGCACTACTCCCGAAAGCAGCTCATCGAGGCGCGCGAGGCGTTCGGTGAGGGCCGCATCGGTGCCGTCCTTTTCCTTGCTGACCTTCAGGCCGTCAGCCATGGTGGACAAGGCAATCATGGCCAGCAGATCCTGCTTGTCCTGAATGCCGTACTGCTCGCGAAATTCCTTGATCCGCTCACCCAGCAGGCGGCCCGCCAGGCGCAGGCGTTCCTCCTCCTGCGGGGCTACCCGCATCGGGTAGTCTCGGTCGGCAATGCGGATTTTAATGGAAAGGTCGCTCATGGAGAGCAGGCGTCGTAAGGTTTGATGGTGGTTATTCCCTCAAATAGGCAAGGCACTTATCTATTTCGCGGATATATTCGTTGAGGCGAAGTTTCAGCTCGTTTGCGTTGGCAGGTTCCCCTGCTATGGTATTGACAAGTTTAGCGATATTCTCCTGATTCTGGAAATCCTTGAGCTGCCGCTCCCGGTCGCGCACGTCGGCCCGCAGCTGCTGGATGGTGGTGTTGGCATCGGCCAGGTCCTCGCGCAGGCCCTGATAGGCAGCCACTAACGACGTCACTTGTCGCTCGAGACGGTCTAGTTGGGCAAGTTGCTGGGAAGAAGCCATTGGAAAGGAAATATTTTGGAGGCTAATGTAAGACGAAGTTACGGGCTCTAGTACTTCGCCCTTAAAGTTGGGCTTTAACCTCGTGGCCGTCGAACTGTTGGCCCCATTCTATTGAACGTCATTCCGAGCATGTGGCGCATCAAGCCAGTGACCGAGGAATCTCGCGTGGCGTCGTTGCCGCAAAAAGAACGTCATGCTGAGCAAAGTCGAAGCATCTCGCGTGCAATGGTAATCAATGGCCATTGCAACGAAGCGGTAGAGATGCTTCGACTTCGCCCAGTATGACAGTTACTATTGCACGCGAGATACCTCGGCTGCGCCTCAGCATGACGTTCTACTTTCCCGGCATCAGCCGCTACCGCCGGATTACCGCGCCGGCCTGCTTCTCGAACTGCTGGATCAGGCGCTGCATCACCGCGTCGATGGCCTGCTCGGTCAGGGTCTGGGTCGGGTCCTGCAGGCTGAAGCTGACGGAGTAGGACTTCTTGCCCGCGCCCAGGTTTTCGCCCTCATACACGTCGAACACGTTCAGGCTCTGCAGCAGCTTTTTCTCGGTGCGCTGGGCAATCTGGCGGAGCTGGTCGAAGGTTACGGTGCGGTCCACCACCAACGACAGGTCGCGGCGCACTTCCGGGAACTTGGACAGCTCCCGGGCCGTGAGCGTGTTCTTGTACTTCTTCGTCAGCCAGTCCCAGTCCAGCTCGGCGTACCACACCGGCTGGCTCACGTCGAGCCGCTTGAGCACGGCCGACGCCACGGCGCCGAGCTGGGCTACGGGCTGATTCTGGGCCAGCAGCGTCAGGCCACCGGCCAGATACGGATGCTCCACCGGCTGCGAGGCGGGCTGGGCGAAGCCGAGCGAAGCCAGCACCTGCTGCACCGCGCCGGCCAGCTGGTGGTAGGTAGCCTTGTCGGACTTCTGCTGCCAGGTTTCGGGGGCCGTGCTGCCGGTCAGGTAAATGACGAGCTTGTTCTTCTCCGAGTACTTGCCGTCGGCCTCGCGGTGGTAGGTTTTGCCGAACTCGTAGAGCTTCAGGTCGCGCTGGCGGCGGTTCACGTTGTAGCGAATCACCTCCAGACCCGAGTGCAGCATGGTGGGGCGCATCACGTTCAAATCGGCGCTGTTGTAGTTGAGCACCGGCACCAGCGCTTCGTTTTTCTCACCGGCTTTTTCGAAGTAGAGCGAGTTGGTCAGCGAGTTGGTGATGATTTCGGAGAAGCCCTGACCGCTGAGCAGGCGGGCCGTGTTCTGGCGCAGCACCTCGGGGTCGGGGTTCGGGAACTTGGCCAGGTACGAAGCCGCGTTGTGGGGCCGCAAAGCCACGTGGTTGTAGCCGTAGATGCGCAGAATTTCCTCAATCACGTCGGCCTCCCGGGTCACGTCCACCTTGTGCGGAGGCACGCTCAGGATCCACTCGGCGTGGCCGGCGGCATCCTGGGTTTCCTCCGCAATGAGGATGTCGAGGTCGGTGAGGATCTGGCGGATGCGCTCCGGGGCAATAAACTGCCCCACCAGCCGCTCGACGCGGGGCAGGCGCAGCCGCACGGCGGTGTGGCCGATAGGGGCCGGGTACTGGTCGACGATGGGCGCGGCAATGGTAGCGCCGGCTACTTCCTGGAGCAGCAGGGCGGCGCGCTTCAGGGCTACCAGAACCATATTGGGGTCGGTGCCCCGCTCGAAGCGGAAGGAGGCGTCGGTTTTGAGCTGGTGGGTCTGGGACGTCTTGCGCACGGCGGCGGGCTGGAAGTAGGCGCTTTCCAGAAACACGCGGCTGGTAGCCGCCGATACGCCGGACGTTTGGCCGCCGAATACGCCGGCCAGCGCCATGGGCGCGCCGTGGGCGTCGGCAATAACGAGGTCGGCAGCTTTCAGGGTGCGCTCCGTACCGTCGAGGGTGACGAACTTCTCGCCTTCCGCGGCCCGCTTCACAATGATTTTGCTCCCGGTAATCTGGTCGGCGTCGAAGGCGTGCAGGGGCTGGCCCAGTTCGTGGAGCACGAAGTTGGTTACGTCCACCACGTTGTTGATGGGTGACAGGCCAATGCTGCGCAGACGGCGCTGCAGCCACTCCGGCGACGGGCCCACCAGCACGTTTTCGAGCAGCAGGCCGGCGTAGCGCGGGCTGGCTTCGCGGTCCTGAATCTCGACGGCAATATTCCGCTCTGCCGTAGCCGGGGCGTGGAACTGGCTGACGTCGGGCAGCTGGCAGGGCTGGCGCAGCAGGGCGCGCAGCTCCCGGGCCACGCCGTAATGCGAGGCGGCATCGGCGCGGTTAGGCGTCAGCCCGATTTCAAACACTGAGTCGGAGCCCAGGCCGAAGTAGTCGGCGGCGGGCGTGCCGTTGGGCAAGTCGGTATCCAGCTCCATGATGCCCGCGTGGGAGGTACCCAGGCCGATTTCGTCCTCGGCGCAGATCATGCCCTCGGAGGCCGCACCCCGGATCTTAGACTTCTTGATTTTGAACGGCTCTCCCTGGGCCGGGTAGAGCTGGGCGCCTTCCAGGGCTACCACCACTTTGAGGCCGGCGCGCACGTTGGCCGCGCCGCACACAATCTGGCGGGGGGTATCGTCGCCCACATCCACGGTGGTCAGGCTGAGCTTGTCGGCGTCGGGGTGCTTTTCGCAGGTCAGCACCGTGCCCAGCACCAGGCCGCGCAGGCCGCCGGGGATGCTTTCGAGCTCCTCAATGCCTTCCACCTCCAGCCCCGAGCCGGTGAGCAGCTTGCCGATTTCCACGGCGGGTTGGTCGGTGGGAATAAGCGTGCGGAGCCAGTCGAAGGATATTTTCATCAGTTGTATCAGTTTCCAGTTGCGGGTTGCCGGTTGACGGTTACATCAGCTGCGCGAACTGGCAACGGGTAACTCGCAACGGGCAACAGAATCAGGGCAAAGGTAGGGATTCGGGCGGGCGGCAAAAACGGCGGCGTGGTACCCAGCTCATCAGGCCGTTGTTCCGGACCTGCGAGGAATCTCGCGGGCTTCGTTGTATTGCTAAATTCAACGTCCGCCCGCGAGATGCTTCGGCTGCGCCTCTGCATGACGGCCTTTTTCGGCTGATGTCACCCTAATCTAATGGTTGTGGCCGGTGTGGTCGATTTCGGGGAAGCTCTTTTCTCCGGCTCTGACTTCGACGGCCAGCCGGTTTTCCGTGGGCGGCACGGGGCAGGCAAAGCCGGCGCCGTAGGCGCAGTAGGGGCTGTAAGCCTGGTTGAAGTCGAGCGTTATTTCTCCCTGGCCTTCCTGGGGCGGAGTCACGTCGAGGTAGCGCCCCCCGCCGTAGGTGGCAAAGCCGTTGGTTTTGTCGGTGAAGGGAATGAAGAGCTTGCCGTCCTTGTCGTCGAGCTTGAGCAGCACGGTGAGCTGCTGCGGGGCGTTGCCCAGCTCAAACGTAACCCGGCCCCAGCGCAGGTACGACTCGGTTTTGCCGTCGGTAAGCGGAATCTCCACCGTTTCGCCCTTGGTGGAGCGCTCCAGCCGGGCATCCACGGCGTAATCCTTTTCGGGCAGGAAGTAGCGCAGGCTGTCGAACTGGTCGCGCTGCTCGGCGGTGAGGGGCGAGTTTTTGGCCCGGCGGAAGGAGTCGTTTTTCTCCTTCCGGATTTTGTTGATGCCGGCGGCGAACTGGTCGTTGCCCAGCACGAGGTCTTGCAGGAAGTAGCCGAAAATAGCCAGCAGGCCAACGGCCAGGAGCAGCTTGGGGTTGATGCGCATAAGCACAAAGGTACTTCAGTTACCAGTTGCGTGTTACCAGTTGCCAGTTCGTTCTTCTGGCCGACTTCAACCGGCAACACGCAACCGATAACCGGCAACTCACAGGATTCCCTCGTCGGCGAAGCTGTAGTAGCCCAGGTCGGTGTAAATCAGGTGGTCGAGAATGGGCAGATCCAGAAACTGGCCGCCATCCTTGAGCTTGCGGGTGAGGGCAATGTCGGCGGCCGAAGGGCTGCGGTTGCCGCTGGGGTGGTTGTGCACCAGAATCACGCTGCTGGCCAGCTGCTCCAGGGCTTCCTTGAAAATCAGCTTGGGGTCGGCCACGGTCCCGGCCACGCCCCCGCTGCTGATGCTGGCTTTGCGCATCACCACGTTGGCGCGATTGAGCAGAATCACCCAGAACTCCTCGTGGGGCAGATCCTGCAGGTGGGGCCGCACCAGCTCGTAAATATCCCGGGAGCAGGTGATGGTGACGCGGGCGGCCGCGGCGGTTTCCTTGCGGCGGCGGCCCAGCTCCAGCGCCGCCACAATGGCGATGGCCTTGGCCTCGCCAATGCCTTTATGGCGCATCAGGTCCTTGAGCGACAGACGGGCCAGCTCGTTTAAGTCATTGCCGACGGCGGCCAGAATCAGCTTGGCCACGTCCACGGCCGAGAGCCGGGCAGTGCCCGAGCCCAGCAGAATGGCCAGCAGCTCGGCGTCGGATAGGGCGGTGCGGCCCTTTTGCATCAGCTTTTCGCGGGGCCGGTCTTCCTCGGCCCAGCTTTTGATGCTGAAGCTGGCCGGCGTTTGGTAGGGCGCGGGCTTAGTGGATTCTTCGGACAGATTGTCAAACGTTTCCATCTGGTATTGGTGTTGTAGGGCGTAGCGTATAAAGTAAAGCCGGGCGGTATCCGTCTGGTAAAGTAGCCACCGGCGGTTAAAACTTGCCTCCGCCGGGGTAGTTTTTCCCTGTATTATGCAAAGAATCATCACCAGCGCGCTGTTCGTCGTGCTTTTGCTAGGCGTCGACTGGTACGTATTTCAGGCCGTGCGCACCGTCAGTCAGGGCGCCAGCGCCGCCACCCAGCGCCTGATTACGGGCGGCTACTGGTTTATCACCCTGGTTTCCCTGCTCGGCATTGCCTGGATGGCCGTGTCGCGCGGCACGCCGCCTACCGCCCTGCGCACTTACCTCACCAGCGCCATTCTGGTGCTGTTCGTCTCGAAGCTGGTGGTGGTGCTGTTTCTGCTCGTCGACGATGCCAGCCGCCTCGTGCGCTATGTCTTTGCTAAATTCAGCAACCAGCCCGCAGTGGCCGGGGCCGACGGCAGCTCGGGCATCTCGCGCAGCCAGTTTATCAGCCGGCTGGGGCTGCTGGCAGCGGCGCTGCCTTTCACTTCCCTGCTCTGGGGCATGGCCAAGGGCGCTACCGACTACCAGGTGAAGCGCGTGGTGCTCCGGTTCCCGAACCTGCCCGCTTCGTTCGAGGGCTTCAAGCTGCTGCAGATTTCGGATCTGCACACGGGCAGCTTCAACGCCAACCCCGAGCCGCTGGAGCGGGCCGTGGCCCTGATCAACAAACAAAACGCCGACCTCGTGTTCATGACCGGCGACCTGGTCAACAACATTGCCACCGAGGTGGAGCCCCACATTGCCACGCTGGCCAAGATTGAGTCCCGGCACCCGATCTACTCTATCCTCGGCAACCACGACTACGCCGACTACGTGGACTGGAGCGAGCAGGGCGGCGCATCGGCCAAGGCGGCCAACCTGGACCGCCTCAAGCAGAACCACGCCAAAATCGGCTGGCAGCTGCTGCTCGACGAAAGCCACACCATTGAGCGCAACGGCGAGAAGATAGCAGTACTGGGCGTGCAGAACTGGGGCGCCCAGATGCGCTTTCCCAAGTACGGCAACCTGGCCCAGGCCCACGCCGGCAGCGGCGACGCGGCCTTCAAAATCCTGCTTTCCCACGACCCCTCGCACTGGGAGGCCCAGGTGCTCGAATACCCGGATATCGACCTTACCCTGTCGGGCCACACCCACGGCATGCAGTTTGGCGTGAACCTGCCGGGCTTCAAGTGGAGCCCCGTGCAGTACGTGTACAAGCAGTGGGCGGGCCTGTATTCGCAGGGCCAGCAGCATCTGTACGTCAACACCGGGCTGGGCTTTATCGGCTACCCGGGCCGGGTGGGGTTCCTGCCGGAAATCACCGTGTTTGAGCTGCGCCGGGCGTAATTAACCCGGTCAGGACCAGCCGGTAGGGCGTGGGAGGCATGACTTTATCACGCTTAAAAAAGCCTTTCATTGTACAATGGAAGGCTTTTTTGTGCTTAGCCAAGATCAATAGGTAACCGCAGCTAAAACTGCCCCGTATATGCGGCATCATTGATTTTTGGATAATTCCTCTCTTACCCCTGCACCAACCCATGAAAACCTCCCTCCTGTTTCTCTCCTGCGCCGCCACGCTGACCATGGCTTCCTGCTCGCAGGAAAAAACCACCGACACCACCACGATGGACGGCGGTATGACCACGACAACCACGACGACCACGACCTCGCCGGCCATGTATACCGACGAGGCTTACAACAGCCGCGCCGACCGGATTTCGGCCGATATGGCCACCAACATGAAGCTCGACGACGCGATGCGCACCAAAGTGCGGACCGTGTACTACAACCGCGAGAAGCGCTTTGGCGACCTGCAAAGAAAGTATACCACCGACACGACCGGCATGGCCGCCGAAATGCGCACCGTGTACATGGACACCGACAACGAAATGAAGTCGGTGTTCACGGACCCGACGCAGTACTCGGCCTACGAGTCGAGCCGCGCCGACTACTACGAGGACAACTACATGGACGCCAGCGCCATGTCGTCGGATTCGAGCGGTATGAGCTCGTCGTCGAGCATGGGCTCTTCCGACCAGATGAGCAATTCGGACAACTCGGCCATGGCCAGCGGCACCGACGTGACCAAGATGAAAGCCAAAGCCGATGACGGCAGCAAAATCAAGATAAAAGACAACGGCAAAGTGAAAGTAAAAGACGCCGAAGGAAATAAGACCAAGACCGAGTAGTCTGCCTGATAGTCGCCGCCGACCCGATAAAAAGCCTGCCTCCGCCCGGAGGCAGGCTTTTTTGCACCCCCAAGGGGCCGGGTAACCGGCAGCCAACCTCCACCGTATAGCGGGCATTGCCGGAATGCTATATCCGGCCGCACCCATTTCCCTTTTTTCTCTGATCTGATGAAAAACACGCATTTGATGCTGCTGAGCGCCGTTGCCGGAGTTCTTTCCTTGGCTTCCTGCAACGCCGACAAAACCGCCGACACCACGGCCGCCACCACTCCTACCACCGGCGACACGGCCGTGGTGGTGAGCAACGACGAATACCAGGACCGCGCCAACCGGATTACCGACCGTATGGCCAGCGACCTGGACCTGACCGACTCGGTGGTCGTGACCAAGGTGCGGACCGTGTACTACACCCGCGCCCGCCGCCTCGCCGACCTCGACCGGCAGTACGCCACCGACACGGCCGGCCGCTACGCCGCCGCCCGCGCCGCCAACGTGGAAGCCGACAACAGCCTGCGCACGGCCCTGAACAGCCCCGACCAGTACCGCATGTACGAATCCAACCGCGTCAACTACGCGGATGAGCGGTACGTGAGCGGCGACCCGGAGCCCGTGGTCGTAACGGCCCCCACCACCGCCAACAGCGGCACGACGGTTCGCCGCGCCGCGCCGCGCAAGGCCATCAAGAAGCTGGAAAACGACGATGATGACCGCAAAGTGAAATATGTGGACGGCTCGAAGCGCAAAGTCAGCAAGGACGGCGACATCAAGATCAAGCGGGCCGATGGCAGCAAGGTCAAAATTGACGCCGACGGCGAGCGGACGGTAAAGTCCTTCTAGGCTGCACCATTTCCGGGCCTTCCCAGTTTAAAGAGCCTGCACCTGCAACGGTGCGGGCTTTTTTTGGCTCCGTAGTTAGCTACCTTGCGGGCGGTGGCGTGTTCGTATCCTCAATGCTTGGTCTGGTTCCTTTCGTGCGGCGTAGCTGTTCTTCCTTTCTTCTGGTGCTGCTGGCCCTGGTGCTGCTGTCGACGGCAGCTTCGGCCCAGGTCCGCGTGACGGGCACTGTTTCGACGCTGGCGGGCCGCCAGCCCATTCCGGGCGCCGCCGTCCTGATTCAGGGCACCAGCCGGGGCACGGTAGCCAACAACGAGGGCGACTTTGCCATCGACGTGGCCAACACCGATACGCTGATGTTCCGGGCCGTGGGCTTCAAGCCCCAGCGCCTGCCGCTCGGTCGCACCGGCCTCTCCCAGATCATTGTGCAGATCTACATGGTGCGCGACAGTATTCAGCTGGGGGAAGTGCGGATTCAGTCGGGCCGCCCCGACCGGGTGGAAATAAACCGGGCCCTGCGCAATGTGCGCCGCCCGGCGCCCTCCACCAACGTGGTGCGGCGCGCGGCGCCCCCGAAGCCGCTGTTCCCGATTGACACCATTGCCCCGAAAGCACCCGTCCCAACCCTGGCAAGCCCCATCAGCCTGATTTACGACCAGTTTTCCCGGGCCGGCCAGGAGCGGCGCAAGATGGAAGCCATTCAGGCCGAGCAACGGGCGCTGGAAGCCGAGAAGGCCCGCCGGAAGTACAACCGCAACTTCAAGGATAACCGCGGCTACGAGTGATGGGAAGGTGAGCAGACCGGGTCAAGGCGCAGCTTTTCTAACTACCACCTGCAGAACGGCTTGCTCACCTAATTACCTGGTTACTCAATCTGCCCGGCGTGCTTTCCGTAAGCCGGGGTATGAAAATCGGCTACCCCTGCGTCAATGAGTCGCTCGACTGCTCCTCCGGCGCCACCTTCCGGCTGGCCTCCTACTCGGCCGAGCGGGTGGAGACGACGGTAGCCGGCAACCTGGCCTGCCTGCAGCGCATTCTGGAGTACAACGTGGCCCACGGGCTGCGCTTTTTCCGCATCGGCTCCAGCATCGTGCCCTTCGGCTCCCACCCCATCAATACCTTTGCCTGGCGCACGCGCTTCGCGGCCGGGTTTCAGGCCCTCGGCGACTATATCCGGGCCGAAAATATGCGCGTGTCCTTCCACCCCGACCAGTTTGTGGTGCTGAACTCGCCCAACGCCGACATCGTGCAGCGCAGCATCGCCGAGCTGGAGTACCAGGGCGCCATGCTGGACCTGATGGGGCTGGACTCCACCGCCAAGCTGCAGATTCACATCGGGGGGCTGTACGGCGACCGGGACGCGGCCCTGGCCCGCTTTATTGCCACCTACCGCACGCTGCCCGAAGCGGTGCGCCGGCGGCTGGTCATCGAAAACGACGACCGTCTTTTCAGCCTGCAGGACTGCCTGCGGGTGCACGAGGCCGTGGGCATTCCCATCCTGTTCGACAACTTCCACCACGAGTGCCTGCACCACGGCGAGCCGATGGCTGAAGCCCTGCGCCTGGCCGCCGCCACCTGGCACCCCGCACGCGACGGCGTGATGATGATGGACTACAGCTCCCAGCAGCCTGGCGAGCGGAAAGGCAAGCACGCCGCCACGCTGGAGGAAGAGCTGTTTCGCGGGTTCCTGGGCCACCTGCACGGCCTCGACGTAGACATCATGCTCGAAATAAAGGACAAGGAAGCCAGCGCCTGCCGCGCCATCAGCGTACTGCACGAACTCCAGCTGGTAGCGGCCGAAGCTACCGCCGCCCGTTAACCTAACTCACCCCAACCCCTTTTCTTTCTACTTATGGCCACTGATACCTCCGGCGTTGACCGCCTCACTGAAACCGTCCGGGCCCTGCAAAACGGCCTGACGGGCCTGCCCCTGAGCACGGCGATGGATAACACCGAAGCCTGGCAGCAGGAATTCCTGCAAAGCGGTATTCCCGGCCTGCAGGACATTGCCCGCGAAATCGGCACGCTGCAGTCGCTGCTGACTGCTGGCAAGCTCAACGGCCCGGCCATCGGCAGCTCGCTCAGCCTGCTGGGCACCCAAACCAACCAGTACGCGTTTCAGGCCCCGGCCGAGCAGCAGGCGCCCCTTCGCTCCCTCGGCGACCTGCTCCTGCGGCTTGCCAGCGACCTGCAGAGCTCGAAAAGCAAGTAGCCTTCTTCTTCAATTTCCCTCAAAAAGCCCGCCTGCAATTTGCAGCGGGCTTTTTGGGCTTTCGATGTACTGATGAGCCTAGCGCTGGGGCGGTGGCACGGTCTGGGCGGGCATGGTACCGCGCCGGGTGCTGCGCTGGCGCACCGGGCGTTCGGTGGTCGTGGTTCCGGGGCGGGCGGGCACCTGGTCGACGGTGGTGCGGTCCAGGGGCTGGCCCTGGGGCACGTTCACGTCGAGGTTGGTATTGCGCTGCAGGCTGGGCTGCTGATCCGTGCTCTGCTGGCTGATGGTACCGGGGTTGGTGGGCATCGTGGGGTTGGTGGACGGCAGCGTTGTCTGGTTGCCCACGCCGGCCCGCTGGGGCGAGGTTGGGGTCGTCTGGGCCTGGGCCGCGCCGGCGACGCTGAGCAGGACAGCCAGGGAAAGGATAGTCGTTTTCATGGGAAAGAAGCTAGGTTGGATGCCGGCCGGGCAGGGCCGGTTCGCTTCGCAGCTATACGCAAAGCATTGATCGGCAGACAAATAATGCCAAGTGACTATAAAGCAAAAATCCCGTTTCCGGGGTCGGAAACGGGATTTTCAGGGCTTAAAAAGCACGTCTAGCTGCGACTGCGCTCAGCCGGACGGGCTGCTGTAGCGGGTTGGGAGCCTAGGGGCGGCGGTTGATGGCGTTCAGGTCTTCGAAAGCCTGCTTGAGGCGGGTTACGAAGGTTTCTTCGCCCTTGCGCAGCCACACGCGCGGGTCGTAGTGCTTCTTGTTGGGCGAATCCACCCCGGTGGGGTTGCCGATCTGGCCCTGCAGGAAGCCTTCGTTCTGCACGTAATAGTCTTTGACGCCCTGCCACAGCGCCCACTGCAGGTCGGTGTCGAGGTTCATCTTGATGGCGCCGTAGCTGATGGCCTCGCGGATTTCCTCCTGGCTGGAGCCCGAGCCGCCGTGGAAGACGAAGTCGATGGGCAGCGCCTCGGTGATGTTGTGCTTCTGGCGCAAGAACTCCTGGGAGTTGTGCAGAATCTTGGGCTGCAGCTTCACGTTGCCGGGCTTGTACACACCGTGCACGTTGCCGAAGGCGGCGGCAATGGTGAAGCGGTTGCTGACCGCGCTGAGCTGCTCGTAGGCGTAGGCCACTTCCTCGGGCTGGGTGTAGAGCTTGCTCGAGTCCACGTCGGTGTTGTCGACGCCGTCTTCTTCGCCGCCGGTGACGCCCAGCTCAATTTCCAGCGTCATGCCGATTTTGGCCATGCGCTCCAGGTAGCGCTTGCAGACTTCGATGTTCTCCTCAATCGGCTCTTCCGACAAATCGAGCATGTGGGAGCTGTACAGCGGCTGGCCGTACTGGGCAAAATGCTTTTCGCCGGCGGTCAGCAGGCCATCAATCCAGGGCAGCAGCTTCTTGGCGGCGTGGTCGGTGTGCAGAATCACGGGCACGTTGTAGAGCTCGGCCATCAGGTGCACGTGGTGGGCCCCGGAAATAGCGCCGGCAATGCTGGCGCGCTGGTCCGCGTTGGACACCGACTTACCGGCGAAGAACTGCGCGCCGCCGTTGGAGAACTGGATAATGACCGGCGAATTCACGGCGCTGGCCGTTTCCAGCACGGCATTTACCGTGTTGCTGCCCGTCACGTTGACGGCGGGCAGGGCAAAGGCGTTGGCCTTGGCAACCTGAAACAGGGATTGTACTTCGTCGCTGTGCAGGACGCCGGCCCGCAGTCCGGTAAGAGTTGGTGCTGACATATGAGGGAATGAAGGTGGAAATCAGGAAGCGAAAGTGGTAGGTATCAGACCTGCTGCCAGCGCCGGGGCGCCGGCGGTAGCATTGGCTAGGCGGGCCTAAAGATACGGGTGGCGGGCAGAACGCCATGCGTCGGGGCGCGGCCGCCGCAGGAAGCGCGGCTCGTTTCTGCCGGCCTGGAAAGCCGGGCCCTACTCCATCCTGGTTACGCGCAGGTGATCGAGCATGGCCTGGTTTACCTCGCCGTTCATGTTTTCGTTGGCGGCCTCGAAGGTCAGCTGCAGGGTCTGCGGACCTTTTTCGAGCCGGGCCAGCACCGGGTTGGTGAAGCCCCAGTCCGACCACTCGTCTACCCCGCGCTGGGGCAGCACCACGGTGCCCAGCACCTCGGGCCCGCGGCGCAGCGTGCGGATTGCGCACTTGTTGCTGGTGTTGATGGGGCCGTTGCCGTTGGCGTAGCGGAAGTCCAGGGCGTAGAGGCCGGCGGCGGGCACCTGGATTTTGATGCTGACGCTGCGGTTCCCGGTTTTGCTGATTTCCACGAACCCCTGGCCGGTGTAGCCCTGGTACGGCTTCCCCGATTTGGCGGCGGCCGTTTCCAGCTCGTAGGTGCGGCGGAACTTGTCGGCCCCGACGGGCAGCGGCTCACTGGCGAAGCCTTCGCACCCCTGCGTATCCACGGCCAGCACCTGGTATTCGCTGTAGGCGGTGGGCGCGGGCACGGCGTAGCTGGTTTCGGTGGTGCGGGCCGCAAACTGGCCGTTGCGCAGCACCTGGTAGGCTTTGGCGCCTTCCACGGCGGGCCAGCTCAGGCGGCCCGCCGCGTAGCGCACGGCCGGCGTCATGGGCGCCACGTGGTGAGCTACCTTGTTCTGCGCAGCGGCGGCCGGCGCTTCGTTGGTCAGCTCGATGCGGATAGTGTGGGCTCCGGTGAGCGTGGCGGGCACGGTAGCCGTGGGCAGGGCCTGGCCGTCCAGGGTCAGGCTGCGGATGGTGCCGTAGCCGCTCATTTCGATGCTGAGCACGGCGCCGCGGTAGCGGAAGTTGGTGAGCTGACGGCGGCCCTGCAGCGCCCGGGGTACGAAAGGACGGAACGTGAGGCGGTCGGCCTGGAAATCCAGGCCGAACAGGCCCTTGTAGACCAGCCCCAGCGTGCCCGAGAGGCTCCAGAGCATGTTGCTGCTGTTGACCTGGGTGCCGGCGAAGTCGCCGTTGGAGGCCACGAAGTTTTCCTTGTCGGTGAGGAACATGGCCGCCGGGCGGGCCACGGCCATCAGGCTTTCCATAAACGACGCCTCATTGCCGGCCTTGGCGGCGGCCAGGCCCCAGAAGCTCTGCACGAAGGGCCAGACGGCGTTGTTGTGGTAGGGCGCAATGCCGGCAATCTGCGGATAGATGCAGGAAATGCCGTAGTCCATCACCGGGGTGCGGGCCACCACCGTTTTGGCCCGGGCTTCGTCGGCTACCCCAAACAGCACGGCCAACGCCTCGCCCAGGGCCTCACTTTTGGGCGAAAGCACCGGAAACAGGCGACCGTAGCGGTACTGGCCGTAGTAGCCCTTGTCCTCGAGCCACAGGTGCTCGTTGATGCCGGCCCTGATCCGGTTGGCGCGGGCCTGGGCCTGGCGGGCCACGGCGGCCTCGCCCAGCTGCTCGGCCATCAGGGCCAGCACGTGGTTGCCCTGGTAGTGCGCCGCATTGGTGCCCAGGTTTTCGCTCTGGTAGATGTCCACCGGCTGCATCCACTTGGGGTAGGTCTGCTCGCGCCAGTCCAGAAACGACGACTCCCCGCGCATGAGGCCCGTGGCGGCGTCGTAGGCGTTGAGCTCGTCGTCGTCAATGGAGGCTTTGATAATCGGGTACACCTGCCGCAGCCAGGCCTCGTCGCCGGTGGCCTTGTAGATTTCCCAGGCCGCGGTGGCCCAGATGATGCGGTCGGTGGAGCACGGGTAGGCGCCGCCGGTGCCGGTGTCCTGCACGATGCGACCCTGGGGCGTGACTTTGCGCAGCAGGCTGGTTTTGGCCGCTTCGGGCTGCAGGATTGCCTGCGAGAGAATGATGCTGTAGCTGATGTCGCGGGTCCAGACGCCGGCCCACTCCTGGCCGGTGCGGAACGTGCCGTCGGGTTCCACGGCGCGCCGGGCTTCTTCCAGGGCCAGGTTATACAGCGCGTCGAGCAGCGGATAGTCGGAAGTCAGCTGGGGCAGGGACGACACGTCGAGGCTGGCGTTCCACGCCGCGGCGGTGGTTTTTGCGTCGGAGTGGGCGTTGAGCACCACGGTGGCTTCGTAGATGCCGTTGCCGTCCGGATCCAGCAGCTCCAGCTGGGGCTTGTTGATCAGGTTGTCGAAATCCCAGCTCAGGGGCGTGGTGTTGCCGGCCACGAACACGTGCTTGAAGTCGGCCTGGTAAAGCTTCTGACCGTTGTAGAGCGGGTAGTAGCCCTGTTTCTGGAAGGCGGCCAGCACCGGGCGCAGATCCAGTCGGATTTTGAGCGGCGTGTTCGGGGCCAGATAGGTGTTGACGGCTACCGGCGTCTTGTCCACGTACTGCTGGCCGAAGACGATAACCGGCGTTTCGAGCGGCTGCCCGCCTTTGGGCACCGCCACAAAGACGTGGTCCTGGCCGGGCTGCATCTCGTTGTCCTTGCCGTTGAGGCTGAACTTGAAATTCACCTGCGGACTCTGAAACTCGTTGGCCGGGCTCTGGTAGTTCGATGTCAGCGCCGTGCGCGACCGGGCCCGGGCCACGTAGGTGCCCTGCACGATACTGTCGCGGTACACGCGGTAGGCCGCCGACTGCCAGACCAGCGGCGACAATGCGGAAACCGGGGCGGAGGAAGCGGTGGTAGCGGGCATTTTCTGGGTTTGGCAGGCACTGAGCAGCGAGCCGGCCAGCAGCAGGCTCCGATAGCAGGGGTTGAGTTTCATGGAAGCAGAGGGGAAAGCCGCCGGCCGCCAACAGCCGGCGGCGGAAGCTGAAGAGCCCGAAAATACAGCTTCCGGCGGGAATCCTTGTCGGCCATAATGGTACCCAGCCGGACAAACGTTTGCGCAAAACGCCCCTTAGCGCCGGTAGCGGCCCCTGCTCCTCTCCGCTGCTGAGCCGGTTTCCAACTGGCCTGGGTACCCCGCCGGGAAAGATTGCCGTGGTAAGGTCAGCCAGGCCGATCCTTATTCGCGTAGTGCTTTCTCACCCTTCCCCTTCCTCACCGATGGACCTGCACCACATCCGCCGCGGCACCGGCCGCCCCCTGCTTCTCGTTCACGGCATCGGCGGCAGCTGGCGCTCCTGGGATACCCTTATCGACGCGCTGGCGGCCGAGCGGGAGGTCATTGCCGTTGACTTGCCCGGCCACGGCGACACGCCCAAGCTGCCCGGCGAAAACTCCATCGGCACCTTCGCCGATGCGCTGACCAGCTTTCTTACCCGGCACAAGCTCCTCGGTACCGACGCCGTGGGGTCCTCCCTGGGCGCGCGGCTGGTGCTGGAGCTGGCGCGGCGCGGCGGGGTGCTCGGCGCCGTGGTTTCCCTGAATCCCGGGGGATTCTGGCAGGGCTGGGAAATTCCGGTGTTCTACCACTCCGTGGCGGTGTCGCAGAAGCTGGTGACGGCCCTGCAGCCGGTGATGCCCGCGCTGGCCGGCTCGGCCGTGGGCCGCACAGTGCTGCTGCCCCAGTTTTCGGCCCACCCCTGGGCCGTCGATGCGCCGCAGGCCATGGAGGAAATGCGCACCTTCGCCCACACGCCCGTTTTTGCTGAGCTTCTCGACCAGCTGGCCCACGGCGAAGTGCAGAAAGGCGCGCCCCGGGGCAGCATCCCGGGTCCGCTGGTTATCGGCTGGGGCCGGCAGGACCGCGTGTGCCTGCCCAGCCAGTCGAAGCTGGCGCTGCAGAAATTCCCCGATGCCCGCCTGTACTGGTTCGACAGCTGCGGCCACTTCCCCCAGTGGGACCAGCCCGAGGAAGCTACCCGCCTGATCCTGGCGGCCACCGGCGGCCACCCCTTCACGGATGCCGATATTGCCCAGCACCCGTCAAAGAAGGCGGCTTCTCCTGGCTTGCCCAAAGCGGCAGTAGTCGGGGCCGCGCTGGCAGTTCTGGCGGGCATCTGGGTCGTGGCCGCCAGGCGAAAATCGGGGCGGTGAGGCCGCCGACACGTTGTGCGCGGTTATTGCGCTACCGGCGGCTGCCCGGGCCGGGCGTAGCCGAAGCGTACGGGCGGCAGCACGGCGTGGTAGCCGTCGAGGCCGGAAATACAGGCCGTATCCAGGGCCGCCAGGTCCAGGGTGCCGTCGGTCCGTAAGCCTTCCTCACGCAGGTACACGTGCTCTACGGTGCCCACCAGCAGCACCGTGCCATTGGAAATTGCCAGCTCCTCGCGCAGGCGCAGGCCCATGCTCAGCGGACTTTCGGCTACGTAGGGTGCCGGGAAATCGTCGCGGTAAACGGCCGTAAAGCCGCACTCGTCGAACTCCGACACTTCGGGGGCGAAGTCGGCGGAGGTGTAGTGGGCCTGGGCGGCCAGGGCTAGCGGCACGTGGTTGAGCGTGTAGCAGCCGGTGCTTTTCAGGTTCTGATAGGTATGCCGCGGCACGGTGGCGGGCCGCGTCACGATACCAATCAGGGCCGGGTCGGAGCCCAGGTGCAGGGCGGAGCTGAACACGGCCAGGTTCGTGGTGCTATCGGGCGCGACGGTTCCCACGAGGTTGGCCGGCTTGAAGCCGGGCAGGCCGTTGACCAGGTTGAGGCGGTAAATCTTCTCAAAATTCCGGATGTCGGCGGCGGTAATGTGGCGCATGGGGCTGGGTTAAGGCAAAAGCAGTGGAGCTATGACCGCCGCAGGTCGTAATTGTTCAGCCCCGGGGCAGTCTTACCGGCGCCGGTTGCAACTCCTCCGGCTACGGAGCTTTTCTCGTTATCGGGAAGACCGGCGCTGGCCCGCGGGCACAAAAAAACCGCCTTCCCGAAGACGGAAAGGCGGTTTGAGGGGTGGAGCTGCAGGGATTCGAACCCTGGTCCAGACAAGGAAACCGTCGAGCTTTCTACGTGCGTATCTACGCTTGAATTTTCGTGGTACTCCGGGCGCGCATCAGGCCCGTAGAGTCCCCTTAGATGCAGTTGGGTTTCGCCCCGAAGTCACACCTCCTTCGAAACTATCTTCTACTTACGACGCCCCGTGCTCACCCGTGTAAAAGAAAACGGATGCGGGACGATGACATTACTTAGTACCTAGACTAAGCAGCCATGGCGTAGCTATACTCGCCAGTTATTGTTCGGACGAATTGTTAACGAGTGGTTCGCCCAACACTCGGCACGCTTACTCGCGACCTGCGCAAGCTGTCAATTCCGGTCAGCCCCAAATGGTAAAGAACGATTCCCGCCACGAGTGGCGGGGTGCAAATGTACGCACATCGGCAGCAAAACGTTGGCGGCGGGCAAAAATGTTCCGCCGGCCCCTTCTAAAGGTGGTAGCTAAGCCGGCGCCAGACCCGGCCACTGGGCAGCGCCGCAGCCTCAGGGTCCGGCGCCGGCCCGCTTACCGGAGCGACGCTATTTTGGGTTGAAAGGCCGGAACCCCCGTTTGCCAGAGGCCAAACGACAGCAGGTCGGCCATGGTCTCGAACTGCTTCTGCTTGGAGTCGCCGATGCCGTGGCCGGCTTCGTAGTCGGTAAACAGCAGCACGGGCTTGCCGGAAGTGGTGCTGGCCTGCAGGCGGGCGGAAAACTTGGCCGGCTGCCAGGCAATAACCCGCGGGTCGTTCATGCCGGCCGTGACCAGCGTGGCCGGATACTTCGTGTCAGGCGTCAGGTGCAGGTACGCATCCATTTCGAGCAGGCCTTTGCACTCCTCTTCCTGCTGCACGGTCCCGAACTCGGGCACGTTGACGGGGCCGTTGGGCGAGTTTTCCATGCGCACGGCATTCAGGCAGCCAACCTCCGGCATAGCTACGGCAAACAGGTCAGGCCGTTCGGTCATGGCCCGGCCAATGAGGATACCCCCGGCGCTGCCGCCGTTGATGGCAATTTTGCCCGGCCCGGTATACTGGTTTTTCACCAGGTACTCGGCGCAGGCAATGAGGTCTTTCCAGGTGTTGGGCTTGGTCGTCTTCTGCCCGGCTTTGTGCCAGGCCTCGCCCAGCCCCCCCCGCCGCGCACGTGGGGCACCGCCAATACGCCGCCCTGCTGGGTCCAGAGCAGGTAAGGCGGATAGAAAAACGGGCTGGTCGAAACGGAGTAGGCGCCATACCCCACCATCAGTACCGGAGCGGTGCCGGTG
Organism: Hymenobacter algoricola; assembly: GCF_039539525.1. Classification (NCBI taxonomy): domain Bacteria; kingdom Pseudomonadati; phylum Bacteroidota; class Cytophagia; order Cytophagales; family Hymenobacteraceae; genus Hymenobacter; species Hymenobacter algoricola. The sequence continues at coordinate 35,846 of NZ_BAABDH010000040.1, read as the reverse complement.
CGGGGCGTGCCTTTCTTATACACCAGCGACAGGGGCACCAGCACGCCATCGTGCGAGGGTACCATCAGCTCTTCCACCGTGAGGTCAGCAAATTCGGGGTACTGCACCTGGGACGACAGCGGCTCGGGCGTAAACTGCCGGGTGGCGGCCGAGTAGCGGAACCGCTGCCGGTCGGCCGTCCAGCCCACGGGCAGCACCCACAGGTCCGCCGACTGCACGTTCTTGGCTTCCAGCGTCAGTGTGCCGGCCGGCTGGGGCAGCCTGATTTCCTCCACCGTCTTGCTGCCTTTGGCCACGAAATACAACTTAGCCTCCACCCCATTCCTGGTACGCACAAAATACAGGCCGTCCCTGGTGGTCTTCAGCTGACCATCGTTGATGGCCTCGGTAGGACTTTCAGGTACCAGCACTTCAGCGCGGGCCACATCGGGCCGGGCCGCGGGCATGCGCATGATCTTCTCGCGCGGCGTGTCTTTCGACGTGGTGAAATAGATGTACTGCTCGTCCGAAACGAAGTTGGTGACCTCCTGCTCGGGCCGGAACAGGGGCTGCCAGCTGATGTTGGGCTTGGTCAGCGCGGCGGCCGGGGCGTAGTAGCCATACAGGTACCGATCGACGGTGCTGATCATTCCATAGGCGAGCTTGGTGTCCCGGTCGATGGCAGCATAAGGGTATTCGGCGGGCTTGATGCCCAGCTTGGGATAGAGCCGGGCCGAAAACACGGGCTGATCCTGGCTCTGGGGGGTGCCCACGCGGTGCAGCAGCGCCTGGGTATTCTGGCGGGCCGTCATGCTTTTCACGTCGGCGCTGTTGAGCGGCGAGTAGACCAGCGTGGTGTTGTCGGGCAGCCAGTCGCCGCTGCCCCAGGCCAGCGTCAGCTTTTCGGGGTACAGCTTTTTGGTCTTCACCTCCATGATCCGCATTTCCCCGATTTCCGCCCCTTTTTCGCTGATGGCAAAGGCCACCTTCGAGCCGTCGTAGGAAGGCGAAAAGCCGCTGATGGTGTAGACTTTGCCCGCTTCCGCCGTTTCGGGGTCGAAGAGCAGTACTTCCGTCCCCTGATAGCCGTCGCGGCAGTAGAGCTTGGGCTGCTGGTCCTGGGGGCGGGTTTTAAGGTAGAAGTACCGGTCGTTGTCGGCTATGCGGGGCGTAGTGACGCGGGCGGCTTTGCGGGCGTCAAAATCCTGCATCTGGTCTATCAGCCCCTGCCGGCCCGGAATGGCGTTGAGCGTCTGCCGGGCATAGTCCGCCTGGGCCTTCATCCAGGCCAGGACGGCCGGGTCCTGCAGGTTTTCGAGGTTGCGGTAAGGGTCAGTCACCGTCACCCCGAAGTAGGTATCGGTAGCCGGCACCGAAGGCGCGGCGGGTGGCAATGACTGGGCCCGGGCGGCCGGAGCAGTCAGCAGGCCGGCCGCTAACAGCAGGAAAGTATGTTTCATAAAAAACCGGGTTGGAGTGAAACAAGCAAAGCGCAGCGTCAGATGACTACCGATCAGGCTGGCAGATTGTCAGACGGCGCCGCCGCCGCGCGGCCTACTCATGCTGCTGCTGACCAAGATCATCCTAAAAATAGAAAACAAATTATATAAAATACCCCAATAGTCACATCATCATGTTACCCCCGGAGGTCGGGCAAAATCGTTGGAAACTGGTGGATGGCCGCGGCCGGACGGGTGGAATCGGGCCCAGCTTTGCATATCTTTGCGGCTAGCTCGTATGGAAAATTTCGTCGTTTCGGCCCGCAAATACCGTCCTGCCACGTTTCGGAGCGTGGTGGGGCAGCAGCACGTGACCACCACGCTGCAGAACGCCATCGTCAGCAAGCACCTGGCCCAGGCGTTCCTGTTTTGCGGCCCCCGGGGTGTGGGCAAAACCACCTGCGCCCGGATTCTGGCCAAGACCATCAACTGCGAGTTTGTGGAGGAGCACGTGCGCCAGGGCCGCCCGGTGTCGGAGCTGCTCCGCACCCAGCCCGACATCGTGCCCGACGCCCTGCGGCAGGCCCCGGACCCCGACAACACGCCCTTCGAGCTGGAAGCCTGCGGCAAGTGCGCTTCCTGCCGGGCGTTCCAGGAAAACGCTTCCTTCAACGTGCACGAGCTGGACGCGGCGTCCAACAACTCGGTGGAGGACATCCGCAGCCTAGTGGAGCAGGTGCGCTACGCCCCCCAGCAGGGCCGCTTCAAAGTGTACATCATCGACGAGGTGCACATGCTGTCGAATGCGGCCTTCAATGCCTTTCTGAAGACCCTGGAGGAGCCGCCGAGCTACGCCATCTTTATTCTGGCCACCACCGAGCGGCACAAGATTATCCCGACCATTCTCTCGCGCTGCCAGATCTTCGACTTCAACCGGATCCGGGTCGACGACATCCGCGGGCACCTGCGCTTTGTGGCCACCCAGGAGCAGATCGGGGCCGAGGACGACGCGCTGCACCTGCTGGCCCAGAAAGCCGACGGCGGCCTGCGCGACGCGCTGAGCATGTTCGACCAGATGGTGACCTTCGCCGGCCACAACCTGACCTACAAGGACGTAGTCCAGAACCTGCACATTCTGGACTACGAGTACTACTTCCGGCTGATTGACGCGCTGCTGGCCGAAAACCTCTCACAGACGCTGCTGCTGCTCGACGAGGTGATGCAGAACGGCTTCGATCTGCACAACTTCGTGGTGGGCGCCGCCGAGCACCTGCGCGGGCTGCTGGTGTGCAAGGACCCGATTACGGTGCAGCTGCTGGAAGTGTCGGACGGCATCCGGGCGCGCTACGTACAGCAGGCCCAGGCCGCCCCGCTGGCCTTTCTGCTCTCGGCCCTGAACCTGGTCAGCCAGTGCGACCGGGAATTCAAGCAGGCCAAAAACCAGCGCCTGCACGTCGAGCTCATGCTCATGAAGCTGGCTTATATAAACGGGGCCGTGCAGTTTGCCCGCGACCTGAGCGCCGGACCTTCCGCCTCCGCCAGCCCCGGCGAGGCGAAAAAAAAAACTAGTGTAGCCCCGGCCGCTGGCCCAAACGGCGCAGCAGCCCCGGCCAGCGGCCTGCTCGCCACCAACGGCACCGCCGAAACCGCGCCCGCCTACGGCGCAACCGTACCGGCACCAGTCAACCAACCACCAACCACCACTAGCCAACCCCTGGCCCACGCCCCCGCCGACCCCGAGCCGATTGTGCCGGTGGAAAGCGGGGTCGAAGAGTTGCACGATACGCCCAGCATCGAGGACGAGGCCAGCACCGAGGTGCCCGCCACCCGGCAAATGCGCGACACGGTGCCTCACGTCGAAATCGGGCGGCCCAGCATTGCCGGGCACGAGCCGGGCCAGCCGGCCGTCACGGCGGCGCCCCTGCCCCCGCGCCCGGGCATGGCCGCGCCCAAGCCCATCAGTCTGGGCACCAAGCTGCCGGGCCTGGGCAGCCTGAAAGAAATGCAGGCCCAGCGCGAGCAGCAGGCCGCGGCCAATAAAGTGCCGGTGGAAGCCGAGTACAGCGGCCCCGCCACCGGTCTGCCCACCATCGACGAGGCCCTGCTGCAGCGGGTGTGGGGCGAGCTGACCAATGAGCGCAAAGACCACAGCCTGAGCGAGTACACCATCCTGAACCGCCCCTTTCAGGCCAATGAGCAGCACCTGATTGTGCTGCACGTCGACAACCCGATTCAGGAAGACCAGTTCAACGAGTTCCGGGCGGGCTTCCTGGGCGAGCTGCGCCGCCGCACCGGCTACCCCCGCATCAACGTGCAGGCCGAGGTAGCCGAGCGGGTCGACACCGGCCGCAAGCTCTACACGTCGTCCGACAAGCTGGAGTACCTGATGGAGAAGTTTCCGATGCTGGGCGAAATGAAGCAGCGCCTGGGCCTCGACGCCGATTTCTAGCCCCCGCCGCCGCCCGAATATTTCGGGTGGCCGGCGCCGGATAGTCCAGCTCCCGCGGCGGCAGCCAGAGTAGCCGAGCCCGTAAAAGCCCCCTGAAAAGGGGGCTTTTTGCGTTCCTATAAAGAAAAAAATCCACTTCGCGCCGGAGCGGGGGCCGAACGGGGCAAGCGGCGTTTTTAATTGCCATACCAGCCGCCTATCTTTGGTTCCTTATTGCCCTGCCCTGAATACCGCCCGGAACATCCTGTGAAAAAATCATTTCTGCTTTTATTCCCGGCGTTGGCAGTAGTGAGCCTTACCCAGTGTCAGACCAGCAAGCCCGCCGCTTCGGCTGCCGCCGTGACTGACTCCGCCGCGGCTACCCCGGCTCAGCCCCGGGAGTACAAGTACGAAACCGTGGCCGGCGACCCGCTCAAGGCCCGCATCTACACCCTCGACAACGGCCTGACGGTGTACCTATCGGACTACAAGGACGCCCCGCGCATCCAGACCTACCTGGCCGTGCGGGCCGGCTCCAAGAACGATCCGGCCACCGCCACCGGCCTGGCCCACTACCTCGAGCACATGGTTTTCAAGGGCACTTCCCGCCTCGGCACCCAGAACTGGGCCGCCGAAAAGCCCGAGCTGGACAAGATTGAGGCGCTCTACGAAGCGTACCGCGCCAAAACCAACGCCGCGGAGCGCCGGAAGCTCTACCACCAGATTGACTCCGTGTCGGGTGTGGCCGCCAAGTACGCCGTGGCCAACGAGTACGACAAGGTGATGGGCGCCATCGGGGCCAAGGGCTCCAACGCCTACACCTCGGTGGAGCAGACGGTGTACCAGGAGGACATTCCCGCGAACCAGCTGGAGAAGTGGGCCGCCATTCAGAGTGAGCGGCTGGGCGAGCTGGTGCCGCGCCTGTTTCATACCGAGCTGGAAGCGGTGTACGAGGAGAAGAACCGCGGCCTCGACAACGACTTCAGCAAGGAGTACGAGGCGCTGAACCGCACCCTGTACCCGACTCACCCCTACGGCACCCAGACCACCATCGGCACGATTGAGCACCTGCAGAATCCGTCGATAACCGAGATTAAGAAGTACTTCGGGCAGTACTACAGGCCCAACAACGTGGCCCTGTGCCTGAGCGGCGACCTGGACTACGACCAGACCATCCGCGTTATCGACCAGTACTTCGGTAAGCTGCCCAGCAAGCCGGTGCCCGCGTTTACGCCCGCTCAGGAAGCGCCCCTCACCGCGCCCGTGGTGCAGCAGGTGCTGGGGCCGGATGCGGAGAACGTAATGGTCGGCTTCCGCTTTCCCGGCACCACCACCCACGAGGCGCTGCTGGTGCGCATGGTCGATAAGATCCTGACCAACGGGCAGGCCGGGCTGATTGACCTGAACCTGAACCAGCAGCAGAAGGTGCTGCAGGCCACCTCCTTCGCCGACGTCAACAACGACTACTCCTCCCACATCCTCTACGGCACGCCCCGGCAGGGCCAGAGCCTGGCCGCCGTGCGCGACCTGCTGCTGGCTCAGCTCGAGGAAATCAAAAAGGGCAACTTCCCCGACTGGCTGATTCCGGCCATCATCAACAACGAGCAGCTGCAGCGCACCAAGAGCTACGAAAGCAACGAGGCCCGCGCCGGCGCCTTTGTGGCGGCCTTCGTGGCCCGGGAAAGCTGGCAGGACTTTCTGGCCCAGTACGACGAGTTCGGCAAGATCACCAAGGCCGAAGTCGTGGCCTTCGCCCAGAAAAGCTACGGCCCGAACTACGCCCTGATCTACAAGCGCACGGGCAAGGACCTCACGGCTGCCAAAGTGGTGAAGCCCGCCATTACGCCCGTACCCGTGAATCGGGATGCCGCGTCGGCTTTCTATAAGGAAGTGACGGCCCAGAAGGCGCCCGAGCTGCAGCCAGTGTTCCTGGACTATAAAAAGGACATTCAGGAGCTGAAGCTGGCTTCCGGCGTGCCGGTGTACTACACCCGGAACACCGAGAACCAGCTCTTCAGCCTCTACTACGTGCTCGACCTGGGCACCAACAACGACCCGCGTCTGGGCCTGGCCGCCGACTACCTCCAGTACCTGGGCACCGACAAGTACACCGCCGCCCAGCTCCAGCAGGAGTTCTACAAGCTTGGCTGCTCGTTCAGCGTATCCAGCGGCCCCGACCGGGTGTTCGTCAGCCTGAGCGGGCTGGATCAGAACTTCGAGCCGGCCCTGCAGCTGTTCGAAAGCCTGCTGGCCAACCCCAAGCCCGACGCCGCGGCGCTGAAAGCGATGGTAGCCGGCACGCTCAAGGCCCGCAAGGATGCCAAGCTCAACAAGCAGGTGATTCTGAACCAGGCCCTGGTCAACTACGCCAAGTACGGCCCCAAAAACTCCTTCACCAGCCAGCTGAGCGAAAAGCAGCTGCTGGCCCTGAAACCAACGGACCTCACGGCCCTGACCAAAAAGCTCACCAGCTATCAGCACCGCGTGCTGTACTATGGGCCGCGTTTTACTAGTACCCGATACAGTAAGGAATCGGTAGAGGAAAGTAAGAAATACCCAGATATACTCTTAATACTACTACCAGGTATAGTAGAGACTCTACAAAAGCTGCACAAGACGCCCACCAAGCTGCTGCCCGTACCCGCCGACAACGACTTCGCCGAGCAACCCATCAACTCCCGCAAGGTCTATTGGGTGGACTACAACATGGTGCAGGCCGAAATCCTGTTTCTGACCAAGGGCGACCTGTACGACAAGAAGCTGGTGCCCACCACCAGCCTCTACAACGAGTACTTCGGCGGCAGCATGGGCAGCATCGTGTTTCAGGAATTGCGCGAGTCCAAGGCCCTGGCCTACGCCGTGTCGTCGAGCTACGCCAACGCCAGCAAGCTGGGCCGCTCCAACTACATCCTGTCCTACATCGGGGCGCAGAGCGACAAGGTGCCCGAGGCCATGGCCGGCATGGAAGCCCTGCTCACCGACATGCCCGTGGCCGAAGCCAACCTGCAGATTGCCAAGGACGCCATCCGCAACAGCATCGCCACCGAGCGCATCACCAAGTCCGACATCCTCTTCAGCTACGAGCGCGCCAAGCGCCTGGGCCTCGACTACGACCTGCGCCGCGACGTCTACGAGCAGGCTCCCAACCTGACCTTCGCCCAGCTCAGCCAGTTTCAGCAAGCCAAAATCAAGGGCCAGAACCAGACCATCCTGGTTATCGGCTCCAAAGACCGCCTCAACTTCAAGGAGCTGGCCAAGTACGGCCAGGTCCAGCAACTCACGCTGAAAGAGATTTTCGGCTATTAACCAGTACCCGCCATGTTAATCCGTCTGTCATCCTGAGCGGCGCGAAGCAAAGCGAAGGACCTTCCTCCTTTCACTGCCAAGCCCTTTTCCCTGAGCTAAGCCCTGGCTTTCTCATTGAGCAAGGCTGGCAGGATATCCGAGGAAGGTCCTTCGCAGGCTCAGGATGACAAATGAATAATGATAGCAGTCCAAACGGCGGCTTCTCCTTCAAAACAACCCAAACACTAATAACTGCCACCTAACCACTGGCAACTTTTTAACAATGGCAGAACAGAAAATCACCATCAAAAACGGCAAGCTGAATGTGCCGAATACGCCCGTCATTCCGTTCATTGAAGGCGACGGTACGGGTCCGGACATCTGGGCGGCTTCCGTGCGCGTTATCGATGCCGCCGTGGCCAAGGCCTACAACGGGGAGCGGAAGCTGATGTGGAAAGAGGTGATGGCCGGCGAGAAGTCCTTCAAGCAATCCGGCAACTGGCTGCCCAACGAAACCCTCGACGCCTTCCGCGAATACCTGGTCGGCATCAAGGGCCCCCTGACCACCCCCGTCGGCGGCGGCATCCGCAGCCTGAACGTGGCCCTGCGCCAGGAGCTGGACCTCTACGCCTGCCTGCGCCCGGTGCGCTGGTTTGAGGGCGTACCCTCCCCCGTGAAGCGCCCCGACCTGACCGACATGGTGATCTTCCGCGAAAACACCGAGGATATCTACGCCGGCATCGAGTACATGAACGGCACCCCGCAGGCCCAGAAGATGCTCGAATTTTTGCAGGATGAGATGGGCGTGAAGAAAATCCGCTTCCCCGAAACGTCCTCCTTCGGCATCAAGCCCGTGAGCAAGGAAGGCACCGAGCGCCTGGTGCGCGCCGCCATCGAGTACGCCCTGCTGCACAAGCGGCCGTCGGTGACCATCGTCCACAAGGGCAACATCATGAAGTTCACCGAGGGCGCCTTCAAAACCTGGGGCTATGAGCTGGCCGAGAAGGAATACGGCGACCGGGTCTACACCTGGGCCCAGTACGACCGCACCCTGGCCAAGCAGGGCCAGGAAATGGCCGACGCCCAGCAGAAAGCGGCCCTCGACAACGGCAAGCTGCTCATCAAGGACAGCATCGCCGATGCCTTTTTGCAGCAGATTCTGCTCCGCCCATCCGAGTACTCGGTAGTGGCCACCCTGAACCTGAACGGCGACTACATCTCCGACGCGCTGGCTGCCATCGTGGGCGGTATCGGCATCGCGCCGGGCGCCAACATCAACTACCTCACCGGCCACGCCATCTTCGAGGCCACCCACGGCACGGCCCCCAAGTACGCCAACCAGGACAAGGTAAACCCCGGCTCGGTGATTCTGTCGGGCGCCATGCTGCTCGAGCACCTGGGCTGGCAGGAAGCCGCCGCCCTGATCTACAAAGGCATCGAAGCCGCCATTGCCGCCAAGCGCGTCACCTACGACTTCGAGCGCCAGATGGAAGGCGCCACCCTGCTCAAGACGAGTGAGTTCGGGGACGAGGTTATTGCCCGGATGTAGTAGCTTGGCAGAAGCCAAATAAGAAACCCCGCGTTGGCTGTAAGGCCGGCGCGGGGTTTTGCCTAAAGTTAAAACCCCGCCGTCGCTCGGCTGTGCCGAGTGACCACTACGCGCTGAGCAGCTGGGCTGCGAATCCGTCCGTGCCGCCAGCACAAAACCACGCGGCGCGGGACGCTCGCGGCATAGCCGCTCCGGCGTAGTCGTCACTCGGCACCCTTCTGGGTGCTCATCTTCATGCCCTGACCGGTGGTTTCCTGGCGCAGGGCGGCGTAGAGGTCCTGCAAACGCTGGGTGTCGGCGGGCTTCTGGCCTTTCTGGGTGAGGGCGGCGGTATTGGCCTCGACGTTCTGAAGCAGGGTCTTGAGAGCCGCGGCCAGGGCCGGGTGGTCGTTGTTATTGCGGGCCCGGCGGGCCTGCTCGATGCCGAAGCGCTAAACTCGCCCCCCACTGGCGCGAGTTTAGCGCAGCGTAACTCGTGACTAGCCATAAGGTGGAGGTTGTACCTCCACTGCCGCCCAGCGGCAAGCCGGCCTCGCGCTGCTTACCAAACGGCGCAACCATATCGTTCTAACGGGAGGCACAGCCTCCCGGCAGGGCTAGTCATAAGTTACGTTGCGCTAAACTCGCACCAGAGAAACCAGCGTAAAACCCAAACAGGGCACCGCCGGGAGACGCGCGTCTCCCGGCACCGCGTCTCTGACGCGAATCGGCCGGACCGATGACTGGAGTCGTGCAACGGCCGCGTCAGAGACGCGAAACCACCCGGCACGCGTCGCAGACGCGCGCCAGCTTATAACAGACCCAGTCCCGGGTAAAACCAAAACAGGGTTCCCGTTCCCGGGAACCCTGTTTGCAGTACCAGCCACGCGCTTTACTTCACTGGCGGCGCTTCCTTATCCGTGCCGCTCATTTCCCGGCGCACCCGCTTGAGCACCTTGCTCAGGGTGTAGTCGTCGCGCCGGGCTTTGTCGGAGCGGGCGTAGAGGGCCTTGCCGTCTTTGGCCAGCTGGTTGAGCACCTGGAAGAGGCCGTTGAGGGTGCCCATGTTGCCCTAGGTGTTGCTTTTCTGGCTGCTCATCTGGGTGCCGCGGCCCGTGGTTTCGGCCACCAGCGCGTCGTGCAGGTCCTGGAGCCGGGTGGTGTCGGCGGCCTTGTGGCCCTTCTTGCCGAGGGTCGTTTCGTTGGCCGCAATGTTTTGCAGCAGCGTTTTCAGGGCCGCTTCCAGGGCCGGGTGGTCGTCTTCGTTGCGGGCCTGCCGGGCCGGCACGATGCCGAAGCGCCTGGCCGGCACCGTCAGCGCCTCGGCGCGGCTCACCCGGGCCTCCAGGAAATCCAGCTGCTGCGGCAGCTGCGCATACAGCTCGTGGATGCGCTGGGTGAACGCCATTTTCCGGGCCACCTGCACCGAGGTTTCCTCCAGCGCGTCGGCCGCGGCGTAGCGCTGGTCGAAGTCCGTCAGGAAGGCCGCCGTGTAGTCGTCGGGCAACAGCTCTTTAAAGCCGGCCTGGTCGCGCACGTAGCTCGCCCGCAGCTGGCGGGCCAGCGGCACCAGCTCATCAATCCGACAATGAAATCCGCGTTTTACAGCATCCATAGCTAGAACAGTAACAGGTTGAACAATAAGTGTAATATATAGAAATACCGCGCTGCTACTACCGGCTCCCGCCCATTAAATTCCCGACCCGGCCCAACAACTTTCAGAGGCTGCCCAACGACTTCCGGACCCGGCCCAACGACTGCCGGATGGTGCCCAAGCCTCCCGGAAGCTGCCCAACGACTGCCGGATGGTGCCCAACGGCTTCCAAGCCGTGCCCAAGCCTTTCCAGACTGTGCCCAGGCAGTTTCCGAGTATGCCCAAGCCTGTGGCGACCGTGCCCGCTATATTTCCCCTCCCCTATCTTTCGCCTTCCTACCCTCCTACACTACCAATCCCCATGCCCACCCCTGCTCCCCACCACCCCGTCCCGGTCCTGGAAACGGCCCGCCTGTGGCTGCGCGGCTACTCCCCCGCCGACCTGCCGGCCTTCCTGGCCATGTTTCAGCAGCCCGACTTCTACCGCTACCTCACCGGCAAGCCCATGAGCGAGGAAGACTGCTGGAGCACCCTGATGCGCAGCGCCGGCCACTGGACGCTGCGGGGCTACGGCTTCTGGGCCGTGGAGGAAAAGGCCACCGGCCGCTTTATCGGCTCCGTCGGCTTCGTGGACCGCAAGCGCACCATCGAGCCGGCCATCGGTGAGGCCCCGGAAATCGGCTGGGTGCTCGATGCCGCCACCCACGGCCGCGGCTACGCCACCGAAGCCGTGCGGGCCGTGCAGGCCTGGGGCGACGCCCACTTCCGGGGCGCCCGCACCGTCTGCCTCATGCACCCCGACAACGGGGCCTCCCGCCGCATTGCCGAGAAGTTCGGCTACCGCGAGTACGCCCGCACCACCTACCACGACGAGCCCGCCGTGCTGCTGGAGCGCCTGGCCCAGCCCACTCGACCGTAAGGCCCGACGGTATCCGCGTCATTCCGGGCAGGGGCGCAGCAAGTCCGGAACCCGGGCAATTGGCGGGCGAACGTTCAATAACCACCCCGATATCATCCATCATCCCTTATCTGGCGGCCGCCCGCGAAGGACCTTCGTCCTTTAGCTTACAGGCTAACTTCAATGCAAAAAGCCCTTTCCATAGCGAAGGAAAGGGCTTTTTGCACTGAATCAATTTTCGCAGAGACTTGGAGGAAGGTCCTTCACTTCGCTCTGCTCCGTTCAGGATGACAGACGAATTTAAATTACTAGTCCAATGTAGCGGCAGATGCTTCGGCCAAGTGGCCGCCCGATGAGCATAAAGCGCTTTTAAACCGGCCGGATTGACTTTCCTGGGCTAAGCCTCAGCTACCGGGATTTACTGGTTTTGCAGATACTGCGCGGCCGTGGTGTTTTTGGGGTTCAGGGCCAGGGCGCGCTGGTAGTTCTTGGTGGCCAGGGGTTTGTTGCCCACCTCGGCGTAGGTTTCGCCCAGGCTGTCGTAGGCGTTGGCGCTGCCGGGGTAGAGGCGGACGTTGAGCTGAAACACGGCCAGCGCGTCGGTCAGCTGGCCCTGCTCCACCAGTGAGTAGCCCCAGGCGTTGACGGCATCCTCGGGCAGGGCGTAGGCCGGGTTTTGGCGGCGGGCTTTCTTCACTTCTTCTTCCAGGTGGCTGAAGCCGCGCCGGCGCAGGGTGCGGTGCAGGGCGCGCAGGGTGGGCGGCAGGCCGAAGCCGTCGGCCACGCGCATATCGGGCAGGTAATGGGCCGCCAGCGCATCGACGAACCGCTCGGGGCTGGCTCCTTGCAGGTTGGTCAGCACCACGATGGCCAGCTCGTCCTGGGGGTAGACGAACACGGCGGAGCGGCCGCCGCCCACCGGCGCCACGGCCGGGTGTTCGGCCCGCGTAACCGTAGGCCAGCCCAGGGCGTAGCCGGTGAGCTTGCCGCCGAAGCCCCGCTCGGAGCCGTCGTTGAGGCGGCCGGCCGTCCAGAGCGTGGGGAGGCTGGCGGGCTGCAGCAGCTGGCCCTGTTGCAGGGCAATCAGCCAGCGGGCCATTTCCTCGGCCGTGGAGCTCCTACCGGCGGCCGAGCGCAGGGACGGCGGAAACACCTCGAACAGGTTGCGCAGCTCCTTGCCGCGGCGCACCTGCCCGTTGCTGTAGTGAGTAAAGGTGTAGCCGCGGGCGCCGTGGGGCAGCACGTCGTGGGCATCGCCGGCGCTGGTGCGGGGCATGCCGACCACGTCGAGCTGGCGCTGCCGGACAAACTCGGCGAAGGGCTGCCCGCTGAGCTTGTCGATAAGGCGGCCCAGCAGCAGGTAGTTGGTTTGGTTGTAGGCAAACTTTTCGCCGGCCGGAAAGTCCAGCGGCTGGGTTTGCACCTGGGCCCAGGCGGTTTTCTCGTTGTTTTCAGTTACCAGCGCGTCCTCCGGCATAATGTCGGGCAGGCCGGAGGTGTGGGTGAGCAGCTGCCGGACGGTGACCGGGTGCCAGGCGGCGGGCAGCTCGGGCAGGTAGCGGCCCACCGGCGCGGCCACATCCAGCTTGCCGGCTTCCACGAGCTGCATCACGGCCACGCCCACGAAGGCCTTGGTGATGGAGTTAAGGAAAAAGCGGGTTTGCGTAGTCACCGGCACCGAGTCCTGCACGTTGGCCACGCCGTAGCTGCCCAGCTTCACGATTTTGCCGTGGCGGACCACCGCCAGCTGCAGGCCCGGAATCCGCAGCTGCTGCATAGCGCGCTGCACGAGCTGATCGACGCTGTCGGCGGGGACCTGGGCCGAAGCCTGATAAGAGAAGAAGGTCAGCAGCACGAGCAGCAGCCACTTAAGGCTGCTTTGGCGGGTTGTTTGGGAAATTTTCATAGAGCAACGAGGATAGATGTTCGGCCGCGCGGGAGAAGCGGATTGCTTCTGGCTGGCGTACTCCCCGACAGATGCGCCGCCCGCGCATAGCGTTGCCTGTATATTCGCAGGAACTGGTACTTGCCCCGGGCGTCGATCCGGCGGCGCCATCTTTCCGCAGATGTAGTAGCCTGGTAGCCTGGTAGCCACGGAGTCTACTTCCCCGGCCGACTCAAAGCGTTGTTAATTCTTTTCCTGTTTTATTTTATGCCCCCTGCCTCTATTTCCATTTACCCCATCCTGATCCGGTTTTTTGGGACTCTCACCCTCCTGGCGGCCCTGGCTTTCGGGCTTTACTGCGCCGAGGTTCGGTTTGAGTCCGTCCTGCTCAACAACCTGGGCGAGCTGCTCATGCTGCTGGGCTTGGTTGTGCTGGGGCCCGGCACGCTGCTGCTGCTCAGCCGGCAGCAGTGGTGGCGGCGGGCAGCGGTGCTGCTGTACCTGGGCTTGCTGGTGGCGGGCAGCCCGTTTTACCTGCTCGGCTTTTTCCTGATCCTACTCAATCTGAGCTCCGCCGTGGGCTGTTACCCCGTATTCGAACAGGCCCTCCCCGACCACTCCCGCTTCCCCATCTACAACACCCCCTACCAAGGCTCCCTGGGCGTGGACAGCATGGCCGTGTACCAGGTGCGCCCTCTGCTGGCCGGTCTGGTGCAGCGCCACCCGCTGCCCGCTTTTCCCCACGCCTACACTGCTGCCGACACCGGGCAAATCATCGTGCAGGGTCAGCGGGCGGTGATACCGCCGGCCGGCCGGTGGCAGCCACCGGTAAGCATCGTTCAGTAGTACCTTGCGGCCTCATCTGAACTCCCGTATCATGCTTGCTTCTCTGTTGCTGACTTCGCTGGGCCGCCTGCGGGTGGTGGGTTTTCTGGAAGGCGTATCCTTTCTGGTGCTGCTGGGTATTGCTATGCCGCTAAAATACCTGGCCGGGCAGCCCGACGCGGTGCGCGTGGTGGGAATGGTCCACGGCGTGCTGTTTGTGCTCTACGTGCTGCTGGTGGTGCAGGTGAGCGTGGCCCTGGGCTGGTCGTGGCGCAAGGCGCTGCTGGCCCTGGTGGTGTCCGTGGTTCCCTTCGGCACGTTCTGGGCCGAGCGGAGGCTGTTCAAAGCCTAGCACTCCGGCCGCTGGCCCTGGCCCGTCCACCAAAAAGCAGGGCACCCGGTATCGGATGCCCTGCTTTCAGTTTAGCCCGTCGGCCGGCTTAGGCCTGCTGGCTTTCCAGCTTCTGCAGCTCCTTGTAGGTTTTCTGCGACTGGCCGTACTGGCGCTCCACGGCCTGGCGCAGCGTACCGGTCAGCGTATGATCATCAAGGGCTTCCTGGTAGGCTTTCAGGGCCCACTCCTCGCCGTAGACATTGGAGCCGAGGATGGCTTTTTCGTCGTGGCCCGTTACAGCGGCTTTGGCATCCATCCAGACGCGGTAGAGCTTGCCCTTGGCGGTGGTGCTGGTCTGCCGCTCGCCGCCCTGCTGACGCAGGTAGCCGTTCAGCTCATTGGAAAACTGCTGGCTCTGGCTGACCAGCTGCTTGTAGTAGCCGCTGAGCTGGGCGTCCTGGCTTTCGTCGGCGGCCCGCTGGTAGCCCTCGATCCGGTCGTTGACGAAGTACAGCAGCTCGTTGAGCGTGCCGGCCTGGCCGCCTTTGGCCGCGGATTTAGCCGCTGAGCCCCCTTTGCTGCCGCGCAGCAGGGCGCCGGCGCCGAGCACGAGCAAAGCACCGCCGAGTACTTTCTGGGTGGTGCTGAGCTTGCCGAGCATTTCGCCCATGCTGCCCTTGTTGAGCCATTGCGCGGCCTTATCCGCCAGCGTATCGGTAGAAGTGGAAGTAGAAGTGGAGGAGTACGACTGGCCGTAGTCGTTCTGGCCATAGTCATTCTGGCCGGTGCGGCCGGAGTTTTGCGGGTTATCCATGGTGGGTAAGCTTAGGTGAATACTGTGGCAGTGTACGGCAACCAGGATCAATGTGTTAGGTTAAGCTTTCCCCTCTCAGCCGTGCAGGCGGAGCTTAGCAGCAGCATTGTCCGCCTTCGGCCCGCTCAGGTGATCTTAATTGTTGGCCGGCGCGCGGCCAGGCACTGCATATTTCCTCTAGGAGAATTTATGCCAAAACGCCCCTTGGCTTCTTCTGCAGCTGCACTTTGTCTTTCCCCGTACGGCTGCAGGCATCCTGGCCCCCGCTGCCCTTAGTGCTGGGCACGGTAGCGGGCTTACGGCACACCCAAAATTTCGGCCAGCTCCCGCAGCGCCCGGGCTACAAACCCGCGGCCGGACTCGGCAAATGGCGTCAGCCGGGCCTGCAGCGCCTGCCACCGCTCCAGCTTTTCGGCGGCCGTCAGCTCGTAGGTCCAGCGCAGGCTGCCGTTTTCCGGCACGTACTTCCCCCCGATCTGCTGCTCGAGATGAGTCAGCAGCGCCTCGTCGTGGGGCAGGCGCAGCACGCTGGTGCCCTCGTCGCCGACGGCCACGAACAGGTAGGCCTGGCGGTAGCAGCACAGCGTTCGGTAGCCTTCCTTATCGGCGCAGGACAGCGCGTACTCCCCGCTTTTGAGGAGTTGGAGCAGCTGCTGCCGGCACTCCTCGACAGTAGCCCCCACCATGGGCGCGGACGGCGTATTTCGGTCTTTGGAGCGTGCCATGAGTTGAGCAAATAACTGAAAAAACATCCGTTTTAACCCGTGAAACCGGCCTGCAGCACCCGCACCGTGACCAGCAGCTGGCCCAGGTGGCGCATGGTGTGCTCGGCGGCGTGTACCAGCAGCCCCAGCACGGTAGCCGGCACCTGGGCCCGGCCCACGCCCCGGCTCTCCGGCAGGCTGGCCGCCGGCGTGGCCCGTAGCTGCGCCAGCGCCTGGTCGACCTGGGCGCTGAAGGCCTGCACCAGCGCGGCCGTGGTGCCCGGGGTAGTCGGCCCTGCTCCTTCGGCCTGCAAATACGCCAGCTGCGCCGGACTCAGCACCTCGGCCCGGGCGTAGGTGGTCAGGCGGTCCAGCACGCCGGCCAGGTGCTGCAGATGGAAGCCGGGGGAAGCCAGCCCGGCGGGCGTCTGCCAGAGCAGGGCGTCGGCAAAGCCCGCCATCAGGCTGGTTAGCTCTTCGCGGGCCTGCAGCAGCGCGTGCGCTACGGGCTGGAGCAGGGGAGCAAACCCGGGCAGCGGGCCGCGCAGCCACACTTCGGGCAGACTTGGAGGTTGGGTCATGCCCGGTAAAACGGCCGGGGGCGGGAGTTGTTGGCCCGGCCCGCTCTCACCAGCCGGCCGGCCGCATAAATAGTGCGTTTGCCGCGGGCTTTCCTACCCCAGCCGCCTATCTTGCCGCTATGTTGGAAGTATCGCAGCGCGGGCAGGCAATGCCTTGGTCCCCTTTTCGCAAGCTCACGCCCTACGCCGACGCCGCCAAGCAGCGCGGCCTCACCGTTCACCACCTCAACATCGGCCAGCCCGACATCGAAACCCCACCGTCGGTGCTGGCCGCCGTGCAGCAGGCCGATATCCGGGTGCTGGAGTACAGCCCCAGCGCCGGCCACGATTCCTACCGCCGCAAGCTGGCCCACTACTACCAGGGCGTGGGCATCGACGTAGCTGCCCCGGATATTCTGGTGACGGCGGGCGGCAGTGAGGCCATCCTGTTTGCGCTGCTTTCCTGCCTGAACCCCGGCGACGAGGTGATTATTCCGGAGCCGTTCTACGGCGCGTATCCGTCGTTTGCGGTGGCGGCGGGCGTGCATATCGTGCCCGTCACCTCCCACATCGAGCACGACTACGCCCTGCCGCCCATTGCCGAGCTGGAGCGGGTGATTACGCCGCGCACCAAAGCCATTCTGGTCTGCAACCCCAGCAACCCCACCGGCTACGTGTACAGCCGCACCGAGCTGGAGCAGCTGCGCGACCTGTGCTTGCGCCACCACCTGTTTCTGCTGTCCGACGAGGCCTACCGGGAGTTCTGCTACGATGCGCCCTACGTCAGCGCCCTGCACCTGGCCGGGCTGGAGCAGCACGTGGTGCTTATCGACACCATTTCGAAGCGCTACAGTGCCTGCGGGGCCCGCATCGGGGCGCTGGTGACCAAGAACAGGGCCGTGCAGGAAGTGGCGCTGAAGTTTGCCCAGATGCGGGTGAGCCCGCCCGGCCTGGCCCAGCTGCTGGGCGAAGCCGCCACCGACCTGCCCGCTACCTACTTCGATGACGCCAAAGCCGAGTACCTGAGCCGCCGCAACCTGCTCGTAAAGCGCCTGCAGGCCATGCCGGGCGTGGTATGTCCGGTACCCAGCGGGGCTTTTTACGTTATGGCCCACCTGCCCGTCGACGATACCAGCCGCTTTGCCCAGTGGCTGCTGGAGGAGTTCGAGCACGAAGGCCAGACGCTGATGATTTCCCCGGCAGCGGGCTTTTACGCCACGCCCGGGCTGGGCCGGCAGGAAGCCCGCCTGGCCTACGTGCGCAATGTCGAGGTGCTGGACCAGGCCATGGACTGCCTGGCCCTGGCGCTGACCATCTATCCCGGGCGTACGGCCTAGCAACTCCAAGCCGCTTCTCTACCTGCCTCATTCCGTATGCCGATGCCCCCAAGCCGCCTGGCCCTGGGCCTGCTGGCACCCGCCCTGGCCGGCCTCACCTACTGGCAAACCCGGCCGCGGCGGCGGGCCGGGCCGGGTCAGAACGTCGGGGCCATCGTCTTCGACCCCGGCCCCGACCGCGCCGATTTTAACCTGTGCCAGGAGCAGCGGATTTTTGAGTACTACCCGGGGCTCACCTACCGCCAGCTGCACGACGCCACCTCCGCCCGCATCAGCTTCCGCCAGGCCCGCACCCTCTACCAGCAGGGCTACGGCCGGCACGACCCCTGCGTGGAGGTCCTGGACCAGGTGTACCTGCCCGACATTGAGGCCGCGCTAAAGGAGTAAATTGCCGTTCTTATCTTCCTGCTTCTTTGCCAACCTGCCATTCTACCACCCTTTCCTCCGATGCAAGTATCTTCCTCCGCCATCGTCGACCCCGCCGTGGGCAACAAGAACTCCCTGGCTTTGCGGCTGTGGCACTGGAGCAGTGCCGCCGTCATTTCGGGCCTGCTGATTACCATTCTGTTTCTGTTCGTGATTCTGAAGATGAAGACCGTGGGGCCCGAGTTTCAGGCCGTGCTGCAGAAGCAGGGCGTCACGATGAGCAAGGAGCAGGTGCGCGGGCTGACGCGCATCATCAGCCACCGCATCTGGGACTGGCACATCTACCTGGGCGTGGCGCTGTCGGTGCTGCTGCTGGGCCGCATCGGGCTGGAGTTCTTTCAGCGCGGCCAGCAGCGGTTTGCCGTCAAGCTGGGCACGGCGCGGCAGTACTTCCGCCAGCAGGGCGTCGACCTGCAGGATGCCCGCCACTCCCTGGTGGTCAAGTACTCCTACCTCGCCTTTTACCTGATGCTGGTGGTGATGGTGCTGACCGGGCTGGTACTGATCTATGCCGACGACGTTGAGTTTCTGCACCAGCTGGAGCACACCGTGAAGGAGGTTCACAACGTGACGATGTACCTGATCATGGCCTTTACCGGGCTGCACGTGCTGGGCGTGGTGTGGGCCGAATCGACCAAGAATAAGGGCATCGTTTCGGATATGATCAACGGCGGCGAGTAAGTCGGCGTCCGGCGCCTTACAGTTCCCGGATGCAACTTCCCGAATGCTTTCCGCTTCCCGCAGCTTGCCGGTATCTTTACTCTTCTATCTCCCACATTTCCACTGCTTGGTACATGCGTGCTTTTTTACTGAAAACGGGTTTTGGCCTCGGCGGCTTGCTGCTGGCGGCGGCCCAACCCGCGGCGGCGCAGACGGCGCCCGCCAACCGCTTCCTCACCGACAGCCTCGACCGGTACGTGGCCCGCGGCCTCCGGCAGTGGGAGCTGCCCGGCCTGGCCATTGTGGTGGTGAAAAACGGGAAGGTCATCGTCAGCAAGGGCTACGGCGTGCGCGCCGTGGGCAAGCCCGAGCCGGTGGATGCCAGCACGCTGTTCATGATTGCCTCCAACACCAAGCTGTTTACCGGCACCGCGCTGGCCAAGCTGGATGAGGAAAAGCAGATTTCGCTCGACGAGCGGGTCAATAAATACCTGCCCAACTACCAGCTCTACGACTCGGCCGCCTCCCGCCTCGTAACCGTGCGCGACCTGATGGGCCACCACTTCGGCTTCAAGACCTTCCAGGGCGACTTCAGCTTCTTTAACTCCAACCTGAGCCGCGAGGACATCATCTACCGCATGCGCCTGATGAAGCCCGGCGGCCAGTTCCGCCGCGAGTACGGCTACTGCAACGCCGGCTTCGTAGCCGCGGGCCAGGTGATTCCGGCCGCTACCGGCGGCACCAGCTGGGAGGAATACGTGCGCCAGAACATCCTCAAGCCCCTGGGCATGACCAGCACCTCGATGAACTCGGCCGGCTTCGAGCAGCAGCCCAACCACGCCCTGGCCTACTCCAACACCTTCGGCCCCCTGGCCCAGGTGCCCTTCGACAACTGGGACAACATGGGGCCCTGCGCCAGCATGACCTCCAACGTGACGGACCTGGGCAAGTGGCTGCAGCTGCAGCTCGACTCGGGCCGCTACCAGGGCCGGCGCGTGCTGCCCTGGAGCGTGCTGCGCAAAACCCGCGACGCCAACACCCTGCTCAGCACCCGCCGCTCGACGGTGCGGCCCACCCACTTCACCACCTACGGCCTGGGCGTGCTCAGCACCGACTACAACGGCAAGCAGGTGTTCTGGCACACCGGCGGGGCTTCCGGCCAAGTCAGCAACGTGTGCTTCGTGCCGGAAGAGGGCCTGGGCATTGCCATCCTGACCAACAACGACAACCAGAGCTTCTTCGAGGCCCTGCGCTACCAGATTCTGGACAGCTACCTCGGCGTGCCTTACGTGGACCGCAGTGCCCAGAGCCTGAAAGTAGCCCTGGCCGACCGCCTCGCCGATAACCCAACCAAGAAGCTGGACGCGCGGGTAAGCAAGAAGGCCAAGCTGAACCTGCCCCTGGCCAGCTACACCGGCAGCTTCGAGAACAAGCTGTTCGGCTCGGTTATCATCGCGCCCAAAAACAAGCAGCAGCTGCTGGTGCGCTTCCCCACCCACCCCGGCCTCACCGCCACGCTCGACTACATGGACGGCAACGAGTTTCGCTGCACCTACTCCAACCTCGTCTTTGGCGTGCAGCCGGCCATTTTCAAGGTGGAAGGCGGCAAGGTGACCTCCGTGCAGCTGCAGGCCAACGACTACGTGGAGCAGGACCCGTACGTATTCAGTAAGCTGTAAGCCCGACTGTTCGGCTGCTAAAAAACCACCCGGACCAGTGCCTGGGCGGTTTCTGTTTGGAAATCACCGGGCGCTGGAGCCTAAAGATCGTCTGTCGTGCTGAGCAGCGCGAAGAACCTGCTGCTTCCCCTACCCCAAAGCTTTTCTGTTGAGCTGAGCTTTCTGCCTCCCATGACAAAAGCTAGCGCGCATTGAAAAAGAGCTTGTCGCTTCAAGCAGGCAGCTTCTGGGTACTGCTCAGGATGGCAGACGATTAAAAAGTAGCGTATCCGGCAATTTCCGGCCTGGTTTTTAGCTACCGCACTGTCTTTCTGCTCCCCAACGTACCTGCGCCATGATTGCCCGTTTTCTTCTCCCCGGCCTGCTGCTGCTGGCGTTGCTGAGCTTCAGCCCGGCGGCGCCCTTCACGCCGCCCGCTACCCTCACGCTGCGCATCAACGGTCTGCCCATTGCCACCGACACGCTCGGCTCCCGCCTCTTCGTCGGGGCCGACCGCACGCTGCGCCTCAACGTGGTACGCGCCAACGACCCCGACGGCGAGGGCCTCACCATTCTGATTGACCGGTTTCCGCTGGCGCCCGGCACCTACGCTTTTCAGGAAATTTTGAGCGGCCACAACCGCGACGCCTCCTACCGCTACGGCGAAGTGGCGGCCTACTCCAAGTCCTGTCCCGACAACCCCGGGGTGGTCAAAATCACCGCCGTCGACACCATCCACCACGTGCTGACCGGCTCCTACCATTGCCAGGTCTGCGAATCGGGGCGCGGGGCCCGGCGCTTCACCATGACGGGTGCGTTCAGCTTTCCCTACGAGGAAGAATAGCGGACTTCACGCCGCGTGCGTACGCAAAAAAAGGCCCTTCCGAAGCTGATTCGGAAGGGCCTTTTCAGGAAGGCAAGCGGGCTAAAACTCCGTTTACAGCGTTGCCATGTCAATCACGAAGCGGTAGTGCACGTCGCCTTTCAGCATCCGCTCGTAGGCCTCGTTGATTTGGCTCATCGGAATCACTTCCACGTCGGACATGATGTTGTGCTCGGCGCAGAAGTCCAGCATTTCCTGGGTTTCGGCAATGCCGCCGATCAGGGAGCCGGCAATGCGGCGGCGCTTGGCAATGAGGTTGAAAGCATGCAGCTGCGGGGCTTCCGGCGGCACGCCCAGCAGAATCATGGTCCCGTCGCGGCGCAACAGGTTCACGTACAGGCTCATATCAAGCGGAGCCGATACGGTGTTTATAATAAAGTCGAAGTAGTTGGTGACGCCCTTGAGCTGCTCTTCGTCCTTGGTCACCACAAACTTGTGGGCGCCCAGCTCTTTGGCATCCGCTTCCTTGCTGGGTGAAGTGCTGAGCACGGTTACTTCGGCGCCCATGGCCGCGGCCAGCTTCACGGCCATGTGGCCCAGGCCGCCCAGGCCCATCACGCCCACGCGGTGGCCGGCGCCCACCTTCCACTGCCGCAGCGGCGAGTAGGTGGTAATGCCGGCGCAGAGCAGCGGCGCTACCCGGTCGAGAGCCAGCTTGTCGGAGATGGTAAGCACGAAATGCTCGTTCACCACAATCTGGTTGGCGTAGCCGCCCTGGGTAGGCTTGCCGGTTTCCTTCTCAGTGCCGTTGTAGGTACCCGTGAACCCGGCTTCGCAGTACTGCTCCAGGTCTTCCTCGCAGCTGGGGCAGGTGCGGCAGGAGTCGACCATGCAGCCCACGCCGGCCAGATCACCGGCCTTGAAGTTCTTCACGTGGTCGCCCACTTTCACCACGCGGCCCACGATTTCGTGACCGGGCACCATCGGGAACATCGAGCCGCCCCACTCGTCGCGCACCTGATGCAGGTCGGAGTGGCAGACGCCGCAGAACAGAATCTCGATCTGCACATCGTGGGCACCGACGTCGCGGCGCTCGAAGGAAAACGGTTCGAGGGGTGCATTCACGACCGGAGCCGCGTAGCCTTTTGCTGAAATCATGGTTTTGGTCTTATGGTTTTGGTCTTGTAGCAAGGAAGAGTGCGAAGGTCTATAACCCCGCAGCCGAGCGAAGGTTTGGGGCGGAAATCAGCTTTGCGGCCCGTTGTGCAGGGCCGTTTCCACCTGCTCCCGCATCCGCTCCAGCGACTGGTGGGCGAAGCGGCGCTGTAGTGTGCGGCCAAACAGCTTGAAGCCCAGCCAGTAGATGGGGTTGCTGATGCGGCCCACCTGCGAAAAGGCGTGAATCCGGAACATGACCTGCCCGGTGCCCAGGTGCTTGTGCACCGTGAACTCAATCTGGCCCCGCTCAAAGTGGCCTTCCAGGGTGCGGTAGTTGTAGCCCCACACCTGCTCCTGCCCACCGTCGGGCAGGGTGCGGGTTTCGTCCGTCACGCCGCCGATGCGCACGCCGAACCAGAAGGTGAAGAACAGAAATTGCGCCCGCAGCACCATGATCCGCTCTTCGAGCGGGGTATCGGGCACGAAGATGCCGGTAATCAGGT
Organism: Hymenobacter algoricola; assembly: GCF_039539525.1. Classification (NCBI taxonomy): domain Bacteria; kingdom Pseudomonadati; phylum Bacteroidota; class Cytophagia; order Cytophagales; family Hymenobacteraceae; genus Hymenobacter; species Hymenobacter algoricola. The sequence goes on along the minus strand of NZ_BAABDH010000040.1, from coordinate 13,008 downwards.
CGGAGGGCGGGAAGGTGTAGGCCCGCAGAATCTGCTGCGCCGCCTGCCAGGCCCCGTTGGCCGTGGGCGGGCCGGCGGGCTCGGCGGGCAGCTCGGTTTCGTAGTCGTCGATGCGCCAGCCGGTTTCGGCGGTGTACTCGCTCACGCGGTCCAGGTCGAAGTTGACCTGAGCATCCCGGTAGGCTTCGAGCCGGGCTTTCTGCACCTCCCAGAGCGGGGGCGCGGGGGAGTTAGCCATGCTGCTCGGGGTTAGGATTTTCTTCGTCGTGCCGGATGGTTTCCACGCTCACCGGCCCCAGCGCCCGGCCGCCGCTTTCCTCGGCCACGGTGGTGCAGAACAGCTCCCAGGTTTGCTGCTGCACGTTTTTGCCAATGCCCAGCGTATCGTAGGTGAAGGAAACGAGGCCGTCGCGGGAACGGGCCCGGGAGTGAATCTCAAACCGCAGCCGGCCTTTTTCGCCGGCCGGCTGCGCCCGCACGGAAAACCGGATGCGGCCGGCCTCGGGGTGGTTTTCGAGCGTGATGAGCTCAAAATGGTCGTCGCTTACTGCCGTGACGCGCACCGTGCCGTTCCAGGGCCCCAGGATTTTGATACGGAACTCGTCGTCCGGCGCCAAGCCGTGAGGCTGGCCCTTGGTCTTCTCGAAGTCAGCCAGCAGATCGGGCGAGTAGTGCTCCACGTTGCATTGAATGTTTTTCATCAGCTGGTGGGCACTCAGGCGGGAGTCGGCAATATCGATGCAGTAGATCCGCTCGAAGAGCGGGCCCGAGCCGGTAGTGGCGGGTTGTTCAGGTTTTTTCATGAGGGGGAATAGCCCAGCCAGAAGCAGCGGGCCGGCGTGCTGATCCTAACGCAGCCGCCGGATGCCGGGTTAGCACCGTCGGGCTGAAAAATGCGGGGCGGTCGATTTTCCGCGTACTTTCGGCTCCGATTTCTACCCGTGCCCTGCTTATGCTTTCTACCCGAATCGAACGAATTCTGCTCAACCCGCGCCTGGTGCTGGGCCTGTACGTGCTGCTCACGATAATCGTGACGTTCCAGCACTATTTCAAAGGACCGACCTCGTACAACAACTACCTGATTTTCGTCAAGCCCTATTTCAACCTGCTCGAAGGCAAAAACCTCTACCTGCCCTACCCCGAGTACTACGACGACACCTACAAGTACAGCCCGGTTTTCGCGCTGTTCATGGCCCCGTTCGCCCTTATGCCCAACTGGCTGGGGCTGCTGGCCTGGAACGCGCTGAACAACGCCGTGTTCTACACCGCCGGCCGCCGCCTGTTCCCGGATGTGCGCCGGCAGCTGCTGTTTCTGCTGCTCTGCCTGATTGACATGATGACGGCCCTGCACAACAGCCAGGCCAACTGCCTGCTGGTGGGGCTGATGCTGTGGACGTTTATCAACCTGGAAAACCAAAAGTACGGCTGGGCTGCGCTGTGCGTGGCGCTGGCCGCCCTGATCAAAGTGTACGGCATCGGTATCGGCCTGATTTTTCTGTTCTACCCGCTGCCCATCCGCAACGGCATTATTGCTTTTGCCTGGATGGCGCTGCTGGCCTTTTCGCCCCTGCTGGTGGTGTCGTGGGTTGACTTTCGGATGATCTACCAGGGCTGGTTCGACATCGTGCGCGAGTCGGCGACGGGCATTCAGCTTTCGTTGATGGGCGTGCTGGAAACCTGGTTTGGCGTGGCGCCCACGGCTAAGGGCATCGTCCAGGGAATCGGGATGCTGCTGCTGCTGGCGCCGCTGGCCTACTTCCGCGCCTGGCGCGAGGCCGACTACCGCCGCCTCTACGTGGCCTCCATCCTGATTTTTGTGGTTATCTTCAACCAGATGGCCGAGTCGCCGACCTTCATTATTGCCGTGGCGGGCTTTATGTTCTGGTTTATCCTCTACCGCCGCAGCACGCCCCTGGGCTGGGCGCTGTTTGCCCTGGCCTTCATCTTTACTACCCTGTCGGCTACCGACCTGAACCCGCCGGCCGTCCGCCACGCCTACTTCGACGTGTACAAGCTCAAAGCCGTGCCCATGATTCTGGCCTGGGTATTTATTCAGAGCCAGCTGCTGCTGTACCCGCGCTGGCGCGCCCGACTGCGGGCCGCAGCTGAGGCGTCCGCTGCCGAACCGGAGCAGGCAGTGCTGGCCTAAACCGCTAGTCCGCCCCCACCCGCCCCGCCCCTGCCCGTATAGCAGGTGGCGGGGCTTTTTGCTGCGTAACGACGTCCCACTCACCACTCCCCGATGTACCGCCCCTACCACCCGCCCGCCGACCCGCGCATCGTACGGGAGCTGACCCAGATGCAGCAGGAGATGCGCGCCCACGTCCGGCTGCTCCCGCTGGGCCACGAACCTACCCTCATTGCCGGCTGCGACTCGTCGTTTCCGACGCCCGAAACGATTCTATCGGTGTTCGTGCTACTGCGGTTTCCCTCGCTGGAAGTAGTGGAGAAAGTGTACCACGTGGGACCGGTGGAGGTGCCCTACATTCCCGGGCTGCTGTCGTTTCGGGAAGCGCCGAACGTGCTGAAAGCCTACGAAAAGCTTCGGCAGAAGCCCGATGTTATTATGGTCGACGGGCACGGCATTGCCCACCCGCGCCGCATGGGTATTGCCGCCCACCTGGGGCTACTGCTCGATGTGCCCACCTTCGGGGTAGCCAAGCAGAAGCTGACCGGCGTGTACCAGGAGCCGGCTATTACCAAAGGCAGCATCAGCCCGCTGACCGAGAAAAGCGGGGAGCTGCTGGGCGAAGTTATCCGCTCCAAGGACAAGGTGCTGCCGCTGTTTGTGAGCCCCGGCCACCGCTGCGACCAGGCCACGGCCACGCGCCTGACGCTGGCCTGCCTGCGCGGCTACAAGCTGCCCGAGCCCACCCGCCTGGCCGACCACTGGGCCGAGGAATTCAAGAAGGAGCTACGGTAAGGCAAGCCCGGCATACGCCGCCCGCAGCGCTGCCAACGACTCCCCGGCTTCGACAGGCAGCCCCAGCAGCCGGGCCACGGCCGCATATACCGGCCGGGGCGTCGCCATTTCGCCTACGATACCGGTAGCCAGAGGCTGCTGCTGCGACTTCGACAGCTTCCGGCCGGCGGCATCGGTGAGCAGACCGTGGTGGTAGAACCGGATGCGGGAGGCATTGAACGCCGCAGTTTCGGGCAGCTGCCGGGCCAGCCAGAGCTGGGCCGCGGTGCTGGTCTGCAAATCGAGGCCGCGCACGATGAGGTCAATACCCAGCCGCAAATCGTCCACGACCGAAGCTACCTGGTAAGCTGCCCCGCCATCCTTCTTGCGCACCACGAAGTCGGGCATGAGCTGAGCCAGCGGCACGACGGTTTCACCCTGCCAGGCATCGGGAAAGCAGATTTCGGTTTCATCCGGCACCCGCGCGCGCCAGGCCGCGCCGGGCGTGTCGAGCGGCACCACGGCATCGGCGGCGCCGGTGCGGGAGCGGGTGCTGGCCTGCACCAGCCCCGGCACCTGCGCCAGCCGGCGCAGCACGGCTTCATATTCGGCCAGATGCTGCCGCTGGGAATAGTGGCGCTCGAAATCGTCGGGGCCGGTGGGGCCGTGGTCGTAGTCGATACCCAGCCAGTCGATGGTGCGGAAGATGTTGGCCAGGTAGGCGGGGCGCAGCCGGGCGCGGTCCAGATCGTCGATGCGCAGGTGCAGGGTGCCCTCGGCGCGGCGCACCAGCAGCCAGGTCAGCACGAAGTTGACGGCGTTGCCCAGGTGCAGAAAGCCGCTGGGCGTGGGCGCGAGGCGCGAAACGACGGGGAAATAAGGAGCAGGGGCCATACGTTTGAGAACGGAAAAGTACGACGCGCCCGCCGCTTCGCTCTCTTTCCCCGCGTTGTCGCCATTTGGCTATCTTTCTCCACGTTTTATCCCGATTCCCGTGTCTCCTGTTAAACCTGCTCTCCTGCTGCGCTGGCTGATAACCTGCTCGGGCCTCCTGATGCTGCTCAGCTGCGGCTGCGGCGCGAAAAACTGCGACGCGTGCGCCGTGGAAGAATATCAGCTGCGGCTGGTTTTCGACCTGGATTCAGCCCGCACCACTGGCTTCCGCAAAGCCGAAATTGATGCCGCCTATATAGTGCGCTACGCTACTCCCGATTTTACCGGGCCAGCGGATACCGTCCGTCAACCCATCCGCTCAGGGTCGGGCTCGTATCGTTTCTACCCCGCCGGAATAGAGCTATTACGCTTACCCGCACCGGCCCTGAACGCCGTGGGAGCCACCGTTTTCCGGCCGGAAAAAGCCTCCTACCGCGTCGTGTTGCCCACTACCAGCCACCGCTACGACGTGCGGGAAATTGAGCTGACCGGCGAAACGGGCAAGGGCTGCTGCGCCTGCTACCGCAACGCCCGCCGCCGCTTCCGCCTCAACGGGCAATACACCAGCGCCGATGGTGTGCCGGGGGTCACGGTGCTGAGTAAATAGCCCGGTAATCCTGCCGGATGCCCGTTAAACTTCTGGGCCCGGACATTATCCAAGCCGACAGCTCCCCCTTACTTTGCTGTCGTATGAAACACGCCTTACTCGTACTGTTGCTGGCTGGTCTGCTGCTTTCTTTCCCGGCTGCCCGGGCCCAGTCCACGCTGTATTTCCCGCCGCTGGCGGCCTCCGGTACCTGGGCCGCCACTTCGCCCCAGAGCCTGGGCTGGTGCCAGCCCCAGCTCGACTCACTCTACAATTTTCTGGGCCGCAAGCATACCAAGTCGTTTATCGTGCTCAAGGACGGCCGGATAGTCCTGGAGCGCTACTACGGCACCTTCACCCAGGACTCCAGCTGGTACTGGGCCTCGGCGGGCAAGTCGCTCACGGCGACGGTGGTCGGCATTGCCCAGCGCGAAGGCCTGCTGCGCCTCACCAACAGCACCTCCCACACCCTGGGCCGGGGCTGGACCTCGGCCCCGCCCCGCCAGGAAGGCCTCATCACCCTGCGCCACCAGCTCACCATGACCACGGGCCTCGACGACGTGCCGCCGCCGCCCTGCGACAACGAAAGCACTACCGCCGGCTGCCTGCTCTACCGGGCCGATGCCGGCACCCGCTGGGCTTACCACACCGGCCCCTACCGCCTGCTCCAGGATGTCCTGACCTCAGCCAGCGGCCTGACGATAAACCAGTACACCAACCAGCGCCTGGCCTCCCGTATCGGCATGGCGGGCCTGTGGGTGAATGATGTGTACTACAGCCGGGCCCGCGACATGGCCCGCTTCGGCCTGCTGACGCTGGCCCGCGGCACCTGGAACGGCACCGCCGTGCTGGGCGACACGGCCTACTTCCGCCGCATGACCACATCCTCGCAGACGTTGAACCGCAGCTACGGCTACCTGTGGTGGCTCAATGGGCAAAGCTCCTACCGGCTGCCGGGCTCCCAGGTCAGCTTCCCCGGCCCGCTGATGCCCACGGCCCCGCCGGACCTGATTGCGGCCCTGGGCAAAAACGACCAGAAAATCTACGTGGTGCCCAGCCTGGGGCTGGTCGTGGTGCGCCAGGGCAACTCGGCCGACGGCCCTAGGCTGGCCGTGTCGTCGTTCGATACCGAGCTGTGGCGCTACCTGATGGCCGCCATGCAGTGCCGGCCGCTGGCGGTGCCAAGCGCCGCAAATCAGGCCGCGGCTAAGCTTTATCCGAACCCGGCCCTGACTACCGTTACGGCCACGGCCGTGCCCGGGGCCGCGCGGCTGCGGCTGCTGGATGCCACCGGCCGGGTGGTGCGGGAGGTAGCTGCCGGGGCCGGCGAAACTTCGGTTTCCGTGGCCGGGCTGCCCGCTGGGCTGTACCTGACGCAGTGGCTGACGGCGGAAGGCCGGGTGCTGGCCGTGCGGCGGCTGGGAAAGGTGATGTAGAGACGCATAGTCGCGTCTCGGCGTTGAACGACTTTGTTACACCAGCACAGATGATGTAGAGACGCGACACTTCCCGTCTCTACATTGAACGACCGGAACCAGGTGTTTATCGCAACATCAGCACGCGCTGAGACGCGAATACGCGTCCCTACAATCGTTCTGACGCAAAAAAGCCCTCCGAATTGCTTCGGAGGGCTTCTTACTTGACTCACGTTCCGCTTAGCGGGCGCCGGGCGGGCAGTGCTCCTTCAGGTACTGGGTGAAGGTGGTGGCCAGGTGGCGGCTGGTGCCTTCGCCTTCCGAGATGCTGTGGGTGCGGTTCGGGTAGGCCATCATCTGAAACGGCTTGTTGTTTTTGATCAGCTCGTTGATCATCTGCTCGGCGTTGTTGTAGTGCACGTTGTCGTCGCCGGTGCCGTGGATGAGCAGCAGGTTGCCGCGCAGGTTCTTGGCGTAGTTCAGCGGGGAGTTTTCCACGAAGTACTTCCGGTCGTCGGGCAGCAGGCCCATGTAGCGCTCCTGGTAGATGTTGTCGTAGTTGAGCTGGTTATCGACGGCGGCAATGGAGATGCCGGTCTTATAGATCTGCGGATACTGAAACAGCAGGTTGAGCGTGGACGAGCCCCCGCCGCTCCAGCCCCACACCGCCACGCGGCTGGTGTCGATGAAGGCGGAGCGCTTCATCAGCTCCTTGGCAGCCATGGCCTGGTCGCGGATGTTGATTTTGCCGATGTTGTGGTAAATCGACTTGCGCCACTCCCGGCCCTTGGGCGCCGGGGCCCCGCGGCCTTCTACTGAGGCGTAGATGTAGCCGTCGTCGGCCATGTTGCCGGCGTAGAGGCGGTTGAAGCCGGTGCCGAAGCGGTCCGTCACGGTCTGGCTGGCGGGCTCCCCGTACACGTAGAATACGATGGGGTACTTCTTGCTGGGGTCAAAGTCGGCGGGCTTCACCATCCAGCCGTCCATGGTCACGCCGTCCTCGGTTTTCACCTGGAAGAACTCGGTCTTGGGCGCTTTGACGCTCTTGGCGCGCTCCGAAACCTCGCCCCCGCTCAGCCGCTTGTGCTCGGGCAACGACACCACGTCGGCCACCGGGAAAGTGGCGCTGTTGGAGAAGTTGTGCAGGGCCAGCTTGCCGTTGGGCGAGATGTCGTAGCTGTGCGAGCCGGCCAGCGCCTGCGGCGACACCCGCTCGGCCTTGCCGCCCTTCAGCGCTACTTTGTACAGGTAGGTCTGGGTGGCATTGGTCGGCGAAGCCATGAAGTAGATGGTACCGTTCTTCTCGTCGATAAGGCTCAGCTCAATGACGTCGTAGTCGCCCTTGGTGAGCAGCTTTTCCTGGCCCTTGCGGTCGATGGCGTAGATGTGGCGCCAGCCGTCCTTCTCGCTCAGCCACACGAAGCGCTTGCCGCCCTCAATCCAGTCCCAGCCGATGGCGCCGTTCTTGGCGTCCACCCAGGCCTTGTCAGTTTCGCTGTACAGCGGCTTCACTTCACCAGAAGCGGCCGTCGCCAGCATAATCTTACTCTCGTTCTGGCGGCGGTTAAGCTGCTGAATGATGAGCTCGGTGGAGTTGTTGGCCCACTCCATGCGCGGCAGGTAGTGCTGTACGGCGTCGCCGGGAATCTTCATCCAGGTGGTGGCGCCGCCCTGCACGCTTACTACGCCGATGCGGGCCATGCTGGGGTCTTCGCCCACCACCGGGTACTCTACCGGCACCGTAAACGGGTAGAGCTGGTCGGTGGTGTTGAGCATCAGGTAGTTTTTGGTCTTGCCCGCGTCGAGCTGCCAGTAAGCCAGGCTCTGGCTGTTGGGCGCCCAGCGGAAACCGTCGCGGGCGTCCAGCTCTTCCTCGTACACCCAGTCGAAGGTACCGTTGATGAGCGTCTTGGTGCCGTCGGTGGTCAGGGGCCTGACGGTGCTGCCGGCCAGGTCTTCCACGTACAGGTTGTGCTCACTCACGTAGGCCACGTGCTTGCCGTCGGGCGAGAACTTGGCAAACATCAGCGACGCCTCCGGGCGGCCCTTGCCGAGCTGCTGGAGGGTTTTGGTGCCCGAGTCATACACCCAGTAGTCGCCGCGGGTGTCGTAGCGCCATACTTTCCTGGTGTTGGTGTGGATCAGCACCTTCTGCCCGTCGTCCGACAGCGCGAAGCGGCGCACGGCCAGCGGCGCGCTCTGGCCCTGGGGCGTGAGCTGGGCCTTGCTGACGAGTACCGTACGCTTGGACCCGTCGCGGGCGTCGAGCTGCACGATTTCGTCCTTGTCGGCCTGCATGTAGCCGTAACCGTCTTTGGTCCACTGAGTACCGGGTCCGAACTGGGCGTGGGCCGGAACCCACAGAATCAGCTGGAGCAGCGCGGCCGCGGCGGCCACCTTCCGGGTGAAATTTCTGAGCATAAAGTGCTGCTTGAGGAATAGAGAGTGAGAATGGGCGGGCAAATTACACAATGCTGCCTAGTTCGGCCGGCCGCCGGCCGGCGCCAAAAACGCCGCCTGACCGAACCGGCAGCCGACAACTGACGGCCGTTGTCGGTCAACGTTGCTTGATCCGGCCAAACTGGCCCGTGCGAAGCCCCGGAAAATATAGCTTGAACCTTTCGGCCTAATCTATGTATGTACATATATAAGGCCCGCAGCCGGTACTCTGCCGCTTGCTTTTCCGCTTTTGCCATGCAAACCGTTCTTCACACCGCCGATTCGCGCGGCCACGCCAGCCACGGCTGGCTCAACTCCTACCACACGTTCAGCTTTGCCGGCTACAGCAGCCGGGAGCGGATGAATTTCGGCGTGCTGCGCGTGCTCAACGATGATACCGTGGCCGCCGGCATGGGCTTCGGTACTCACCCGCACGACAACATGGAAATCATCAGCATCCCGCTCTCGGGCGACCTGGAGCACAAGGATAACACCGGCACCCAGGCCATTATCCGCCGCGGCGACGTGCAGGTGATGAGCGCCGGCACGGGCATCGCGCACAGTGAGAAAAACCACCGCCGCGACCAGGAAGTGAAGTTTTTGCAGATCTGGGTGTTCCCCAACAAGCGCGGCGTCCCGCCCCGCTACGACCAGCAGACTTTCCGGGCCGAAGACCGGCACAACCGGTTCCAGCAGGTGATTTCGCCCTCGCCCGACGATGCCGGCGTCTGGATTCACCAGGATGCCTGGTTCAGCCTCGGCGACTTCGAGCCGGGCGCCGCGGCGGAGTACGCCATCAAAAAGCCCGGCAACGGCGTGTATGTCTTCGTGCTCGAAGGCGACGTGACCATCAACGGCCAGCCGCTGCACCGCCGCGACGGGTTTGGCGTCTGGGACACCGCTTCGTTCAGCCTGCAGGCCGACAGCAACGCCCAGGTGCTGCTGATGGACGTGCCGATGACGCTGTAAATACCTTGTAACGAGGGGCGTGGGGCCGCCGCCCGCCACTCGTGTTACCTCTTCTGCCAACTAGCTTATTTTTCGCCCATGAAAACTGCCCCCACTGCCTACCCCGTGCTTGAGCTGATCCGCAACCGCTGGAGCCCCCGTTCTTTTACCGATCAGTGCATTGCGCCCGAAACGCTGGGTCAGGTGTTTGAAGCCGCCTCCTGGGCCGCCAGCGCGATGAATGAGCAGCCCTGGCGCTACATCTACGCCCACCGCGCCGATACCGAGGCCTTCCGGAAAATGGTCGACTGCCTGATGGCGGGCAACCAACCCTGGGCCAAAAACGCCGCCGTGCTGGTGCTGGCCCTCACCAAGACGCACTACGACAACGGCACGCCCAACGGCGGCGCCCTCCACGATCTGGGCCTGGCCAACGGCAACCTGATTCTGGAAGCCACGGCCCTTGGGCTGCACGGGCACTTTATGGGCGGCTTCGACCGGGCCAAAGCGCAGGAAGCCTTCCAGCTGCCCGCCGGCCTGCAGCCCGCCGTCATGATTGCCCTGGGCTACCAGGGCGCGGCCGAGCACTTGGAAGAGCCTTTCCTGGGTCGGGAAAATGCCGCCCGCCAGCGCAAGCCGGTCGCCGAAATTGCTTTCCACGCCCAACTGCCCAGCTAACGCCATGCATCACCGTATCATCCGGGCCGCCGACCGGGGCCTGAAGGACATCGGCTGGCTGCAAAGCAACTTCTCGCTCAGCTTCAGCAGCTACCAGAACCCCGAACGCACCGGCTTCGGCCTGCTGCGCGTGTTCAACGACGACTTCGTGCAGCCCGGCGGCGGCTTTGGCCTGCACGCCCACGCCAACATGGAAATCATTTCGGTGCTGCTGGCTGGCCGCATGAACCACAAGGACAGCCTGGGCTACGCTGAGGAAGTCAGCACCGACTCGGTGCAGATCATGAGTGCCGGCAGCGGCCTGCGCCACGAGGAGCACAACATCGGCGACGACGCGGTGAACTTCCTGCAGATCTGGATTGAGCCCAAGCTGCAGAACGTGACGCCACGCTACCAGAAGCGCAGCTTTCCGGCCGAGAAGCGCCGAAACCAGCTGACCACCATCGTCAGCAACGAGGAGGGCACGGCCCACTGCTGGATCAACCAGAATGCCCGCCTCTCGCTCGGCTACTTCGAGGCAGGCCAGACCGCCAGCTACGCGCTGCCGCCGCCCAACAAGTGCATCTTTGTGTTCCTGATGTCGGGCAGCATCGTGGTAAATGGGCAGCCGCTGGAGCCCCGCGACAGTATCGGTCTGTGGAACACCGACGCGGTGACGGTGAAATGCACCGCGGAAAGCCACTTCCTCCTCGTTGAAGTTCCCATCAACCACTAAGCTGCTGTTTGCCTGCTAACGAACCGAAAGCCTCTTCCCCGGAAGAGGTTTTTTTTGCGGGCCGCCAGCCTGGCCAGTGGGTTCGGCTGCCTACCTACAGCTACTATTTCACGGTTTTAGTGGTTTCTGGATGATCGGGATGAATATTTTTTTGGGCTATAACTATTTTGATTTTTCAGCATTATCTGCCGTCCGGACCGGCTCCAGCCGGCGAAGTTCTGGGCGTCCGACTATCCTTATTAGTCCCTGAATAACAGAGTCTTAATATACTAGCCAGCCCCCCCTTACGGTATCGTTCAGGGCTGGTTTCACGATATCCCGGATTACCTGTCATTCTGAAGCGCTACCGTAGCCCAAAGCCCGAACAGAGGCCTTGCCTGCTACCGCCAGGAACCATTTTGAAACAACCTTATCGTCCGGCCGCCGGTATATAGGCTCGACTCAATACTAAATGAGTCTGACTTTTCAACCCGTTCTACTATGAAACTACCTCTTACATCCGCTGCAAAGGCCCTTGGGCTGGGTCTGGCGTTGGTGGCTGCCCTGCCCCACACGGGGCACGCCCAAAGCTCCGAACGAAAGACGGGCATCAGCCTGTACGGCACGACCTGGCAGTACCACGGCGACCTGGGTTCCGAATGGTTCAACAAAAACAAGATTGAGTTCGGGGCTGGCCTCAAACTCAGCCGCTACGTCACGCCCGGCATCGACCTGGGCCTGGACATGAGCTATGGCGAAATGGCTTTCTCGGGCACGCCGCCCAAGAACACTGCTTTTCCGTTCAGCGGCTTCCGCGCCAACGTGGTCAACATCGGCGTTCCGATCAAGCTTAAGCTGAACAACGGCTGGGCCCTGAAAGAGGACGGCTTCTTTGCTCCCTACCTGAGCCTGGCTCCCGGCGTATTTTTCGCCAGCTCCGACCGGTTTGCGCTCAATGGCCAAGTCAACGCCCTGAGCGACATTTATGCCTGGGACCTGAAAGGGGCCGCCGGTATCACGTTCCAGTTTTCGCCCGGTATTTCGGCATTCGTTGAAACCAGCCAGCACTACGCTACTACCGACCAGATCGACGGCGTGGCTCTGAAAGGCAACATCAACGACCGCTACCTGCAGCACTCTGCCGGTCTGACCTTCAACCTGGGTAAAACCCTCGACACGGACGGCGACGGCGTAGGCGACAAAAAAGACAAGTGCCCCGGCACGCCAACCGGCGTTGCAGTTGATGCCACCGGCTGCCCACTCGACGGCGACGGCGACGGCGTTCCGGATTACCAGGATAAGTGCCCCACCGAGAAAGGCCTGGCGGCGCTGGAAGGCTGCCCCGACCGCGACGGTGATGGTATGCGCGACGGCGACGACGCCTGCCCCGACACGCCTGGCAAAGCAGAGCTCAAAGGTTGCCCGGATGCTGATGGCGACGGTGTAATCGACTCGAGCGATAAGTGCCCAGGTACCCCGGCCGGTGTTCCGGTTGATGCCAGCGGCTGCCCACTCGACCGTGATGGTGATGGTGTTCCGGATTACCAGGACCGTTGCCCTGCCCGTCCGGGTCCAGCTTCGAACAAAGGCTGCCCAGAGATGAAGGTAGAGGAGAAGAAAAAACTCCAGGAAGCTACCAAGTTCATCCAGTTCGAGTTCGATAAGGCTACCCTGAAGCCGATTTCGTTCCCAACGCTGAACGGTCTGGTGGATATCCTCAACGCTTATCCGGACTACTTCCTCGGCATCTCGGCCCACGCCGATAACAAAGGGGATGATGCTTACAACCTGCGTCTGTCGGATGCCCGCGCCGCCTCGGCCCGCACCTACATGCTCAGCAAAGGCATCCCGGCCGACCGCATCGTGTCGCATGGCTACGGCGAAACCAAGCCGATTGCTGACAACGCCACCGACGCCGGCCGCGCCATCAACCGCCGCGTAGAGTTCGATGTGTACCTGCCCGGTGACCCGAACCCTGCGGAGACGAAATACGGTGTAGCCCCGGAAGTTCCTGCCGCCCCAGTGAAAGCTGCTCCGGTAAAGAAAGCCCCGATGAAAAAGGCTCCGGCCAGAAAAGCTCCGGTGCGCAGAAAGTAACGCACCGACCTTCGGGTCAACACTACAGAAAGCGGCCAGCTCCATAGCTGGCCGCTTTTTTTGTGCCCTGGCAGCCCTGGCTCAGCTTTAGTGTTTTACCAAGTCAGCAGCCCTGGTTACGCTGGTTGTCCCCTTACCACATCCGTGGTTGACAGCAGACCGGACGGAGCAGAGGCAAGTTCGGCACCTCTGTTTCAATGCCTTAATAAATTAAGGGGCTTAGGAAGCAGAAGTCAAGAGAATGGGCGTAACTTACTGTTATGCAGCCTGCTAACCGCTACTATAAGTGCAGCAAAATTTCGACCCTTAAATTCCG